>CALZMR010000032.1 GCA_945788575.1 uncultured Woeseiaceae bacterium
AACACCGGCTGCGTGTACAGAGCGAACATTTCCCAGGGAAATCTGATCAAGCAGGAAGACCTCGATCAGGTCGCCCTGGACATGACTCGCGGTCAGGTTCGCTTCCTGTTGGGTACACCGATGGTCGAGGATCCCTTCCACGCCAACCGCTGGGACTACGTCTACTATCTGCGCATCGGTCGAAACGATGCCTCCTTCAAGCGCTGGATCTCGATCTTCTTCGAGAACGACAGGGTCAGCGAGATCCGCCGCGATCAGGAACTGGCGCCTGATCTTTAGCGCGTAGCCGCCTGGCCTCTCGTGGATCCATCTCGAGCGGCCGGTACAGCTCAACCCGATCGCCCTCCCTTACACCGGCGTCTCGCGACACGACCCTGCCCCAGATTCCGACCGGAAGCTCACGCAGATTCGCGTCGCGAAAGTGCGTGTAGATGCCGGAAACCTCCAGGACATCGGCGACCGAGGTCCCGTCCTCGACCTCGAGTTCGATGAGCCGCTGCTCGTCCGCTTGCGCGAACACGACCTCGACGGTGATCAATTGCCTTCGCCGTACATGTGATCCGCCCGCCTCGTGAAGGCCTCGATCAGGTGATTGCAGGTATGCTCGAAGAAGCGACCGAAGATCATGTCCGTGACGCGACTTTCGAACGTGAACTCGATGTCCAGCGCGACCTTGCTGCCTTCGTCGCCAAGCGCCAGGAACGACCACCGGCCCTCCAGATCCTTGAACGGACCTTCGAGCAGCGACATCGAGATCGATGTGTCTTCGATGAGACGGTTGCGGGTCCTGAAGGACTTGCTGATACCGCGGCGGTGCATCTCGAGTTCCGCCTCTATCCACTCGCCGTCGCGAACAAGCACTAATGCATGCTCGCACCACGGGAGAAACTGCGGGTACGACTCGACATCGGCGACCAGCGCGTACATCTGCTCGGACGTATAGGTGACGAGCATGTTCCTGTGGACTGTGCGCATAGCGCTCCGCGCCTAAGACATTACTGCGTTGATCAGGACGATCAGGATGCCGAGCGGCGCGAGGAACCGGGCCAGTACCCGCCAGATCCTGTACGTCGTGCCCGCACCGCCGAGTTCGTCAGCCGTCGAGTTACGGCACATGACCCAGCCGGCGAAGACCGTGATCAGCAGACCGCCCAGCGGCAGCATGATGTTGCTGGTCAGAAAGTCGACGTTGTTAAAGATGGTGCCGTAGGCGTCCTTTACGCCGTCACCGTCCGTATCGACACGAACCAGAAAGCGGAGCTCCGACAGAACATTGAATGACAGGACCGACCCGAGTCCGACAAACCAGATGAGTCCGCCGATCATGACCGCAGCCTGCGCGCGAGTCCGGTTGTGATGCTCGACGAGCCACGCGACCGCCGGTTCGACCAGGCCGAGCGCCGACGTCCAGGCGGCGAACGCCAACAGGACAAAGAAGACGGACGAAAACACGACGCCGCCGGCCATGCCGCCGAACGCGAGCGGCAAGGTCTCGAATACGAGCCCGGCCCCTTCTCCCGGACTCAAACCGTTGGCGAACACGAGCGGGAAAATGACCAGCCCGGCAAGAATCGCGATGATCGTGTCGGCAATGACGACGGCACCCGATGCACCGGTAATCGAAGTCTCTTCCGGCAGGTAGGCACCGTAAGCCATGACCGCGCCCATGCCGATACTCAAGGTAAAGAACGCCTGGCCCAGTGCGGCGAGCACGCTTCCCCACGTCAGGTCTTCCCACTTCGGGGTGAACAGGAACTCGACGCCCTCGCCGAAAGAGCCTGAATTGATCGAGTAGCCGAGCAGCACGAGCATCAGAAACAGCAGCGCCGGCACCATGAATCGAACCGCTTGTTCGAGACCGCGTTCAACGCCTCGGGCAACGACGAAAATCGTCAATCCCATGAAGACCGTATGCGCCAGCCCCACTTGCCACCAACTGCCCGTGAAATTTTCGAAGATCGCGCTGACCTGTTCGGACGTGGCCCCGGCGAACACGCCAGACATACTCTTGGGCACGTAGGCCAGAACCCAACCAGCGACGACGCTGTAGTACGAGAGTATGAAGATGCCCGCGACGACGCCAATGCCGCCGACCCATTTCCAGTTGCCGCTGCTGCCCTCTTCCTTGCCCAGCAATTCCATCGTGGCGATCGGATTTCGCCGACCACGGCGGCCGATCAGAATCTCCGACATCATGACCGGCATACCGATGAGGACCACACAGAGGAGATAGACGAGCACGAACGCACCGCCACCGTTCTGACCGGCGATGTAAGGAAACTTCCAGATATTGCCGAGGCCGACCGCGGAGCCTGTGACGGCCAGGATAAAGGCCATTCTCGATGACCAGTGCCCGTGCAGGGATGTACGCTTGCCCCCGTCGCTTCCCTGTTTGCTTAGCATTTTTCTTCTCTTTGGCGCACGGTGGCGGGATTCTTATACAAATCCATTACTCTGACAAATAGAATGCCCGGTTTACGCCGCGCTACGCGCCGATCGTCCCGCAGGCCCTCGCGAATCGAAGCGTCGGGCCATTGAAGGAACCATGAGCAAGAAAGGCAAGAAAAAGCCGGCAGGTAACGTTATCGCCGTCAATCGACGAGCCCGTCACGAGGATCTGATCGAAGACACCTACGAAGCCGGGCTCGAACTCGCGGGCTGGGAGGTCAAGAGCCTGAGAGCGGGGAATGCCCAGCTCGCCGAGGCTTATGTTCACATACGCAACGGCGAGGGCTGGCTGGTCGGCGCCCACCTGGCGCCGCTCAAGACGGCCTCGACGCACGTTAAAGCCGATCCGACCCGGTCCCGCAAACTGCTCATGCACCGGACCGAACTCGATCGGCTCTCGGGGCTGGTCGAACGTAAGGGCTACACGCTCATCCCACTCGATCTGCACTGGTCGAAGGGCCGCGCAAAGCTGGCGCTGGGCCTCGGCAAGGGCAAGAAACAACACGACAAACGCGCGGCGAGCAAGGACCGTGACTGGAATCGCCAGAAAGCAAGAATCCTGAAAGGATCATGATTTATCAATAATTTATAGCTGTTTATTAAAGTTACTTATTAGATAAATCTCCATAATTTTCGGCAATGCGTCATTGTTTTCCTCTGCAGCGGCCATACACTAGCGGCACATGGGGGTGACATGGCTTCGACGTGGGTCGCGAACCTCTGAGTGCATGCCGAGGGACAGATAACCTCGTAAATCCAGCTGTACAACTCATAGTTGCCAACGACGACAACTACGCACTAGCTGCTTAAAAACCAGCTTAGTGCCCTCTGGCCGGCACGTGCCCGTGCGTTCGGATCCCAGGGGTCGACTTCACGGGACCGCGGAAGCTGCTTGTTCGGGGCGGCGACCGTTAAATTTTCACCGAACTGGCTGTGAGTTTTCCCTGCCCGTCGGGTAGCCCGCAGTAAGATTAAAGACGGAATAAGCATGTAGACCTCGGAGCAGAGGGCTTGCGGACGCGAGTTCGATTCTCGCCACCTCCACCAACAATTAAGGGCCGCCTTTGGCGGCCCTTTCTTATTTGGCGAGAATCGAATCGGTTCATCCGAGGCCGCGAGACGGCCGACAGACGCACGAAGTGCGAGGCGCGCAGCGCCGCTCCATTCCCACCAACTACAATGGCCGCTCATCGAGCGGCCCTTCAAGCAAAAACGGCCCCATTCGGGGCCGTTCTCGTTTTCGTCATTGCTGTGCGTTCATCTTGGCTGGTCGGCCTCGTCCAGCCGCTCCCGCACGAGCCCCTCGAGCCTGGTCATACCACCCTCGCGCCCAAGCTCCAGCGCATCTTCATCCGACGCACCATTGAGGCTCTCGCGCAGTGCCAATAGCGCACCGACTCGATTACCGCTTCCGCAGTGGACCAGGACCGGACCGTCGTATTCCTCAAGCAATGCGTCGAGCCGTGCCGCGTTCTCGAAGTTGATGTCTTCGCGGCCCGGTATCGGCAGCGCCACGTAGTCCATGCCAAGCGCCTCCACAGCAGCCCGCTCATCGATACCGCGATCCTCACGTTCTCCACGCAGGTCGATGACAGCGACATAGCCGCTGTCGCTGAATACCTGCAGCGCCTCACCAGTCGGTTGTCCCGCCGACGTGACGCCATCGACGGCTTCGACGGCGCCAGCCTCGACGACCTCGACGATGCCTACTTTGAGCGAGGAGACCGCGCCGGTGTCACCGGCCAGCGCGTTTCCGCACAATGCAAGCAGCAGCATGGCTGCGCTCGATACCAACAGTCTGATCATCGTTGTTTAATGTCCTCTCGAGTATTCGGCAGAGTCCTAGTCTGCAAGAGTAACCTTCGACCTGAGCTCCACGCCATGCTCAGTGAACATCACGTCCACCGCGAAACGGTCGTAGATGTCGCCGACCGCAATCATCGCGTCCCGCACAGCCTCCTGAGCTTCAGGCGACATCGGCGAAGCACCGTCTTCGCCCTGCATCGATTCCATGTCACGAACCATGCTTTCGGCAATGAGCTCGTAATACGTACCGGCATCCATCGTGACGCTAAAGAACGGCGGCGGTTCTGTCGGCTCGGCGTTGAGGACCTCGGTCACGCGGCTCTCGGCCCTTTCGCCGATCGACACGGCGACGGCATCTGTGAGCATGGCGGCGTAGATGTTGTCGGAGAGCTCATTCAGGTCGGACAAATCGAGCTTTATGGGGTCTCCACCGGCTTCCAGATTCAATGACGCGATCTCCGGACTGAACATCGCGCCCATGGCCACCATCGCTTGTGCGTCGTCCATCGCTATCAGCAGACTCGCATCGATCGATTCCGGCGGGGAATTTGACCCCAAGTCCAGACCTTCGATGTTATCGACAACAGCGTTGAAACCTCGGAACGAGTAGGCCACCGGCGGCAGCGGCTGGTTCAATGCCGCGCGACCCTGCTCCAGCCCGGCCTGCATGTCGTCGAAGTACTCACAACGATATGGATCGGCTTCCACGGCGTCGAGCCGCGCTTCATAGAAGGAGCGCAATGCCGCGAGGTCGAAACTCATACCCATGGAGAAGAACCCGCCGGGGTCAGATCCGAGGCCTGGAACGATTGAAGTGAGGTCCATCATGCCGCTGGCGATATCGTCACGCAGTTCAATCACCATGGAGCCGCTCATTTCGCGCCTCTCCACGGAGTCGTAGCCGAAGACCATCCGCGGTGCGACGCCTGCCGCTTCCATGATCTCCTGGCGGCAAACTGGCGACAGTTCGCTGTCGTCGTAGTCCGCGGCTTCGAGCAGCGCCGCGTCGAGGCCCGTCGCCTCCTCTACGAATGTGGACACGATGCGCGTGACATCCACGAATCCGACAAAATGGTCTGTATAGCCATATTTTGAAGCGATATCCGTGATGATCGATGTCGATGCGATATTCTCTGCCGGCAGCTGCAGTCCCAACAGCTGGCGCAGTTCGTCATCGCCGAAAAATCCCGGCAGAACAGTGAACACAGCACTGCCGTCGAAGACACCGATGATCAGGCTGGCTTCGTCGTCACCGACGTAGTGATATTGCTGGCCGTCGATTTCGCCGACGCTCATTGAAGCGGCCGCCGCTTCTTCGAAACGAGCAATCACAGCTTCGAATTTCTGTTCGTCGCTGACCTCGACCCGCCAGACCGGCAGAAGCCCGTGCCCGAAGAACACCATTCGTGAATCGCGTTCGAAGCCTGCGTCGCGCATGCCGTCAATACTGAACAGCGACATGAACTCCGTGGCTATCGCGGCGAATGCCTCGCGCTCGTCGGCGGACATATGCATTCCGGAGTCGGCGATAGCCGAATCGAAGATCGCGCGGAACATGACCTGGTAGGAGTCCATCATTTCGTCGATCTTCGGCTCGAGGTCGTCGAGCATGTCGTCAGGCAACTGCTCGCCGGTAGCCAGCAGGTATGGCGTATCGGCCGGCACGTAGCGCAGGATACTGTCTTCGTCGGCGAAAGCGCTTTCAGACTTGTCGTCGGCATCGCAACCGGCAAGTACTAAAACGGAAAACACGACGGCAGCCGCGGCAAGCTTGCTCAATGATTTCAACATGGACTCCTCTTCCTTACGGGTCTGCCCCGCTCTGGTGGTGACAACAGCCAGAGCACCGCCAATTGCGGTGATCTGACGACGCGGTGAGTAAGGTATCTGATACTAACGGTCTGATTGGCGACTGACGTCGATGCCGTTTCACCGCAGTATACGAAAAACGCGCGAAAAATACAGTGATGCGGCTTTGCGGCATGTCCACGTTGCTCCTACACTGCGCCCATGAATTTCACCTTACGCGATGCTCTGCACGAGGACCTGGACGACGTTCTGGCGCTCAATGAAGCCAACGTACCTGCCGTCGGCGACGTAGGGATCGAAAAGATGCGCTGGTTTTGCGAGCACGCGCATTACTTCAGGATCGCTGTTGCAGATGACCGTCTGGCGGCATTCCTGATCGGTCTGCGTCCCGGCACGAGCTACGAGAGCAGCAATTACCGATGGTTCTGCCAGAACTACGACGATTTCGCCTACGTCGACCGCATCGCCGTCTCAGAGCACGCACGCCGGTTCGGTCTCGCGTCGCGTCTGTACGACGATTTCGCGGCCGCGATGTCCGAAGTCGAGATAATGACCTGTGAGGTCAACATCTTCCCGCCGAATCCGAGCTCGATGCACTTTCATGAGCGCATGGGATTCCGCCAGGTGGGAACCATCGATTACGAACCCGGCGCCAAGGCGGTAGCGCTGATGGAGCGCAGACTGTGAGCGAACGAGATTTTGATGTTGTCGTGTGGGGTGCTACGGGATTCACGGGCGCTCTGGTCGCGGAATACCTGCTGGCGCGATACGGCGTTAGCGGCGAACTCTGCTGGGCGATTGCCGGGCGGAGTCAGGACAAGCTCGACGCCCTCAAAGCCTCACTCGGCGATAGTGGGCAGTCGTTGCCGACGATCGTGGCCGACAGTTTCGATGAAGCGGCATTGGATTCGATGTCGGCACGGACGAAGGTCGTACTGACGACGGTCGGACCTTACGCCAAGTACGGATCGCCCCTCGTGGCCGCCTGCGTGAAGAACGGGACCCACTACTGCGACCTTGCCGGCGAGCCGCAATGGATCCGAGCGATGATCGACGAGCACCATGACGCAGCCGTAGCCAGCGGTGCGAGGATCGTGCACTCCTGTGGCTTCGATTCGATACCGATGGACATCGGGGTTTGGTTCCTGCAGCGGGAGGCGAAGAAACGCCACGGGGATTACTGCAAGTCGATCAGACTCGGGGTCGTCGCGACACGCGGCGGCGCGAGCGGCGGCACGATCGCGAGCCTTCTCAACCTCATCGAGGAGAGTCGTCGCGACCGCAACATCGCCCGCATATTGGCCGACCCGTATGCCTTGAATCCGCCGGACTGCCGTGAGGGCCCGGATGGACGCGAGCAGAGCGACGTACGTTTCGATGAGGATGCGGGCAAGTGGTCGGCCCCGTTCGTCATGGCGGCGATAAACACCAAGATCGTTCGCCGCAGTCATGCGCTGGCCGGATTCCCGTATGGCCGAGACTTCCGCTACGACGAGGCGGTCCTCACCGGAAGCGGCGTTGGCGGCCGGCTCAAAGCGACGGCGATTCAGCTCGGCGTCGGCGCGCTGGTCGTCGGTGCGTCGTATGACTCGACGCGCAGCTTCATGAAGCGTTTCGTGTTACCCGAACCCGGGGACGGGCCTGACCGCAACGCCCGCGAGAATGGCTTCTTCAATCTGCGCCATTTCGGACACCTGGCGGACGGCACACTTATCGTCAGCAAGATCACAGGCGACCGCGACCCGGGCTATGGCAGCACGAGCAAGATGCTCAGCGAAGCGGCGGTCTGTCTTGCGCAGGACGAGCTCGAATCGGATGGCGGAGTGCTGACGTCTGCGTCAGCCATGGCCGAGCCGCTGTTCGAGCGGTTGACGAAAAACGCTGGAATTAGTTACGAAATACTCGATCAGTGATCGCTGACGCCCACGTGCAGGGCGTCGATATATTTCTCGCCCGCGGTGACCTCGACTGGCAGACGATTTCGCGGTGATGCCACCGGGCAGGTAGCGAAGTCGTTGAACGCGCACGGCGGGTTGTAGGCCATGTTGAAGTCGAGCATGGTCATCCCGTCTTCACCGGGAGCATCGGCATAAAGAAAGCGACCTGCAGGGTAGGTTTCGCGGCCGCTGGTACGGTCGCCAAAGACGAAAAACAGCCGATTGTTCGACGATGCATACGCCTCCAGCGTGTGCGTTTCTCCGTCGATCTCGAACTCCACGACTCCCGGCATCTCCGGGTGGTATCCCAGTCCCTCAATGACCGTGCCGACGTTCGCGATCCGAGGCTCATCGTAGAGCCGAAGAACGGCGGGTATGCGCCAGCGTTCGTCGATGTCGTACTGCGGGATCGGCGGCAGATTGGCGGCGACGGGGTTCTCGTAATCGAACAGGCGCACGCCAACCATGCCCTGCCGATTGATGACGGTCCATGCCAGCGTGCCGTATGTCGCCGTCAAATTGTCTTCGCGCGTGTCATCGGGCATGAAGACGCTCGTCACGATTGCGTCATCGATGCGGACGTCGACGCCATCGGCGACTGACATCGTGACCCCGTCCTCACCGAATTCGAAGGTACCCATTCTCCCAGCGTCGGCTCCCGGGAATACGAGGTCGTTGTCGGCATCGCCGCCGAATGTCGTCACACCGGGCTCGAGCCAGAACAAACCGACAAGATTCAGATAGCCCGAAGGCGACGTCAGACTGGCAAGCCGGTCCGCCCTCCACGCCAGGCTCCGATACGTCTGCGCCGCACGCCGACATCCCAATTACAGTTGCCGCCACTGCAGCAATAAATCGCTTCATATTCGCTGTCATCCCTTCGATCTAGCCGGCCGGCCCTACGCACATTTGCACCGGCTTACAGTCTCGTGACCGTTTCTACACGCTAACCCCTATAATGCGCCACCCCTCGGAAACCCACAATGAATGACGAATACACACTCGCTTACACGAATCTGCAGCCCGCCGACATCTTCGACGTGCTCGACGAGCTCGGATTCCTGTGCAGTGGCCGCTTCCTCGCGCTGAACAGCTACGAGAACCGCGTCTACAAGATCGGCATCGAGGATGGCGACGATATCGTCGTCAAGTTCTACCGCCCGGGGCGCTGGGATGACGACGCCATCATCGAAGAGCACGATTTCGCTTTGGAGCTGGCCGATCAGGACATTCCCGTCGTCGCGCCGCTCGAGATCGACGAAGAAACACTGTTCCAGACCGGCCCGTTCCGGCTCGCGGTCTACCCCTGCCACGGCGGGCGGGCGCCCGAGCTCGATGACGAGGATCAGCTCAAACAACTGGGACGCTTCGTTGCGCGCATCCACCTGGTCGGCGCAACGGCTGAGTTCGATTACCGGCCGCGAATCGATATCGAGTCCTATGGGACCGAGTCTCGCGATTTCCTGCTGGAATCGGACTTCATTCCAGACGAGATGTACGAAGTCTACGCGAGCGTCGCCGATTTGGTGCTTGCCGGCGTGGAGGACTGCTTCGCGCGCGTTGGCCACGTGCAGGAGCTTCGCCTGCACGCCGATTTTCATCCCGGCAACGTGCTCGTTGCGGGCGATCGATTTCATATCGTCGATCTGGACGACGCCCGCACGGGCCCGGCAGTGCAGGATCTTTGGATGTTCCTGTCCGGCGATCGCGATGAGCAGACGCCGCAGCTCGGGGCCCTGCTCAAGGGCTATCAGGAGTTCCGCCGCTTCGATGCCCGCGAACTCAATCTCATCGAAGCGCTAAGAAGTCTGCGACTTATGCACTATGCGGCGTGGCTCGCGCGGCGCTGGGACGACCCGGCGTTCAAGCAGGCGTTCCCCTGGTTCGATACGCGCCGCTACTGGGACGAGCATGTCCTCACGCTGCGCGAACAGGTCGCGCTGATGCAGGAGCCACCGCTCGAGTGGCGCGACTTCGATCTTCACTAGGGCCTGCTCGCCCCTCTGCGATGAGCCCTGTTGCCTTACGACAACCCTCCGGGCCGGGCCCATTCTCCGCCCGGCTGCGTTCTCAATCGCTTGTGTAGCCGTGCTACGCGGCGCTCTCTCGGCCTTACCGGGCGGAGAATGAACTCCGGCAGGGCACATCGCAGGGGGGCGAACAGGCCCCGACCTTATGACTTTAACGAGACGGTAAAGCGCGCCGCCGCGGACCGAATTCGAATCGATCGATCCAGCGTGAAAAGGTCTGCCGGCTAAGAGACTCCAGCGCACCGATACTTCCCGGCACCTGACGTCGAATGCCCTCGACGTCGATTCGCTCGCCTTCTTCAGCGAGCAGGGCCTGATTCTCGGGAACGGTTAGCCAGCGCTCGATGATCAGCCCGTCCGCCTCGAGGTGAAACTGGAAGCCGTAGGCATGCTCGCCGTGCCGAAAAGCCTGCACGGCACTCGCGGACGAACTGGCGAGGTGCACGCAATCCGGCGGCAGCGCGATACCGTCTTCGTGCCACTGAAATACGCGCTGCCGAGGAGCGAAGGTCGATAGTACTGGGTCTCGCTCGACCTCCTCGGTCAGCTCGACGTCGTACCAGCCGACCTCGCGCGTCGGGTTCCTCGACACCGAGCCACCGAGTGCCTTTGCGAGCAACTGCGCCCCCAGGCAGATGCCGAGCACCGACATGTCCTGCGCCACGGCCTCCCGAAGTATCTCGACCTCCGTGATCAGATTCGGGTGCCTGTCGATCTGGTCCGCATTCATCGGACCGCCCAAAACGACGATCGCCGCGTACTTGTCCAGTTCGGGGCGCTGCTCGGGCTCCCGCCAGAAGTTGACATAGCGAATCCGGAATCCCGCCTCGCGCAATAGCGGGTCCAGCGTCCCGAGCGGCTCGTAAGGAACGTGTTGAAATACAAGAATTTTGGGTCGTGGCACGTGAGGCGACCAGTCGGCGAGTCAACAATAGTCAGCGACGTTTATACCGTTTACAGGGAATGCAACAAAGTATTTCCTGGGTTTGCACTGCCAGGTCACCCGCACTAAAGTGAACGGACTCATGGACCGATAACGATGGAACTAAGCGGCGTCCAGCCGATCTGACATAAGGATCTGATCCGTCGCAAAGCTCGCGGGATACGACAACTTGATTGCTTCGTTTCGCACTGTCTCATTTTGGGCGCTAGCCGCCCTGTTTCTGTCTGCCTGCGGATCGAGCGTCAAACTGGCGCCGCCGACAATTCCCGAACCGCTCATCGAACCGATCTCGATGACCGTCGCAGTGCGAATGCCGGAGAATTTCCACGCCTACGTGCATGAAGAGGAAGTGCTCGGCCGCGAGGAATGGACGATCGATCTCGGCCGGTCGAACGCGGTGTTCTTCGAGCAACTCTTCGGCTTCATGTTCACCGACATGCTGATTCTCGGTGCAGATGACGACCCGGCATTGGCGTCTTTCGACGCAATGATCGAGCCGAGCATCGATGCCTTCGAGTTCTCCGTCCCCGCCCAGACCAGGACCGATTCGTTCGCGGTCTGGATCCGATATCGGATCAAGGTCTTCGACCGCCAGGGCGAACTCGTCGCGGACTGGCCGGTCAGTGCGTATGGCAAGAGCCTGACGACCACAATGGGCGGCTCGGACGCACTGCAGCGCGCTGCCGTACTCGCGATGCGAGATGCGGCGGCGCTGATGATTATGAAGCTCGACGAAGAAACGATGATTAGTTTCGCCGGCCTGATTGTCACACTCGCATCCGGATGCGTGACGTCACGGATGGAGAATTCGCGCGAGGGCCTGACCGGCATCGCGCAGGGCGAGTCCGTCGTCATCATGGCGAAGAGCTATCACCTCGGCAATGAGACCGAAGCCAGGTACATCGAATGTATCGAGGACGAACTCGCGGGCGGCTCACAGGCCCTGCGCGTCATTCCACATCGCGATTTCGTGGATTCACTGTTCCCTTGGTTCGAGCCGCGGACGGCCCCGGCGGAAACCAAGGGCCTGCCGCGTCTGATGGAGCGGCCCGGTGTCGCGGAGCGCATCCGTGAGCAAGGCGTGCGGTACATCATCTGGCTCGACGGCGACACGGAAAAGGTCGCTGGCGGCGGCAGTCTTTCCTGCGCGGCCGGCCCGGGCGGCGGCGGTTGCTTCGGCTTTGCCTGGTGGCAGAACGCCTCGGATTACGATGCCTTCGTCTGGGATCTGGACGGCCTCGAATCTGCAGGTACGGTTTCCGCCGACGTGAGTGGCACCTCGTTCCTGCCCGCACTCGTCGTCCCCATTCCGCTCATCGCGCGGACCCGGGCAGCGGCCTGCCGGGGACTCGCCGATCAGCTCAGGGCGTTCATCGTCAGCGACGACATGACCTGAGCGTGCCGCGGCTGTCTCGCGGCAGCGGTCAACGAGTCTGATGCGGAATTCCGCGCCTCTAGCGGGGCCGGCCGCCCCTTAAGAACGCACGATCGTAATAGTTGGTCCGCAGCGACGCGACCGTAACGTGCTTGCCGCTCGACGGTGCGTGCACGAAACGATCCGCGCCAAGGTACATCCCCACGTGCTGCATCTTGCCGTCAATCGAGAAGAAGATCAGATCGCCGGGTTGAAGATCGTTGCGACCGACACGTGTTGTGGAATTCCACAGCTGACCCGTCGTTCTGGGCAGGCTTTGCCCCGCCCGCAGATAGGAATAGTGCACTAGCCCGCTGCAATCGAATCCCGACGGTGACTGTCCGCCGTAGCGATACGGCACGCCGACCTGCTGCAGCGCGATCGACGCGGCACGCTCGCCGAGCGTCGGAGTCGAGGCATGTGCCCTCGCCGGCACGTGCCCGCCATACGTGGGTGACGAAGCCTGTGTCCTTGCCGGCGCCGAGCCGCAGGCCGTAAGCGCGGTCATCGCCGACAGGAGCAAACTCACAAACAATACCTTGGGCAATTGCTGCGGTAACATAGCGCCCGCTCCTTCTGATCGAGTCGCCAGCTTACGTGCAAGCACCTGAATTTCCTATGAACTGTTTCTCATGCCGAGGCCTTGGGCGTTCGACCACCGCGAGGCTGCTTTTCATGGCGGCGGCGATTCTCGCTGGCTGTGGCGCCCCGACGTCCGAGTCGGCTGCGCAGTCGGCGACTCGCTATGACCTGACCTATACCCTGACCCCGCTGCCCCGCGAGCAGGTCGTCGAAGTGGAGATGGAACTGGTTCAGTCCCGGCGTCTGCTTCGCGAGATGTCGTTCGCGATCGGTCGCGCCGTCGAGATTGACGGTGAGGGCGAGATCAGCGTGGATACCGGGAATGATCGCGTGCGCTGGACACCGCCCGAGTCAGGGGGGACGCTCACGTGGCGGGTCGAGCTACCGCACGCGCGAAACGGCAGCGGTTACGACGCGTGGCTCGATGCCTCGTTCGGCCTGTTTCGAGCTGAGGACGTGATCCCGCGAGCGAGCACGCGCACGCTGCGGGGCGCCGCCAGCAGAACCCGGCTCCGTCTCGAACTGCCCGCCGGCTGGTCCGCCGTCACCCAGTACCAGCGCAGCAGCCGCGGCGGCTACCGGGTGCGTTCCGACGAGCGCCGTTTCGTCCAGCCGTCAGGCTGGATCCTGCTCGGCGATCTTGGCGTCCGGCGTGACGACATCGCAGGAATCCGCGTCGCGGTCGCTGCGCCGGCCGATCATGACGCGCGAAGAATCGACATGCTGGCGCTCCTGAACTGGACGCTTCCCGAGATCGTTCGCCTGGTGCCGGAACCGCCGCCCCGCCTCACCATCGTCGCCGCTGGCGATCCCATGTGGCGCGGAGGCTTGTCGGCGCCCTCGTCCATATTCGTGCACAGCGGTCGCCCGCTGATCAGCGAAAACGGCACCAGCACCCTGCTGCACGAGGTCATGCATGTCCTGATGTCGGCGCGGGCGGAACCCGGGCACGACTGGCTGCTCGAGGGCTTCGCGGAGTACTACTCCCTTGAGGTTCTTCGCCGAAGCGGATCGCTGACACCCGTGCGACATTCACAAGCGCTCGCCCAGTTGGAGAACTGGGCTGGAACGGCAACGCTGCTTTGCGGCGGCGAATCGTCGGGATCACAGACCGCCCTGGCTGTGGTTACTTTCGCGGCACTGGATCGTGAGATTCGCGAGCACAGCACCGGTGGCCACAGTCTCGATGATGTCCTGCATGACATGCTGGGGGCCGACGCCGCATTCAGCCTCGACCTCCTGATGCACTTTGCAGCTGAGTACATCGGCGAAAACCCTGACGCGTTGCACATCGGCAAGTTGCCCGGCTGCCGTAATATGGCGCCCGCCTCGACAACGTCACCGTAATTCATGGACCAACGACACGACCTGCAGCTGATACTCAACTCTCGGACGCCGATTGTCGTCATCGAGACGCAGGACGAGGCTCGCATCCTCGATCTGCTGCAGACGATGAATCTGGGTTCGGTGTCCGCAGATTACACGCCGCTGTTCCGCTGGACCGTCACCGATGGCCTGCAGCGGCTGGACATCGACCTCGAGCCGCAAACCCTGAATTCGGACCCGACGGACGTCCTCAAGCACATTCGAGCGGTATCCAAGCCGGGCATATATATCCTGCTGGACTACCACCCGTTCCTCGGCGACCCGGTCCACGTACGATTGCTGAAAGACATCTGCATCAAGAGCCGCGAGCTGAACCGCCAGCTGATTCTGATCAGCCACAAAATCGAACTGCCGAACGAACTCGAGCCCTATAGCGCCCGAGTAGACATCGCACTTCCCGACGAGAATGAGCGTCAAAGCATCGTCGAACGCGTGGCCGACGAATGGTCGAGCGAGAATCAGGGCTCCAGGGTGCAGGCAGACCCGCGTGCCTACAAGCTGCTCATCGACAATCTGGCCGGGCTGACGTCTCGGGACACCGAACGGCTCGCGCGCAACGCTATCCACCATGACGGAGCCATCACCAAAAGTGACCTCCCCGGGGTCATGCAGGCGAAGTACGAACTCCTCAACAGCGGCGGCGCCCTGAACTTCGAGTACGACACGGCT
Source organism: uncultured Woeseiaceae bacterium (assembly GCA_945788575.1). GTDB lineage: Bacteria > Pseudomonadota > Gammaproteobacteria > Steroidobacterales > Woeseiaceae > UBA1847. The sequence goes on from CALZMR010000032.1 coordinate 15,025, forward strand.
CGCTTCAACGACGTAGGCGGCCTGACCAAACTCAAGGCCTGGCTCTCGCAGCGGAAGGCGCCGTTCCGGCGCGACGAGAACGCCGTGCACCTCGATCCGCCCAAGGGCATCCTGCTGATCGGCATCCAGGGCTGTGGCAAGAGCCTCGCGGCCAAGGCCACCGCGGGCATTTTCAGCGTACCGCTCCTGCGCCTCGACTTCGGCTCGATCTTCGACAAGTACCACGGTGAAACCGAACGCAAACTGCGCGAAGCGCTGCACACGGCCGACGTCATGTCGCCCTGTGTCCTGTGGATCGACGAGATCGAAAAAGGAATTGCCGGTCGGGGCGGTGAAACCGGCACCACGCAAAGAGTTCTTGGTACGTTTCTTACCTGGATGGCGGAGAAACGGACACGCGTCTTCGTCGTGGCAACCGCCAACGAGATCAACTCTCTGCCGCCTGAACTGGTGCGCAAAGGCCGTTTCGACGAGATATTCTTCGTCGATCTTCCGGACAAGCGAATCCGCGCCTCGATCTTCGCGATCCACCTCAATAACCGGGAGCAAGCGCTCAAAGGATTCGACCTGGAGCAACTTGCGGCCGCGACGAACGGCTTTTCGGGCGCCGAGATCGAACAAGCCGTGGTTTCCGCTCTGTATGCCGCGCACGCCAAGCAGCAGCCGCTGGCGAACGTGCACATTCTCGAGGAGGTGCAGCGGACGCGGCCGCTCTCGGTGGTAATGAACGAGCAGATCACCGCTCTCAGGATGTGGGCACAGAGCCGCACCGTCTCCGCCGACTAAACACCTGACTTAACTTAACCCCAAGGGCCGGCCACCTTGCCGCGGCGGTCCGCCGTGCTAACATCCAGGCATGGCTAATGAGAACAAGAAAACAAACGAATTAGTCGACGATGACGACGATCCGACGTCCGAACTCGAAGCGCTGACTGACCGCCATCTGCTCGAATTCGGCGCCGTCGGTGCCGACGACGAAGCGGAGGCAGACGCTAATACGTTCGATATCGCTGACCTCTCCGATGACGTGACCGACGGCAAATCGCTGGATGGTCTCAAGTCTGACCTTCGCAAGCGCTCGGAGACGATCGAGCGACTGCAGTACGACATCGCGCAATTGCATGCTCGCTGGCTCGGCCTCGAAACTGAAATCAAGGCGCGCGAAGAGCTCACCGACCGCCTCACGGCCAGGCTCGACGAGGCGGAGGAGAAACTGGCGAGTAGGGACAGAACGCTGAGTGAGCGGGATCGATCGATCAAGTCTCTGAAAGCCGAGATCCGCGAGCGCCAACAGTCGTACCAGACACTCGTCGAAGAAGCCGATGAACTTCGCGAGCGAGCCGAGGAACTCAGTGCGCGAGCCGATATCGAGTCGGCGAATCAGATACTCGAGCAACAAGCCGGACAACTGGTGAGCGCGCTTGCCGAAAATGACGAGCTCAGATCGCAGCTGGCGCGGACCGAAGCCTACGCGGACGAGCTGCGTCGCGGTCATGCCGATCTCGGTGAGGAAGCCGGGTACGCGCACGCGCGATGGGAGAGCATCTCGGACGCACTGACCGGAACAGAGAAAAGAGCGGCGGAGCTGACGGAGGAACTCGGCGAAACTCGCGCCGCGCTGGAGGCGAGCCAGAACGAAATCCGGGAAGCCGAATCGGCACATGAGAAAGAAATGAGCCTGCTTCGCTTCGAGATGGGCGAGGCCGAGGAGACGCTCGCACAGAACGAGGAAATCAGCGAACAGCTGACGTCCGATCTGATTGACTCGCGAGGCTATCGCGATCAGCTGGAGAAAATGCTCGTCGAGACGGAGGAACGCAGCCAGTCTCGGATCGAAGAGCTGGAGGCGCAGATTCAGAAGCTCGAGAAAACCGCGGCGGAACAGGAACAGCAGCTCGCAGCCAAAGGGGAGGCCATCAACTGCCTGCTGTCTGAGCTGTCGCGCAAGAGCCATGAGATCGACTCCATTGACGAAATGGAACACGTCATTCAGGAAATCGACGACCGCATGTCGGAGCGCATCGACGAACGCCCTCAGACAGACAAGGACCGAACAACGCGGCTCCTCGTTGGACGAATCGGCAATCAGGAACTTCGATTTCCGCTATTCAAGGACAGACTGACGATCGGACGCACGTCGCAGAACGACATCCAGCTGAATGCCCACTACATCAGCCGCCGACACGCGGTTGTCGTTACTGAGGGCGACACTACGCGGGTCATCGACTGGGGCAGCAAGAATGGCGTGTTCGTCAATTCCACGAAGGTGAAAGAGCACTTCCTCGAGAACGGTGACATCGTGACGATCGGCACCGCCAAATTCCGCTACGAGGAGCGTCCAAAGCGCGAGAGCTAAGTATCACGACAATATGTGAGCGCAATCACGGACTGCGAGAACGGCAAGCGGTAGGCTTGTTGGTCCCAACATTCAGCACGGATGCAATGCGATGTCAGGACTAGCAGTCGAAAAGTCGGTGGACCTCTCCGATACCCAGCGCGCCTCGCGCAAGACCGGCAACATCGCCGCTACCAAAATCTGGCTGCCCAAACTGATCTACGATGCCCTGCCCTGGTTCTACCTGACAGCAGGCATTGCCGCGTTTCTCGCCACCGTCTACATCAGCGACTGGTTCTGGGTGCTTCCCCACTACCTCGTCTTCTCGGTCGCCTGCCTGCAACTCGGCTTATCGGTCTATCTTCGGCGCAGACGCCGCCCAGACGCTTGACCTGATCTCTGGGCTGTACCACGATACGGGCATCGTCACGAGCCCGGATCGTCACCCTTGCCTGCTTCAGAACGCTCCTTAAAACAGATAGTTACGAACGAAGCCGCGTTATTTCTCGGATTATTCTTCGTCGGCTTCGCGATCCTGCCAATCGCAATCTACTTCGTTGGCAACGCGGTCTTCGGCACTTTCGACGGACACGGCTACAACGAATTCTTCAGCACACTCAGCGGGCGCATCCGCGACGGCGACCGTATCGCGTGGTTTCTCGTTGCCTCGCCCTACCTCGCGATTCTCACGCTGCGACTCATGGCGTGGGGATGGCGCGGCACCTCGAGCGCCTGACCACTTCGTTCGCCGTGTCTCCGATTTGTGACGTACATCACAGTTCGCATCGACCTGCAGGGCTGACTAATGTGCCAGAGCAATGCATTATGATCGTGCGGGGACAACCGTCAACGTTGTGGCCCGACGTGATTGAAAGCGGCCAGATGGCCATTCGTAGCAGGTTTTCAGATCACAATGACATGTTCGATTTTCTAAAGCGCTGGTTTGGGAGCGATCAAACCGAGGAGCGGCCCCGGCCGCGCCCGGCTGCGCCCCCGAAACATCCGCCGGCTTCCAGGCCTGGTCCGGACAGCGGCCCTTTCCTTCGCCCGGGCCAGCCAGAGACTGTCGCCGAAGACGATGACGTGGACGAGCATATCGAAACCGTTGGGCCAGGCAAGAACGTGCTGGTTCGCAATAAATATGTTCGTGAAGAAACAGGCACTTACGAGACACTCAAGATAGTCGACGATTCCATGGTCGACTCCGGCGAAGAAACCGGCATCGACCCGTATAACACGGGCGATTTCGACCGCTCCAGGAACTGGGACAGGCGCTTCCGAAAATAACAGTGGGCATCAGAGTATCTTTTGAACTCGAGGACGCCGATCTCGAGCATTTTCGGCTCATCATGCGCCAGGCAAGGCGCTCGACGGCGCGGTATACCCCTGAGGAAATCGTCGCCGGAGCCGAGGAACTGCTGGACAAGGTCGCAGAAACCGGCGCGCCGACATTCGTTCAGGAGCGGCTGGCCAAACTGAGGCTTATGATCGAGATGCTCTCGGACATCGACTGGCGATTGCCTCATCAGGAAGCGAAACGGGTGCTGAACGCCCTCGCCTACTTCACGGAGCCGGAGGACCTGATTCCGGATTCCATCCCGGGTCTGGGCTTTCTCGACGACGCCATCATGATTGAACTCGTCGTTCGCGAACTGCGACACGAGATCGAGGCCTACGAAGACTTCTGCACCTTTCGCGAGGCCCGCCGATCAAGCGGAGGCTCGGCCAGCCGAGAGGACTGGCTGGAGCATCGGCGCAAGGAACTGCAATCTAGAATGCGCCGGCGCCGCAAAGTGGTCGACAAGGGCAGCAGCCGGCTGCGTTTGTTTCGCTGAACTGCGGCCGATTCAGGGCCAGTAGTACCAGCCTGTAGCCGCGAGACCCAACCACAGCAATACCTGCGCCGGCCAGCGCCAGCGGTGGTGTATCAGCAGAGAATAGAAACTAGCTGCCGATATTGCGGTCATACCCAGAAAGATGGCCATACTGACGGCCAGCGGTCGAAATTCCGACTGTAGTCGCGGGTATTCGTCGCTGATCAGGAAGAAAACGATCAGTACCAGGCCCAGTGAAACCGCTATCGACAGGCAGGAACCAAGGAAGATGCCGTTGATCACAGTGAGAGGACGCATAGAAATTTAATCCTTTTGGTCAAAAAGACCGGAAGAATCGGAAATAATCTGCGGAATGCGCCCTTGATCGCAGGGCGCTGGGCACTTAGCCTAGCCCAATGATTCCGCGAAGGACAGTGTTAGTCGTTAATGGAGTAAGTCTTTGAGAAAGTCTTTATCGCGCCGCCCGTTGAGAATCGTCGGTCTATTGTTCGGAGCCCTTGCGCTTCCCGCGCTGGCCACAACCGATTCGATTGTTGCCGACGATCTGCTCGAGCCCGATCAGCGGCACGAGAACATCGGTGAACTCGTCACGCAGTTCATCCAGAAGTCTCACTACAACCACATTTCCGTGAACGACGACCTGTCGTCACAGGTACTCGATCGTTACATCGAATCCCTCGACGGAAATCGCATGTACATGCTTGCGAGCGACCTCGAATACTTCGAACGGCATCGCTACCTGCTGGACGACATGGTGAAGAGCCAGCCGCTCGACCCCGTGTACGAGATGTTTCAGATCTATCGCACGCGCGTTCGCGAGCGCTATGAGTTCGCCATCGAGGTGCTCGATACCGAACCGGACTTCACGATCGACGAGGAATACCAGTTCGATCGCAGCGAACAGCCGTGGGCGACCAGCTCTGACGAACTCGACGCGATCTGGCGCCAACGCGTAAAGAATGACGCGCTTCGTCACGTACTCAACGAAGAGACCTGGGAAGAAACCCGCGAGATTCTAACAAACCGCTATCGGCGGCTGTTACGGCGTATGGACCAGGTCAATAGCGATGACGTGTTCGAGGGCTTTATGAACGCCTTCGCGCACACGCTCGACCCCCATTCGAGCTATCTGTCGCCGCGTAATTCCGAGGAGTACCGGATTCAGATGAGCCTGTCGTATTTCGGCATCGGCGCCTCGCTGCAGCCGGACGACGACTACGTCAAAGTGATTGGTATCATCCCGGGCGGTCCCGCGGCCGCCGATGGCACGCTCCGGCCAAATGACCTGATTACGGGCGTTGGCGAAGGCGATGACGGGCCGATGGTCGATGTGGTCGGATGGCGCCTCGACGATGTCGTCGATCTGATCCGCGGCCCCGGAGACACTGTCGTCCGCCTGCAGGTCATCCCGGCCGACGCGCTGCCCGGCAGTGGCGAGCGCGAGATCGCGCTGACCCGCGGCCAGGTCAAGCTCGAGGAACAGGCGGCGCAGGCGGAAATCGTCACGATCCCGAACGAAGGCCGCGAATGGCGTATCGGCGTCATCGAAGTGCCGTCTTTCTACCGTGACTATCGGGCACTCTCGAGCGGCGACAACGACTACACGAGCACGACGCGCGACGTTAAGCGCCTGATCGGTGAGCTCGAGGAAGACGGCATTGATGGCCTGATCATGGACCTTCGTGGCAATGGCGGCGGCCATCTCACAGAGGCCACCGCCCTGTCCGGACTGTTCATCGATAACGGCCCGGTCGTACAGCTCAGAAACTCCAGCGGTCGGATCAGTCGACTCGACGATCCGGATCCTGTCGCCCGGGTCGCCTACGATGGCCCTCTTGCCGTTCTGGTCGACCGTTTCAGCGCGTCCGCGTCGGAGATTTTTGCCGCCGCGATTCAGGACTACGAGCGCGGCGTGATCGTCGGCCAGCAGACGTTCGGCAAGGGCACAGTGCAGAATCTGTACGCGCTCGACCAGTACATGCAGCCGGAAGGCGATCGCGGCTTCGGTCAGCTCACCCTGACGATCGGCAAGTACTATCGGGTCACCGGCGAGAGCACTCAGCACCGCGGCGTCAATCCGGACATCATCCTGCCGTCGGCAATCGACGCCGAGCAGGTCGGCGAGTCCGTGCGTGACAGCGCCTTGCCGTGGGATACGGTTCAGACGACGCGATTCGCGCCGGGCGATCCGCTCGACAATACGATTCTTTCGTTGATTGCCAACCAGGAGCAGCGCGCGCTGGACGACCCGAATTATCAGTGGCTGATCGGCGGAATCCGCGATTACGAAGAAGCTCGCGACCGTGACACGATCTCGCTGAATATCGATGCTCGCCTCCGTGAGCGCGAGGAGGACCTCGAACGCCGGCTCGAACGTGAGAACGACCGACGCGCGGCTCTGGGCCGCGAACCGCTGGAGAGCCTCGAGGACATCGACGACGAAGAATTGCCAGACGTGCTGCTCGACCAGGCCGCAGACATAGTCCGCGACATGGCCGAACTCAGAGAGGTAAATGCAACGCCGGGCCAGACGGCCCGCGTCACGCCCCAATAGGCACGCTTGCGCGACCAGGTCGAGGTGTTATACTCAGGTATAACACCTGACCGACTTCCGTTTGGGGGGTGCATTGCTAGACGCCAGAGCACCAATGAGAGCTGCCGCCAGACGCAGCCTTACAGCAACCGCAGGCTTGCTGTGTCTCGTTAGCGCGCCATTGCTGGCCGCCACCGGCCTCGACGTCATTTGCGACCAGAGCGCCCAACACGTCGATTCTCACGCCGCAGACGACCTCAATATCGAGACCGTGGATCACGGCCTTACCAACGCGATCACGGAAGACAGTGATCTGTTGGGCGGCGGCAGCGACGACGAATCCGAGATTCTGGCTATGTCAGCACGCGAGGAAGAGATTCTTCGCCGCATTTTCGATGAGACCTCCACGGATTATGTGGAGGATACGGCAGATGGCGCTGAGAACGTCAAAAACTCGGTAATCGACTCGGCAACAGAAGAGCGATCCGCCGGCACTGAGCCGGCAGCTCAGGAAGATTCCGATTCCGCCATGCCTGCCATCCGCCTGCCGGATTCGACGCCCGAGGCGATGCTTCGCTACCGGCGTCAGATGTTCCGCACCGATATCTGAGCCGCCCGGCTCGATACACTAACTGGTACTTCTGAAATCGAGCCTGATCGGCTCAGATCGACTGCGTCTGGCTTTAGCCTTCAGGCAGCGTCAGCGACTGAGGACTTCCGACACCGACCAGAAGTTCTCGCCGAGCAGGTTCGCGTCTTTCTCTCGAATGAGGCCGTTCTGATCAATCATGTACACCGTGGCGACCGTGCCGGGAATCGGCACTGCGTCATCCTCGTTCTTGAATAAGGCCTTCTCGCTGATCAGCCGAGCCCGGTGCTTGAGCACATCCAGAGAGTCAGTAATCCGTTCCATCGCGCCAGCCTTTCCGGCGACAGCCTTGAGCAGCATGTCGCACTCGTCACGTGTCCCGTAACGAATAGCACCAACGCTCTTATCGCCGGTCTCCTTGACCAGACCCGCCAGATTGTCGTCCGCGAACTGCAGATACATCTGCTGCGTGAACGACAGAATCATCATGTTGATCGACCGCTTCTCGGCAAGGCTCAAACCCTGCGTATCCGGCGATTCGCGTGTCTGGATCTCCTCGAGCTCCCGCAGCAACGCGGACTCGTTCTGCTGGGCGATAGCAATGTTCTCTGCAATCGAATCGAGAGACTTCGTGACCGAGCGCTTGCGGAAGAAGCGAATGAAACCGTTCATCATCGACAGCCGGTGCCGCTCGGCCTGCAGATGGTCTTCGAGCATCTGCATCTGCATGCGATGCTCACCGATCTTCCTTTCTACACCCTGAGCCTCAGCGCGGCGCCTGGCATTCCACTCGTCGAGCAGGCGGCCGTGCTGGCGCTTCTCTCGCTGCTGCTTCAGTTGCTCGGAGAAACGCGCAACTCGGTTGCGGCACCGCTGATTGAATGCACGGAACTGGTAGAAGACCACGACATTGTGGACCCACTCCGGGTCCAGCAGCAGGTTCTCGATATGCTCGTACTTCTGCTGATATCGCGCCGTGCGGCCTTTCTCTTTCTTGACCTCTTCCTGGAGCTGGAACGTCTGCTCGCGCAGGTTCGCGAACTCTTTCTTGAGCTCCGCTCGATTCCAGTACAGCTCGAGGAGCTTCTCGCTGTCCTCACTGTCCGTCTGGGAGTTTCCGAAAATTGCCGTCAGACTCGTCAAGCGGCACCCTTTACATAATCTCTGAAGGTCGACAGAACGTTATGTTCGCTCTGCGCGAATCATCGCAGCAGACCCGGGTGGTTACGCTGACTGAGTCGACAGTTTCGCAAAGAGGATTCAGGTGCTTTCTACTCGGTTCGCTGACCCGCGCAGCAGCCCCGGTTGTGGCTTGCTGGGGACGTTCAGATGAGGGTAGAACGAGGAAGGAGCGAACGGAGTTTATGGACGATCGAGGACCAGGTGCCCCTGCTCGAGCAGATAGTCGAGCCACTTGTTGAGAACCATGTTCTTCTGCCAGCGAGCGCCGAGCTCCCTGCCCTGCTCCTTGAGCAGACGATGGAACTCGACGTGGCGTGCCACGCTGCCAATTCGCATCGCCTCTGCGAGTTGACCGTCCAGGTAGGCGCGGACGAGCATGTCAGGGTCGGCGACACGGCCATCGTCACTTTCGAAATAGTAGGTCAGGGTAAGCGTCAGCGTGTAACGACTGCGCTCCATGATCTCGACGTGCAGGTCGCAATCGCCGGCGACACGCGATCTATAGCAGCCGTCGAGATGTTCGAGGTCCGGAATTAGATTCAACAGACGGAGGTAGTTGCTCTCGTACAAAGCCATCAGTCCGACGAAACTTCGCGGTCGGACAATCGTTTCAGGTACGAGTCGGCTATCGAGCAACATGCCCCCGAATATAGCAGCATCGCTCGAACGAAATCAGGCTCGAACTCTCCTTTCTACGCCTGTACTATCGAGAATTCGACTGGAAATCTCCTCGATCGAGAATTCCGTCGTATCGACGTACGGAATCCCGTAGCGGCGAAATATCTTCTCCGATTCCCTGATCTCGAATCTCACCTGCTGAGCGGTCGCATACCGCCCGAGCGCACGGCGTTCCTTGCGTATCTGACGCAAGCGACCGGGAGCGATCGTCAAACCGTACAGCTTGTGCTTTTGTTTGACGAGTATCTCGGGCAGCGTGCCACTCTCGAATTCGTCGTCTGTCAGCGGGAAATTAGCGGCATAGACACCGTATTGCATCGCAAGATACAGGCAGGTCGGCGTTTTGCCGGACCGTGAGACGCCAACGAGGATGACGTCCGCTTTGTCGTAATCCCGGCTTATGCCACCGTCATCATTCGCAAGCGCAAAGTTCGTCGCCTCGATGCGCTTCATGTAGCTCTCGATGTCACTCATGCCGTGCGCTTTGCCGGTCTCGTAGGTCGGCTTCGAATCGAGTTCCTCGCCCAGAGGCGCCAGAAATGCGTCGAAAATATCGAGGTGCAGACCGTCGGCCGTTCGGATAATTGCACGCAGATCCTCGTGCACGACGGTCGAAAAAATGATGGGCCGATGGTCGTCTTTCGTCCTCGCGGTCTTGATCTTTTCGACCGCTTCGCGCGCCTTGTCTTCGCAATCTATAAATGGCAGAGTCACTTGCCTGAACGACTGGTCGTTGAACTGAACGAGCAGGCTATGGCCGAGCGTTTCTGCCGTGACGCCGGTCGTATCGGATAAGAAATACACGGTGCGCTTGTCCATCGGTCGATTGTCTACGCCCAGCCGATGAACCTCAAGGGAGCTTAAATTGGAGCCATACGTCATCAAGCTCGACGAGCTTGGGATGAATGACGTCGAAACTGTTGGCGGCAAGAACGCCTCGCTCGGCGAAATGATCAGCAATCTGAGCGGCCTCGGGGTCAGTGTCCCCGGAGGATTCGCGACCACGGCGGCAGCCTACCGTGAGTTCCTGAAGACCGACGGGCTCGAGACCCGAATCAACGATACGCTCTCCGCGCTCGATGTCGACGACATCGCAGCCCTGACCTCGGCTGGCAAACAGATTCGTCAGTCGGTTCTGGAGACCGAACTCCCGCAAAAACTCCGCGACGACATCGAAACAGCGTGGGACGAGATGTCCGCGGGGCGTGACATTTCGGTGGCCGTTCGATCCTCGGCGACAGCCGAGGACCTGCCCGACGCATCCTTTGCAGGTCAGCAGGAGACTATTCTCAATGTCCGTGGACTGGACAAAGTGATCGAAGCGATGCACCAGGTGTTCGCGTCACTGTTCACGGATCGCGCGATCGCTTATCGCGAGCATCAGGGCTTCGAGCATGCCCAGGTCGCACTGTCCGCAGGCGTGCAAATGATGGTGCGAAGTGACATCGGCGCATCGGGCGTGGTGTTTACGCTCGACACCGAAACCGGTTTTCGGGACGCGGTCTTCATTACCTCGTCTTACGGACTTGGCGAGACGGTCGTTCAGGGGGCGGTCAACCCCGACGAGTTCTACGTCTACAAGCCGGCGCTCAAGAGCGGCCATTTCCCGATCCTGCGTCGCAACCTCGGTGGAAAAGCCATCAAAATGGTTTACAGCGACGATCAGACGATCGGCAACACCGTCGAGACCATCGACGTCGATGAGGCCGATTGCGACCGCTTCTCCTTGTCCGATGAGCACATCACCGCACTGGCAAAAATGGCGGTCACAATCGAAGAACACTATCAGCGCCCAATGGACATCGAGTGGGGGCTGGACGGGGAGGACGGGCAGCTCTACATCCTGCAGGCGCGACCCGAGACTGTGCAGAGCCGCAGCGGCCGCACGATCCAGCGCTTCACGCTCAACGAGAGTTCCAACGTTGTCAGCGAAGGCCGCAGCATCGGCCAAAAGATCGGCGTCGGCAAAGCTCGAGTGATTAGTTCCGTCAACGAAATGAATCGCGTGCAGGCAGGTGACGTACTCGTCTCCGACATGACGGATCCTGACTGGGAGCCGGTCATGAAGCGTGCCGCGGCGATCGTCACGAATCGCGGCGGCCGCACCTGTCACGCGGCGATCATAGCCCGCGAACTCGGGATACCCGCTGTTGTCGGTTGCGGCGACGCGACCGAGGCAATCAAAGACGGCGACGCCGTTACCGTGAGTTGTGCGCAGGGAGACGTCGGCTACGTCTACGAAGGTGCGCTCGATTTCGACGAGAAGCTCATCGAGCTCGACTCGCTCCCTGAGATTCCAGTCAAGATCATGATGAACGTCGGTAATCCGGATCGCGCCTTCGACTTTGCGGCGATTCCGAACCGCGGCGTAGGTCTCGCCCGCCTCGAGTTCATTATCAACCGCATGATCGGCGTACACCCGCAGGCGCTGCTCGAGTACGATGCGCTGGACGACGGCACGAAGCTCGCCGCCGACGAGCAGATGGCCGGCTACGACGATCCGGTCAGTTTCTTCGTCGACAAGCTCGCTGAGGGCGTCTCGACGATCGCAGCGGCTTTCGCACCGGAGCCGGTCATCGTGCGCATGTCGGATTTCAAATCGAACGAATACGCGAACCTGATCGGCGGCGACCGCTACGAGCCGGACGAAGAGAATCCGATGCTCGGCTTCCGCGGCGCGGCGCGGTACGTCTCCGAAAGTTTCCGGCCCTGCTTCGATCTCGAGTGCGCGGCTATTCGCAAGGTCCGCAACGAGATGGGCCTGAAGAACGTACAAGTCATGATCCCGTTCGTGCGCACGGTCGATCAGGGACGCGCGGTGATCGATATTCTGGCCGAGAACGGACTCGAACGCGGCAAGGATGATCTCAAGATCATCATGATGTCCGAACTGCCCAGCAACGCCCTTCTCGCCGATCAGTTCCTCGAGTCGATCGGCTCGAACGACATGACCCAGCTAACGCTGGGCCTCGACCGCGATTCGGCCTTGATCGCCGACATCTTCGACGAGCGCGACGATGCAGTGAAAGCGATGCTGGAAATGACGATTTCAGCCTGCAAAAGACACGGCAAGTACGTCGGCATCTGCGGCCAGGGACCTTCGGACCACCCCGATCTCGCCCGCTGGCTGCTCGATCAGGGCATCGAGAGCATGTCCTTGAACCCGGATACGGTCGTGGAGACCTGGTTGTTCCTGGCCGGCGAATCCGTTTGACCAGTCACGCTGCTGATATCCCCCGCTAATTCAAAGCGGACGGCCGCCTACTGTTTAACGGCAATCCAGTACGACAAGAAGTCTCTGCCAGTCGAATTCGACAAGCCTTCGAGCGTGCCTCCCTCTAGAACTGCGGAGTGATTGTAGGCGCCGGAACCATCGACTGTTACGAAGGCAATCCGTAGTTTTCCCCAGTCCGCATTAATGCGTCCCTGTGAAACAGGAGTGTCGTAGAAGGTTCCGTTGAAGACGTTCCCTTCCACTGAGGTGACTACGAAATCTTTGTAGTAGGGATCGGAATCCGGTGTCGGCCGCAGATCCACCGTCCACGTACCCAGCAATATCTCAGCATCCAATACTTGCGGCGACGATTCGATCGCCGCACAGCCACTGAGACAACAACAGACAAGTAACGCAGCCAGGGCGTTTGCGCGCCGCACATGACGGCCATCGAGAGTCTTCATACTGCTCCGTAATCAATAGAGGACATTGAGGGAACCAGTATAATTGACGACTGTGACGTCGCGCTCCGATTCCCAATAAGCCCGCTACATGAATGCGTTTGATCGTTGTCACTCGCTGAAAGCCGGAAAGGCGCACTGAATGTTCAAGAAACTGCTGTATGGATCTGCCACCCTCGCACTTTTCACTATGAGTGCATTCTTCGCATATACCATCGTGTACCTCGTCTCGACGGAGATCATGCCGGCAATTCGAAATGGCAGCCTGCAAGTCGAGACGAGTTCGATGATTCTCAATGTCCTATGGGAAGGCAATGAGATCTATATCTTGCTCTCAGCATATATCCTCATTGCAGGCGGATTTGCCTACGGTGCGATCCGTTTCCTGAAGAATGCGATCAGTGCTTGAATATCGCGATGCATTGCGAATACTCGGTTGGAATTCGCAGGGCGAGTGATAGTTCGCCAATGGCCCGAGAGGTGACGAATGTCCAAAGAAGAACCGATACGGTACTGGTTCGAGTCTGACCTCTTCGATATTGAAGAGGGTGAAGACGAAGAAACCAATCCGCACATGTACGGCAGGCAACTGTCGCATTGGTTTCGGCGGAAGTTCATCGATATTGGCTATGACGTCGAGGAAGTAATCCCCGAAGATTTCGGCTGGCTGGTTCTATGCCAGCGACAACCCTACCTACTCGGGGTCGCCTGTGTGAGCTACGTGGACTACGAGAACACCAGGGAGGAAGATCCTCCACCTACGTCGGACGAAGTAACGTGGTGCTGCACGGTGTTCGTCGAAGTGCCGTTCTTCAAGCGGCTGTTCGGCAAGATCGATACAACGGAAGGAACCGGGAAGCTC
>CALZMR010000033.1 GCA_945788575.1 uncultured Woeseiaceae bacterium
TCGACCCGGAGTCCGTGATCTGCACGAGACCTGTGCCATCGGCCTGAATACCGAACACCTCATAGTTGAGGTCGGCATTGCCGCCGGCCAGATCGTCGGTGGAAACGAACGCAATGCTGTCGCCATCGTCCGAGATCTTCGGATTGAAGGAACCGTCGTTCAGCGCCGCACCATTGGGCGCGTCCGTAATCTGTGCGTGGCCGGTGCCATCGGCATTGATGACGAATATCTCACGCGAGAAGTCGGGGTTCGTGCCAAGCGGATCGGCTGCACTGGCATAGACGATGCGTGATCCGTCGTCAGAAAGATCGAACTCCAGCGGGTCGGTCACGCCCATCGTGATCTGCGTGATCACGCCGGCCCGCGTGATCGAGAAAATCTGATTGACGTTGTTCGGGTTGTCCGTGGTGAGGTCATCGGTCGACTGGAATACGATCAGGCTGCCGTTCCCCGAGATATCGACATCGGTGATGAAGCCGATTGTGAAGCTCGAAATCTGTTCGATTCCTGAACCGTCGGTCTGGCCGACGAAGATCTGCCTCACGTTGCCGGGGTTGCCGCCGGTGATGTCCTCGCGTGACAGGAACACGACTTCGTCACCGTCGTCGGTGATCTCGAACTCGAGGAAAGCAGTGAAGCTGTCGCGCGGATCGGTCGTGATCTGAGTGATGTCGCCGTTGCCGAGGTCGACCGCGAAAATCTGCTCGTTGGCTGTCGGATTGGTGCCGAACGGGTCTTCGTCGCTGACAAACACGACTCTGCTGGCCGTACCGGCAATCCGGATGTCCCAGAGGTTCGCGCTCTGATCGGAGAACTGATAGGCAAGCCGGGGCTCGACCGTGACCGTTGGTCCACCGCCGCCGCCACCGCCGCCGCCACCACCGCCGCCGCCGCCGCCGCCGATGCTGCCGCCGCCGCTGCCGCTGCCGAAACTGCCCCGGCCCTGACTGCAGCCGGCGCTTGCCACGAGACCGGCAACGGCCAGCCCGAACAATACGGTTTTCAGTGCTTTCATCGCTTCGCTACCCAAGCATGGATTCGGCTTCGATGCTCACCGATCGGGCCCCCAAAATCTGCGCTCCAGGTCTCAGTTCTTGTCATAACGTGGTGTTAAATAGGCAAAAAAAGGCCGGGAAAACCCGGCCTTAGGAATGCCTGAGCCTGTTCGGGGGGGAAAGACCGGGGCCCAGGGCTTTTTTGTTTGTTGCCGGCACCCGGTTGTGGCTGAACCGAGTGCCGGCTTTCACGCCGCCGCCCCGGGCCGTGCCCGGGCGCTGGCGGAGATACTGACTCGGCAAGCGACGTTGAAACCGGGAACGGATGGTCTCGTGCGTAGCTGTCGAGTACTTGATTAGACCCGGTCTTACCCCCTTTTATTTCAGAAACTTTCTCACGCCGCTTTCATGGCGTCCTTTGCCGAGAGGTACTCGTAGCCCAGATCGTGGGCTACGGCCTCATGATTGACGTGGCCCGCATGCACGTTGAGCCCGTTCGCGAGCCCGCTGTCGCGGGTCAGCGCCTCGCGCCAGCCGTGGTTTGCAAGCGCCTTGGCGAACGGCAGCGTCGCATTGGTCAGGGCGAAGGTACTCGTGCGCGGCACCGCGCCGGGCATGTTCGTGACGCAATAGTGGACGACGTCGTCGACGACGTAGGTCGGCTCCGCATGGGTCGTTGGCCGGCTCGTCTCGAAGCAGCCGCCCTGGTCGATCGAAATATCAACCACAACGGAACCCGGCAGCATCTCTTTGACATGCTCCGCGGAGACGAGCTTCGGCGCGGCAGCGCCGGCGACGAGAACCGCGCCGACGACGAGATCGGCCTGCGCCGTCATCTCGTCAATCGCGTGCTTGGTCGAATACACGGTCCGCACCCGGCCGTTGTAAATCTCATCCAGCCGCCGGAGTCGTGACAGCGACCGGTCGAGGATCGTAACTTCGGCACCCAGACCAACGGCCATTTCGGCCGCCTGCGTCCCGGACACGCCGCCACCGATAATGACGACCTTGCCGGGCGGCACGCCCGGCACGCCGCCGAGCAGCACGCCGCGGCCGCCGTTGGCTTTCTGCAAAGCAAACGCGCCTGCCTGAATCGACAGGCGACCGGCCACCTCGGACATAGGCGTCAGTAGCGGCAGCGAGCCATCGAGGCCGGTAACGGTTTCGTACGCGATCGCCGTCGTGCCGGACTTCACGAGCGCCTCTGTCTGCGCCGGGTCTGCTGCCAGATGCAGGTAGGTGAACAGCACCTGGTCCTTTTTGAGCATCGCGCATTCGCTGAGCTGCGGCTCTTTGACCTTGACGATGAGCTGCGCCTCGGCGAATACATCCTCGGCTTTTTCGAGCACCTTGGCGCCCGCGGCAACGTAGTCGGCATTGCTCATGCCGATGCCGAGGCCGGCATTGGTTTCGACGAACACCTCGTGCCCGTCGTGGACGAGTTCCCGAACACCGGCGGGCGTCATGCCGACACGGAATTCGAGCGTCTTAATCTCTTTCGGTACCCCGATCTTCATAGCGTCCTCCACCCATCAACGAACGGCCGTCTTATTAACCTGTCTCAGTAAACAATACCGTCATATTCCTGCCGTTAAATTGCGAATTACCGAAATATCGTCGACAATATCGACAACTTCCTCCGCTAACTGGCGCTTTTTCGCAATAATCTGCCATGGCACTCGACCGCTTCGACCGCGCCATTCTCGACGCGCTGCAACGCGACGGCCGCATTTCGAACGTGCAGCTCGCCTCTGCCGTTAATCTCTCCGAGTCCGCCTGCCTGCGGCGGGTACGCGCGCTGGAGGAGTCCGGCCTGATCGACCGCTACGTTGCGCTCGTGAACCAGTCTCAGGCCGGACTGCCGGGTAATGTACTCGTGCACATTGGGCTGCACCGCGAGGAACAAAGTGAGCTCGCCGCGTTCGAAGAGGCGGTCCGAAGCATTCCAGAAGTTATGGAGTGTTATCTAATGACGGGCGAGTTCGACTATCTGCTGCGCGTCGTGGTCGCCGATATGGCCGACTTTGAGCGCCTGCACAAAGAGGCGCTGACGCGATTACCTGGCGTCGCCCGGGTAAACTCCAGTGTCGCAATACGCACCGTCCTCAAAAAAACCGAACTGCCGCTAAGATAGAACGAATGACGAACGATGAGACAACCGCGCTCGGCGAGCGCTATCGACGCGTGCGCGAACTTTCCGTTGCGCTGACGAAGACGCTCGCCCCCGAGGATACCGTCGTGCAGTCGATGCCCGACGTCAGTCCGACCAAGTGGCATCTGGCGCACGTCACGTGGTTCTTCGAACGTTTCGTGCTGCAGCCGTATGCGCAGAGCTACATCCGCCTTAACGACGCGTACGACTTTCTGTTCAATTCGTATTACTACACCGCGGGGCAGATGCACTCGCGGCCGAAGCGCGGACTGCTGTCGCGGCCGACGCTCGGTGAGATCGTCCACTACCGGCAACACGTCGACGAGGCGATGCTGCGACTGATCGAGCAGCGCCAGGGCGACGGCAAGCTGGAAGTCCTCATCACGCTCGGACTGAACCACGAGCAGCAACATCAGGAGCTTTTGCTCACCGACATCAAACATGTGCTGTCCTGCAATCCGATGCAGCCCGCGTTCGATGCCGGCCTGCCGGTTCCGCCGTCGGAAGAACCGGCGGCGCTGACGTTTATGGACGGCCCGGCAGGCGTGCAGGAAATTGGTGCAGACGGTCCCGGGTTCACGTTCGACAATGAGACCCCGCGGCACGAAACGCTTGTGCACCCGCATGCGATCGCCGACCGGCTCGTCACCAACGGCGAGTACCGCGCGTTCATCGACGACGGCGGTTATCGAAAGTCGGCGTTGTGGCTGTCGGATGGCTGGGCCACGGTCAACGAGCGCGGCTGGCATGCGCCACTTTACTGGAGCGACGATCACAGGATGGAGTTCACGCTCGGCGGCCCGCGCTACGTAGACGAAAACGCCCCGGTCGCGCACGTGAGCTTCTACGAAGCCGACGCCTATGCGCGCTGGGCCGGCGCCCGGCTGCCCACCGAGTTCGAATGGGAACTCGCCGCACGCAATCGGGACGTCAGCGGCAACCTGCTCGAATCCGGTCTGTTACAAACGGCGTCCGGCACGGGTCAGTTCTATGGCGATGTTTGGGAGTGGACGTCATCGCCTTATGCGCCCTACCCCGGTTTCAAACCGCTGGCGGGCTCGCTGGGTGAATACAACGGCAAGTTCATGAGCAACCAGATGACGGTGCGCGGCGGCTCCTGCGTGACTTCTACAGACCATGTCCGCGCCACGTATCGCAGCTTTTTCTATCCCGACGCACGCTGGCAATTGCTGGGCATCCGGCTGGTGAAGGAGGCTTAACGCATGGGCAACGACAGCGAAGCGCTCGAAGAGATCATCACTGGCCTCCGCCAGGACGAAAAGAGCATCTCGCCGAAATATTTCTACGACGAACGCGGCTCGCAGCTGTTCGACGAGATTACGCGCTTGCCTGAGTACTACCTGACGGACACCGAGCTCGGGATCATGCGCGACAACATCGACGAGATGGTGTCGCTGATCGGCAAGCGGGCCAGTCTGATCGAGTTCGGCTCGGGCTCGAGCTTCAAGACCCGGGTACTGCTGGAGCATTTGGACGAACTTGCGGCTTACGTCCCCGTCGATGTATCGGAAGAGCATCTGCTCGCCTCGGCCGACGAGATTCGCTCGGAGTTCCCGCACGTCGACGTACTGCCGGTCGTGGCCGACTTCACGCACGAGTTCGATCTGCCGTCGCCAATAGTCATGCCGTTGCGCAACATCGTTTACTTTCCTGGCTCGACGATCGGTAACTTCGAGCGTGAAGACGCCATCGAGTTACTGCGCGTGATGCATCACGAGGCGGGAGAAGGCGGTGCTTTGCTGATCGGCGTCGATCTGCAGAAGGATCCCGAGATCATCGAAGCCGCCTACAACGACAGCGCGGGCGTCACGGCCGAGTTCAATACGAACATCCTCGAGCATCTGAACAACGACTACGACGCGGACTTCGAGGTCGATGCGTTCGCGCACGATGCCCGGTATGACGAGGAAGAAGGTCGTGTCGTGATACGGCTTATCAGCGAGAAAGATCAGACTGCAAGCGTCGGCGAGGAGGAGTTCCACTTCGAGGAAGGCGAGAGCATCCTGACCGAGTACTCGCACAAGTACACGCTCGAGGAGTTCGAACAGATGGCCGAGTCAGTCGGTTTCGCGGTTGCGCATGTCTGGACCGATTCCGACGATCTGTTCAGCGTGCAGTTTCTGACGCGAAATTAGGCGCTGGCCGGACGCCGTTCGGCCGTCCGCAGCTTCTCGAGTTCGCGCGCGTTCATAATCAGCATCTGCAGCCGGTTCTCGACGTTACCCATACTCGTGTCCGGATCGAAGTCCAGCGACAGCACCTGGATGTGCGGATACGCGTCCTTGACCAGCTTCGTCACGCCGCGCCCAAAGATGTGATTCGGCATACAGCCGAATGGCTGCACGATGACGAAACTGTGCACTCTATGTGATGCCGCGTGCATGATCTCGCCGGGAATCAGCCAACCCTCGCCGGAGTAGTGGACCAGATCCAAATACTCGGATACGCCTGCATGGATATCCCGTGCGCTGACGCGTGGCCGGTGGCGGTCGTAGCGGCGCATGATCGATTCGACCGACCGGCGGGCCCGCTCGAACATTGCGTCGCCGGCTCTATCGATCAGGCTCCAGGGAAACGTCCGCGCGCCGAAGTATTTCTGCGTCTCTTGTCGCTGGTACAGGAAACGCTGATGGAAGAAATCAGACAGCCGGGTGCCGAGCACTTCCATGCCGTTATCCTCGAGGTAGCTCTCGAGGTAGTAGTTCGCGCTCGGGTGCACGGCAAGCAGGATCTCGCCGAGCATCATGACTGTCGGTCTTCGTGGTTGATCTGATACGGGGATCGCATTAAAGGAGGCGACAGCATTCTCCAGCGCCTTCAGCGCCCGCCTTCTGCTGTGCGGATATGTCCGGCACAGGTCTCTGAGCCCGGCCTGATACGCTGCTTCGGCGTCGCCGGCGCGCAGTTCGTACGGGCGAGTGCTGCGCCGCAGATCCTCCAGCGCGTCGAGAACCGCGATGCCATCGAGAATGCACGTCCGCATGCGAGCGCCGACGGAGAAGCCCGGATGAAATTCGCTTATCTCGTCTCCGGTTGTCACAATCGGGATATCTGCATAGCCGGCCGCGTCGAGCGCCTTACGCGCCAGCATCGCATACTGGCCAGCGCGGCAGTCCTTGCAGTTCTGATGCATACCGAGCGCAATCAGACTCGGATCCGGCCGCTCCGACTCCATGACTCGCAGGAACTCGCCGATGTTGATCTGCGCGGGGAAGCAGATGTCGTTGTGCAGATAGAGCTTGCCGAGCTCGATCGCGCGTTCGTCTGCTATAGGCAGCACGCGAATGCGGAAGCCGCGGCTCTCGAAGATCGCACTCATCATTTGCGCGAAGCCGGCGCTAAGGTTCGGAACATAGATGGTGCGTATGGCGGCATCGCGCTTCGTGAATGTCGGCAGAGAGCGCGGGGCTGTGGCGACCGACTCGGACGGCGCCTGTCGCCGCTGCCTGACCGTGTCCACGAACGAAGTGATGCGAATGCGGAGCGGCCCGCGCACATCGCTCTCGTCGAGTTTTAGCACCAGTAGTTGCTTGCCGGCGCGTTGCATAATGCGTTCGATCTCGTCGGCAACGACCGCCTCGTGGCCGCAGCCGAAACTGGAGATATGTGCAAGTTCGAGGTTCGGATGCCGAGCCGCCAGTTTGGCCGCCGAGTAGAGCGTCGCCCCGATATTCGTGTGAACGCGAACGTCGAGATCGTCGAGCAACTCGTTCTCGAGGCCCGGCAGTGCATCTGCCGGAATCACCGGCACACCAAGCCGCGTGAAGTATTTTCCGACGTGGTGATTGATGAGTGAATCGTTCTGATACTGGCGCATACTGAGGACCAGCGCGAACTCGCCCTTGGCCGTGACACGGTCGATCACCGCCTGCGCTCTCTTCCTCAATGCGTCCTCGAACGCGCGCTGCGCTCTGTCCGCCTCCGCGATCGCAGCGCGCGTCATCTCTGCAGAAATGTCGAATGATTCCTCGAAGTACCGGGCGATCTGCTTCTCACGCATCGCCTCGTTTTTCCAGATGAAGGTAGGCACGTCGTGCGGAACGTCAGACGGGATGTTCGCCTTCAACACGAGGGCGTAGTCGCTCAGGACGGCGCACGGCAAGTCGTCTTCGAGGCCCGGGTGCCCGGGCAGTCCAGCCATTATGATTGGCGTGAAGATTCGATCGACGCCTGCGTCGACCAACTCTTTGAAGTGTCCGTGCGCAAGCTTGGCCGGGAAGCAAACCGTATCGGACGGAATCGTCGCCAACGCACTTTCGAAGAGCTCATAGCTGCTCTTGCCGGAGACCTTGATCGTGAAACCCAGAGCGCTGAACAACGCCCGCCAGAACGGCAGCCGGTTCCAGGTATCCAGTGCCATCGGAATGCCAATTGTTTCGCTTCGACCATCGCAGACGGCAGCAATTTTGCGCTTGGCCCGCAACAGTCGTTCACGTTCCTCGATCAGGTTCGGAACGCCCTGGATACGGCGCGTCGCCGACGCGACCCGCTCACGTATCCGCTGATCGCTCAGATCGCCGATGATCTCGCCGCGCTCGCAGCGGTTGCCCTGAACGTAGTGAGTGCCGTCGGCGAAGTGCACGATGCTTCGGTTGCAGTGATTCGCGCAGAACGGACATCGCTGTCCGGATTGCTCGGTGTAAGCCAGCTTCTCGAGATTGTCGAGTCCGATGAACGAGCTAAGCGCCAGCTCCTCGTGCCTCTCCCTGGTCAACAGGGCAACGCCAATCGCGCCCATCAGCTCGCTGTACGGGGCGCGCGTGACTTGGCGCTGCGTGTGCTGCTCCATCGCACGGAGAATGGCGTCATTCTTGAACGTGCCACCCTGAACCACGATGTGATCGCCAAGCAGCTCGAGATTGTGCAGCCGAATCACCTTCGTGAATACGTTCTGGATGATGCTGCGGCAGAGCCCGGCGAGGATATCTTCCGGTGATTTGCCGTTCTTGAGTTCGGTGATCACCTTACTGCGCATGAACACCGTGCAGCGACTGCCGAGTTCGGCCGGTGCATCGCTCGCGAATGCTTTCGCCGAAATCTCCTCGACAGGCACACCGAGGCTCTGGGCGAAGGTTTCGATGAATGCGCCGCAGCCCGACGAGCAAGCCTCGTTCAGGGTGATGCCGGTGATGATCCCGCGATTGACGAAAATCGCCTTCATGTCCTGGCCGCCGATGTCGAGGACGAACGACGCTTCGGGCTGGTATTTCAGCGCGGCCCGAGCATGCGACACCGTCTCCACGGCGTGGAAGTCCGCGTGGAAGGCGGCGGCCGACAGCTCTTCTCCGTAGCCCGTGGTGCCGACCCCTTTGATGTTGAACTCGGTGCCAAGCTGGCGCGCGTGGTCTCGCGCATCGATCAGGGCTGATCGAAGCACTTCCAGAGGTGCGCCCTTGTTATTCGAGTAGAAGGAATAGAGCGGCGTTTCATCCTCATCGAGGAAAACGAATTTGCTCGTCGTAGAGCCGCAATCGATGCCGAGATACACGTCGAGTTTGCCGCGGTTCGCGGGCACGTTGCGGATCTCCGGCGGTGGGGTATGGCGCTCGAAGAAGAGACCCCGATCCTGGCTGTTCTCGAAGAACGGATTCGTGCGAGCAGCGTCTGCATCCCCGGACGGCGGCGGATGTTTCCGGAAGCGTGCAATCAGCTCGTCGGCGGTCGGCCAGTCGTCGTAGCTCAGAACGATCTTGTCGGCGGCAAGTGCACAGCCGTAGGCAACGATAACTTCCGGCTTCTCCGGCACGATCACTTCTTCTTCGCTGAGGCCCAGATGCTCCGCAAACGACCTGACCAGCTGCGGATTGAAGGTCAGCGGACCGCCCTCGAATACCACCGGCGCCCTGATCGTCGTGCCCTGCGCAAGACCGCCGATCGTCTGCCGGACGACGGCATTCAAAGTCGACAGCGCGAGGTCTGCCTTGTCGACGCCTTGATTGAGGAGCGGCTGGATGTCCGTCTTCGCAAACACGCCACAGCGGCCGCTGACCTGGTATGACTGGCCGGCGCGCTCGGCGTTGGCGTTGAACTCCTCGACGGGGATCTGCAGGAGTTGCGCTATCTCATCGATGAAGGCGCCGGTCCCGCCCGCGCAGACGCCATTCATTCGCATGTCGGAGGCGATCAGCTGCTTCGAGGTCTTGTCGAAGTGGAAGAAGATGATCTTCGCGTCCTGACCGCCCAGCTCGATCGCGGTGCGTGCTTGGGGATGAAGATGTTTGACCGCGATCGCGTTGGCGACGACTTCCTGCACGAAGTCCACACGCAGCTGCTCGGCGACCGGTTTGGCACCGCTGCCACAGACCGCGACCTTGAATTGGGCGTTCGGGAGGCGCTCGGAAACGAGCTCCAGAAGCTCGCGAACGCAGTGCGCCTGCTCGGCGAAATGGCGGCGATATTCGGAGAACAGCGCCTTGCCGCTCAGGTCAAGGACGCATACTTTCGCCGTCGTCGAGCCGACATCTAGGCCGAGCAGCAGCCTCATGGACTGTCATCTCCGGGGCGCGTTCCGGGCACAGGAAACGCTTGCCGTTACAAGCATAGCGCCGGCGTCCGTCCTGGATACGGCGCCGCAAATACACTCCTCCGCAGGTTAAATGTACCTTCCTGGAGTCACCAATAAAATACGAAGATTCCACTGCTTGCGGCTCGACCCGAGCCTCAGAATGACTCGTAGCTACTCAGTACTGCCAGCTAAACTCCAGACCCACCTGACGCGGCGCGCTCGGCCACGCGATGTCGGCCGGCAGACCGATGAATCGCGCGCCGAAGAACCACTCGATGTATTCCTCGTCGAACAAGTTATTCGCGAACAGCCGAAGTGTCCACGGATCCCTGTCGAGCGAGAAGCTCAGATTGACGAGATCGTAGTTGGACTGGTGGTCGAGATTGTCGAGCGTCCAGTAGGTCTTGCCGCGGTGCTCGTACTCGATGCGGCTAATGAGATCCATGTCCGCTGACAGCGCCATGTCGTGACTGAGCGCGAGCGCCAACGACGAGACCGGCGCACCCGGTACCTGGCTGCCTTCGATCGCAGAAGCGGGCACGAGCACGCCCGGGATGTCCCGATACTCTTCGATCTCGCTTTCGGTAAACCCGAACGCCAGGTCGACGCGCAGCGACTCCGTCGGCGCGTAGCTCAGCTCGAGTTCGCCGCCAACGATCTCCGAACTCGGCACGTTGATGTTGGCCTGAGTGCCGGTCTGGTCGAACAGGAAGAACTGCTGGTCGCTGTAGTCGATGCGGAACAGCGCGACGTCGGCGCGCAGTCTGCCGTCCAGCAGCGATGACTTGAGACCCGCCTCGTAGCTGACCAGCGACTCGGCGTCGAACCCCGGCTCGAAGTTGCTCCCCGGAGCGAGGTTGTTGAATCCGCCCGCACGGAAACCCTTGCCGATCGTGACGTAGCCCAACACCTCATCCGAGAAATCCCAGCCGAGACTGAGCTTCGGCTGCCACTCCGAGAAGCTGGCGCTGCGGCCCTGGGTCTTGTCCGTCGGTGTCTCGTCGTCGTAGCGGAACGCCAGCGTCAGCTCGAGCCGATCCGTGACGTCGTAGCTGAGATTGCCGAAGATCGCGAGGTTCTCGAGTTCGAGTTCCTGAGCCGCGGCCGGTACGGGCGTGCCGAGGAACGTCGTCGCGAGCGACCGGAAACGATCCTGCGAGAAGTAGAACGCACCGGCCACCCAGCGCAGCGGCGAATCCGCGTCGGACGCGATGCGCAGTTCCTGGGCGAAGGTCTGCGACTCGTCGTCGACTTCGATGTTGATCGCGTCGAACAGCGTTTGATCGAGATCCTGATCGTTCTCGGAGGTCACGTCGGAATAGGACGTGATCGACGTCAGCGTGCCCCAGTCGAATTGGTAGTCCACCTTGACCGAGAGCTCCTCGAACTGAACGTAGGAAACACCGATGCTGTTCGACTGAATTTCGTAAGTGGGGTTGCCGAACAGTATCGGCTGCGCCGGTGGCGGTAGCGGCAGGAAGCCCTCGCTGCCCGGCATGAAGTATCCGGACCCGCCTTCCTGATCCGCGTACTGCCCGGTCACCGCGATCGACAGTCGCTCCGACGGCGAAAACAACAAGCGGCCGCGGAAGGACAGCGATTCCTTGAAGTCGACGAGCGCGTTGCCCAAGTAAGCATTCTCGAGCTGCCCCGCACGGTCCTGATAGCGGAGCGACGCGCGGTACAGCAGCCCGTCGTCACCGATCGGACCCGAGGCGCTGCCGGCGACGGAAAAATCGTCACCGTCCGCCGCCGATAGGCGGAGTGCATACTCCGGCTCGGCGCTCGGCTGGCGCGTGATGATATTGATCGCGCCTCCGATTGCGTTGCGGCCATAGAGAGCGCCCTGAGGGCCGCGCAGCACCTCGATGCTCTCGATATCGAACAGGTCCTGCGTCGTCAGCAGATTGTTGGTCGCGCTGACGCCATCGATGCGGAAGGAAACCGGCGGCTGACCGGTGCCGCGGTTCTGCCGCACACCGCGAACGATCAGCGTGCTGACACCGACCTCCTGGTCGTCGGAGAAGCGCAGGTTCGGTGTGAGCGCCGCGACCCTGTTGACGCGTTCTATTCGGGCCGCTTCGATGTCCGCGAAGGAGAATGCGGTGATCGAGTCCGGGACCTCGCGCAAATTCTCGTCGCGGTAGCGCGCCGACACGACGATCTCCTCGATGGCAGGGCCGTCGTCGGCCATGCCCGGGGTCGGTATCTGGAGAGTGGCGAGAAGAATTGCACAGCTTGCCGGATATGCCCGGCGGCAGATTCTGGTCGTCATGAATCCTTTCTTTATGTTTGGTCGTCAGACGACCGAGATTCGGTCAATTATTTGCCGGCCGCGGGCAGGGTGCCTTATCTAACCCCAAAATGCTCGCAAAGCCAAACTCGTTCGCGCCGCATCCGCGGCGACGTTCTGGTACGGCACAGTCCGCCGTTTAAGTGACTGCGCCGTTTACTCGGCCGACAGCTCGTCGGCAGCCTGCTCCACGACCCCGGCCTCGACGTGCGGAAGATGGTGCTCACTTTCCTCGGTCAGATGCGCAGCGCGGCGAATCCAGCCACAGGTTTCGCAGGTGCAGGTCGTCTCGTCATGCCGCAGCTCGCTGTGCAGCGCCTCGACGAGCTTGACGCCCTCGCGCAGTGACTCGCTCAGGTACTGCGTGGACTTGGTGTCGAATTGACGGAAGTCCTCTAGACACTTGTCCCAGCGGCACGCACTCGACTCGTCGCACTTGTGGCAACGCCGTCCGGTTGCCTCGAAGAGGCTCGCGTGCGGATAGTTTCCCCCTTGCATGAGCTGCCGAACGAGCAGGCTTGGATACGCCAGCGCTTCTATTAGTTGTCGTCGCATGTACTCTCCTCCTCTCGCCCCATACTAGGCACGGAGGCCGCCGACCTCAACTCCCAAAATGGCCATCTCGATACGTAGTTGCCGTAAGCGATTGATTCTCTGTGTGTCGGAGCGTCGGCCACCGGCCGCCGGACTGTGAGAGGATAGGCCGGTGGGTCGTGCGAACAACAATAACGATGCATTCACCCGGGGCCTGGCCAGCCATTCTCGTACCGGCAAGCTGATCACGTGAACGCGCCGGCAATGACAGCCGAGGTCGCGGGCTGGACGTCGCTTCTGCCCCCGATCGCCGCGATCGTGCTTGCAGTGTGGACGCGTCACGTCGTCCTGTCCTTATTCGTGGGCTTGCTGCTCGGTGTGACAATGCTTGCCGGCTGGAATCCGCTGATCGGACTCTATTCGCTGCTTGTCGACTACGCGTGGGTGCAGATTACCGACCCCTGGAACGTCTCCGTGATCGTCTTGATGCTCTTCATCGGCGGCTTCGTCGAGCTGATCGTCCGTTCCGGCGGCGCCGCCGCTTTCGCCGCCGCGCTGTGCCGGCTGGTCACGAACCGGCGACGTGCGCAGGGCGCCGTATGGGGCTCGGGAATCGTCGTCTTCTTCAGCGATTCGGCCAACCCGCTGATCCTCGGACCCCTGTTCGCGCCGCTGTTCGACAGGCTCAGGCTCTCGCGCGAGAAACTCGCCTACCTGATCGACTCGACGGCGTCGGCCGTTTGCATTCTGATACCAATCACGTCGTGGGCCGCATACGTGCTGAGCCTCGTCGCACGGGAGGTCGCCGACCTGCCCGATGCACAGACGCCGATGGCCGCATACCTCGCGTCGATACCGTTTCAGTTCTATGCGATCGCCTGCGTCGTGCTCGTTCCGATGATCGGTTTGCTGGGGCTCGAATATGGCCCCATGAGGAAAGCGGAGCTTCGAGCACTGGAAACGAGGCCCGAGCGGGAAGCCGAGAATCCGGCGGTTGCGATACAGGATGGCTCTGGCGTATCCGGTACGGTTGCGCTCTCTACCGTCGCCGTCGTCATTCTGAGCACGCTGCTGGTGACAGGTGGATTTCCGGAAAAGGGAGTTCTCGCTGCCCTGGCTGCGGGAAAGAGCGTTTTTGCAGTAACCATGGGCTTCGCTGCCGGCGCGGTCGTCCTTGCCGGTATGTTGCTTCGACACCGGTCAATGCGCGTCGCCGGGATATCTCGAGCCTGGGGCCAGGGCGCACTCAACATGCGCGAAGTCCTCGTCATCCTGACGCTTGCCTGGTCACTCGGGGCCTGCTGCGATGCCCTTGGAACCGGAGTCTATGTCGCGGGTGTCGTCGAGCGGGGCGTCGCGCCGTTCCTCGTACCGGCACTCGTGTTTCTCGGCTCTGCCGTCATCTCCTTCGCGACGGGCTCTGCCTGGGGCTGCTACGCCATCATGATGCCGATCGCATTGCCGATCGCCGCGCAGACCGGCCTGCCGATGCCGGTGATCCTCGCTGCCGTGCTGAGCGGCGGTATCTTCGGCGACCACTCCTCGCCTATCTCCGATACGACGATCCTCTCGTCGATGGGCGCGGGCTGCGAGCACGTAGCGCACGTTCGAACACAAGCGCCGTATGCGCTGACAGCGGCGATCGCCGCGACGGTCGGCTTCCTGCTCGCCGGGCTGTGGCCGCAGCCTTGGACGCTGGGAGCCGCGCTTGCCGTACTTATCGTGCTTGCACTGCTGTTTGGCAGGATTTCGGCGATGCGCGCAAGCTCGCGCATTGAGCAGCCGGCAAGGCAATGAGTAGACTAGCGCTCGAAGAACAATGCGAGAGAACCTATGGCTGAGACAACAAATACAGTAACCGGCGAAATGTTCACGATCGAGAGCGCGCTGCATCTGTTGCGCGACTCGGTGCCGCTGCTCGTGACGATCGCTGTCGTCGTCGCAGTGCTCGCATTGCTGAACCGGTTCCTCGGACGCCGCTGGCAGTCGCAACCGAACGCGCAGTTCCGCTTCCAGATGATCATGCTGCTGATGAGCCTGGCGGGCTTTCTGGCGATCGTGGTCGCGCTTCCGATCGAAGACTCCGGACTGCACGCTGGAATTCTGACTGTTATCGGCGGCCTGCTCAGTGCCGCCATCGCTCTGTCTTCGACCACGTTTATCGGCAATATCATGGCCGGCATCATGCTCAAGGTGATCAAGAGCTGCCGCCCCGGCGACTTCATCGAGCTGGGAGACGTCACCGGGAGGATTACGGAGATGGACCTCCTGCACACCGAGGTGCAGACGGAGTTCCGGGATCTGGTCACGATACCGAACCTGACGATGGTCACGAATCCGATGAAAGTAGTCCGTGCATCGGGGACCATCATATCCGCCGAGGTTTCACTCGGCTACGACGTCGCCTGCAGCCGCGTCTTCGAGCTGCTCTGTGCAGCCACCCAAGAGGCCGGCCTCAAGGATGGCTTCGCTCACGTGCGAGAGCTCGGCGATTTCTCGGTCAACTATCGGGTGGCCGGCCTGTTGGAGGATGTGAAGAGCCTGATCTCCGCAAGGTCGGCGCTCCGAGTCGCGATGCTGCGTCAGCTGCACCACGCCGGCATCGAGATCGTCTCACCGACATTCATGAATACCCGCGCGATTGCCGAAGGTCAGGTGATCATGCCCAAGACGACACCTAAGGCTCGAAGCGAGCAGGCCCAGGCCGAAGAGGTCGTCTTCGACAAAGCGGACGTCGCGGCAAGAGTCGAAGAGTTCAAAAAGGAATTAGAGGCCGTCGAC
>CALZMR010000034.1 GCA_945788575.1 uncultured Woeseiaceae bacterium
CCTCCACCACGGCAGTCACCAGGCCTGCTTCGAGCGCCTCATTGGCCTGCAGTATGCGGCCGGTGTAAGCGAGTTCGCGCAGTCGGTCGGACGGGGTGACATAACGAGCCAGGACACTGATCGAGAGGTCCGGGATAAGCCCCCATTTGATCTCCATGATCGACATCGTCGCCGTTGCTGCGGCGTAGCGGATGTCGGCGCCCAGCGCGAGCTGTAGCCCGCCGCCATAGGCGACACCGTGAATGGCACAGATGACGGGAACGGGAACCTCGCGCCAGACATACGTCGCACGCTGAAACACATTGGCCGGCGACGAAGCGACCGGTTGCAGCGCGGCCTGAAAATCCAGCTCTGAAGCAAAAAGGCTCGTATCGATTCCGGCGCAGAAATTGTCACCCGCGCCGGACAGAACAACGGCGCGAATGCTCGAGTCAGCGGTGATGCGGTCGCCGACGGACGCAAGCTCCTGGAACAGCTCGAAACTCAGGGCATTGTGTTTGTCGGGTCGATTCAGCGTGACATGCGCGACGTGTGCGTCGACGCTGAGTTCTAAGGATTCGGTCAACTTGTTTCCTCCCGGGTCGATCAAGTCGCGAGCATGCATCTGCCGTTTCGGAGTACGACGACATCGCGCTCCTTTGCACGGCACTGAAACGAGATTACGTTGCCTTCCTGCCACATATCCGTGGTGATCGTGTCACCCGGGAGCACCGGCGCCGAAAAACGCGCATCGAATGCAGTGATGAGCGTGTAGTCATAGCCCAGGATCGTCTTCACGATCGCATGGCAAGCCACTCCGTAGGTGCAAAGGCCGTGAAGAATCGGCCTCTCGAAACCAACTACTGCGGCCGCATCCGGGCTCGCATGCAGCGGATTCCAATCGCCGTTGAGCCGATACAGCAGCGCCTGGTCGACGCGCGTCGGCAAGTCCGCCGTGAGATCCGGTTCGCGGCGCGGCACCCTGTGCGGCTGCGGCCCCTTGCCGCTCGGACCGCCGAAACCACCGTCCCCACGCGCGACGATCGTGTTGCCGATCGAAAACAGCGCCGTGCCGTCCTTCTTTAGTCGCCCCTCAGCTTCGAATAGTACCAGTGCACCGTGCTTCGGGCCCCGGTCGTAGACGGCGGAGACGCGCTTATCCACGAGCAGGTCGGCCGCGGGCGGCAGCGGGCGGAACAGTTCCAGCCGCTGCTCGGCGTGCAGCACCTGACTGTAGTCCCAGCCCAGATCCGGCGGAAACATATCGGGAACCAGCACCGTCGCCATGGCGGGCAGCGTCTTCGGTGCGCCGGACAGTTCCGTAGCGTAAGCGAGTTCCTCGGCTGCCAGCGGATCGCCGCCCATGCCCACGCTGAGCGCGTAGAGCATCGTGTCCCGCGACGTATAGCTGAACGGCAGGTCGATGACCGACTTTGCCATGAGTTTTTCGTAGTCGAGTGCCATAACCTGATGCGATCTCAATGATGGGCGTGAGCCGCGTCGAATGCCGGCGGACTATTGCTGGATTCGCGGCCAGTTTCCTGTCGGGCCGCTTGCCCGAGCCGCGGTCGCGGCATTCTAGTGGGGCAGCGTACTCTCGGGCAAGTCAGCGAATGTAGTCACGGCCCAGTTCAGCGAGCGGACCAACTGCCTGTTCAGCCTGCGCGGCGTGAGCACTCGCGGCCGTGCCGTCGCGCACGCGGCCCGCGATCCCCTGCAGGATCGCGGCGAGCCGGAACAGATTGAACGCGGCATAGAAGCTCCTGTTCGCGATCTCCGATCGGCCCGTTCGCTCGCAGTATCGAGCGAGGTATTCCTCCTCTGTCGGAATTCCGAGGGCCACAAGGTCTTTTCCCTTGAGGCCGATCGAGCCGATTCCGATCGGCGGCATTTGCCAGCTAAGAAGGTGATAAGTGAAGTCGGCAAGTGGATGGCCGATCGTCGACAGTTCCCAGTCCAGAACGGCAATGATTCTTGGCTCGCTCGGATGGACGATCATATTGTCGAGCCGAAAATCGCCGTGCACGATGCTTGCAGAGTCATCCTCCGGAATGTTCGCGGGAAGCCAGTCGATCAACGCATCCATGTCGTCGATCGGCTGCGTCTCCGAAGCACGATACTGACCGATCCAACGGGAAATTTGCCGTTCGAAATAGTTGCCGGGCTTGCCATAGTCACCCAGGCCGAGCGCCTGCCAGTCGAACGAATGCAGTCGCGCGATCGTGGCATTTGCCGAGTCGTAGATCGCCGCCCGCTCGTCCGGATCGCAATTGGGCAGGTCGAGGTCCCAGAAGATGCGGCCGTCGACGTACTCCATTACGTAGAACATGGTCCCGATGACCGCATCGTCTTCGCAAAGTGCGTACGGTCGCGGTACCGGAAAGTCGGCCGCATAAAGCGCGCTGATGATCCGGAATTCGCGGTCGACAGCATGTGCAGACTTCAGCAGCTTGCCCGGCGGCTTGCGGCGAAGGACAAAGCTGCCCGATTCCGTGTCGATACGATAAGTCGGGTTCGACTGACCCCCTTTGAACTGCTGTACGCTCGCGGGCCCGTGAAAACCCTCGACGTGCGACGACATCCACTCCTCGAGCGGCGCAAGCTCAAATCGCGCTGCGTCCGCGACGTCGCGAGTTCCCGTATTCTGCTGCTGGCGGCTGCTCACGAGCGTCACATGCGGAAAATGCCGAGCGGAGACTCGGACTCGCGAGGCCGATTCGCGGCCACGGACAGCGCCAGCGCCAGCGTGTCGCGCGTATCCGGAGGATCGATAATCCCATCGTCCCAGAGACGCGCGCTGGAGTAATAAGGATGCCCCTGGCGCTCATACTGTTCGCGGATCGACGTTTCGAACGCCTCCCGCTCCTCATCCGGCCAGTCTTCTCCCCGCGCCTTCATACCGTCCACACGGACCGTCGACAGTACACCTGCCGCCTGCTCGCCGCCCATCACCGAAATGCGGGCATTCGGCCACATCCAGAGCATGCGCGGATTGTAAGCACGGCCGCACATGGCGTAATTTCCGGCGCCGAACGAACCGCCGATGACGACGGTAAACTTCGGCACGGAGGCGGTCGCGACGGCATTGACCATCTTCGCACCGTCCTTCGCGATACCGGCGTGCTCGACACGCTTGCCGACCATGAAGCCGGTGATGTTCTGCAGGAACAGGAGCGGGATACCGCGGCGATTCGAGAGCTGCACGAAGTGCGCGCCCTTCTGTGCCGATTCCGGGAACAGGATGCCGTTGTTCGCCACGATACCGATCGGATGGCCGTCGAGGTGCGCGAATCCGCACACCAGCGTCGCACCATAGAGCTTCTTGAATTCATGGAATTCCGAGCCGTCGACCAGCCTGGCGATGATCTCGCGGACGTCGTAGGGGAAGCGATACTCGCGCGAGACGATGCCATAGATGTCCTTGGCGGGATACGCAGGGTCTATTGGTTCGCGCCGCGCCGGTGTGCGCGGCTTCTCCCGGTTCAGGTTGAAGACGATGTCTCTGGCGATCGCAAGTGCGTGTGAATCGTCATCGGCCAGATGGTCGGTCACGCCCGAGATGCGCGAGTGGACAGAACCGCCACCGAGGGTCTCGGCGTCAACAACCTCTCCCGTCGCGGCTTTCACGAGTGGCGGTCCGCCGAGGAAGATCGTGCCCTGATTGCGCACGATGATCGCCTCGTCGCACATGGCCGGCACGTAGGCGCCGCCGGCCGTGCACGACCCGAGCACGGCTGCGATCTGCGGAATACCCCTGGCGGACAAGCGTGCCTGGTTGTAGAAGATTCGGCCGAAATGCTCCTTGTCCGGGAATACTTCGTCCTGCCTTGGCAGGAACGCGCCGCCCGAATCGACGAGGTAAATGCAGGGCAAGTTGTTCTGCTCGGCGATCTCCTGGGCGCGCAGGTGTTTTTTGACGGTAATCGGATAATACGTTCCGCCTTTGACCGTCGCGTCGTTGGCGACGACCATGCACTCAGTTCCGTGGATGCGGCCGACGCCAGTGATGATGCCCGCTGCGGGAACGTCGTCCTCGTAGACCTCGTGTGCGGCCAGCCGGCCGATCTCGAGAAATGGAGAATCCTCGTCGACGAGCACCCGAATTCGATCGCGAGGAAGCAGCTTGCCGCGCGACAGGTGCTTCTCTCGCGCCCGGTGCGATCCGCCACGCATGACTTTCTCGTTCAGTGCTTTGAGATCGCCGGCGAGCGCGGCGTTGGCCTCCCGGTTCTTGTCGAACTCCTCCGACGTGCGCTCTATCCGTGACTTTATGACGGGCATAAGGGCTTCTTTTCGACTCAGAAGGCGCCGATCAGCGGGTGGCGTCGAAAAGCTCCCGGCCGATCAGCATGCGCCGGATCTCGCTGGTACCGGCACCTATCTCATAGAGTTTCGCATCGCGCCAGAGACGCCCGGATGGATACTCGTTTATGTAACCGTTGCCACCAAGCGCCTGGATCGCTTCTCCAGCCATCCAAGTCGCTTTTTCAGCCGCGAACAGAATACATCCTGCTGCATCGAAACGGGTAGTTTCGTTTCGATCACAGGCTCTCGCGACCGCGTAAACATACGCGCGTGCGGCATTCATCGTCGTATACATGTCGGCGATCTTGCCCTGCATGAGTTGAAACTCGCCGATAGGCTGGCCGAACTGCTTGCGGTCGTGCACATAAGGCATTACGAGGTCCATACAGGCTCGCATTATGCCCAGAGGTCCGCCCGCGAGCACGAGCCGCTCGTAGTCGAGCCCGCTCATGAGTATGGCCGCGCCCTTCCCCTCCTCGGCGAGCACCTGGCTGGCGGCAACGCGACAGTCCTCGAACAAAACCTCGCTCGTGTCGGAACCGCGCATGCCCAGCTTATCCAGCTTCTGCGGCGTCGACAGGCCCGGAGTACCGCGTTCGATCAGAAATGCGCTCAGGCCATGGCTCCCGGCGTCCGGATCCGTCACCGCGTAGACAATCAGAGTGTCCGCCTCCGGCGCATTCGTGATCCACATCTTGCTGCCGTTGAGGACGTAGTCGTCGCCATCGCGAACCGCGGTCGTCCGCATGCCCATGACGTCCGAGCCGGCCCCGGGTTCGCTCATCGCCAGTGCCCCGACGTGTTCGCCTGAAACGAGCGGCGGCAAGTAGCGTTCTTTTTGGGAATCGTTGCCCCAGCAACTCAACTGATTGACGCACAAATTGGAATGGGCTCCATAGGACAGGCCAACCGAGGCGGATGCGCGGCTGATCTCTTCCATGGCGATGACGTGTGCCAGATAGCCGAGCCCGGACCCACCCCAGGCCTCCTCGACCGTCATGCCGAGCAGACCGAGTTCGCCAAGCTCAGGCCACAATTCCCGCGGGAACCGGTTGTCGCGGTCGATACGCTCGGCCAGCGGCGCAATCCGATCGGCAGCGAAGTCACTGACGGTGTCACGCAGCAGATCGAGCTCGTCGCCGAGCCCAAAATCGAAATCGAACATCCAAGACTCCTCAAGGAGATGCTGAAACTATTGTCCGGCGTTACGGCTCACGGCTGAATACCATGCGCGCGGTAGAGCGCCATACCATGCGCCCGGTAGAGCGCCATACGATGCCTGAGTCAGCGCGCCTCAGGCTCGGACAAAGCCTCGATAAAGCGAGAGAAAAGCTCGTATTGGGAGCTGATACCGAGCTTGGAGAACAGGTTGCGCTTGTGCACCATGACGGTGCCCGGCGCGATGTCGAGTTCGCGCGCAATCGCTTTGGTAGAGAAACCTCGCAGCAGCAGCTGCGTCGTCTCGCGCTCGCGCGTCGTCAGCAGAGAATCGCCAAAGTTGTCGAAGCATTCTGTCAAACGCCGGTGCACGCTTTCATTCGGCGTTTCCTTGTCCTCTCTCGACTGCCAGCGCTGCCAGACGTTACGCATCGCGGCCTGTACGATCTGTTCGATGTCGTGCAGGCGCTTCAGCTCCGACGCCGTGAATCGGCGCTCGCGGCGGCCGATGACGAGCGCCACGGTCGTTTCCCTATCGACATCCAACAGGAAATCCATTTCGTCCTTGAGATGGGTCCGCTCGCAGTATTGCCGGTAGTACTCCGAGGCACGGAATCGATCCGGTGCGGCGTCTCGGAAGCGGCAGATCGAGGGCTTGTCTGCACGCAGTGCCAGCTGATAGAGCGGATCCAGCAGATACGGGCCGGCAAGGTAGCGGTCGAGATAGTGCCTGGCCCCGGCGGGCTCCAGCGTGTGATGCACGACTTCCGGCGGCGCTTGCCGATGAAACGCCAGCAGACAGGTCCCGTCGTGATGAACGACCAGTCCGATCGCGTCGATAAGCGCGTCGGCGGTGCCCTCACCGCTCGACGCCGCAACGAGTCTCGCGACGGCGGCATGCCAGTCCGGGCTTGCGAAGCTTGCGGTCACACGATGCTCAGGGCTGATAAAGGGCCGCGGTCGCGCCGTTCGGATCCTTGATCACACAGAATCGGCCGCCTGCGAGGCCCTTTGGCTCGACGACGAGTTCGCCACCTTGTTCCACGCAGGCACGCGCGCTCGCATCGACGTCGTCGACGGTGAAGTAGATGAGCCAACCGGCCGGAATTTCGGCGTTGCTGCCGCGCGCGTGGCAAATGCCGGCAGCAGGCTCACCGCTTTCCGGCAAGGTCATATTGAAGTCGTCGTAGTCCCCCATGGAGACGGGCTGCGGAACCAGGCCGACGACAGCGGCATAGAAGTCGCGAGTTTCCGCCGCATTCTCCACGGTCATATCGATCCAGCCGATTCGGCCGACATCCTTATTCATCCAGGTCTCCTCTCAGAACGACGTCAAAAACGATGCGGCATTGCCACCGATCGGTCCGCTGCCGGCACGTGCCGACGCGAGATACTCGGCTCCCTGCGGATATCCGTCGGGCTGAGGGTTGTATACGCGGCGGACCCGATTCGCATGATACAGCCTCAGCTGTGACGCGAACGGAATGACGCGACTCGAATCCCCGCCGGTGATGCGCTCGTGGAGTACCGGCAAGCGATACCAGGGCACCGTCATGTCGGCGTGATGTGCATTGTGATAGCCGAAGTTCAAGACCAGCCAATTCAGAGCCGGCCACCTGATCGAAATGGGGTTGCTGAACGTGTGAGCCTGCTCCCACTCACGATCGCCCTTGTGCGGCGGCGGCCTGTAGTCGAACAAGGTCAGGTTATACGGGTAGTCGTGCTGCAGCATGTCCACGAAGCGCAGCACGTGCACCATAATGAG
Source organism: uncultured Woeseiaceae bacterium (assembly GCA_945788575.1). Classification (GTDB taxonomy): domain Bacteria; phylum Pseudomonadota; class Gammaproteobacteria; order Steroidobacterales; family Woeseiaceae; genus UBA1847. The sequence goes on from CALZMR010000034.1 coordinate 7,208, forward strand.
ATAGGCAACGATGTAGAGCAGGGCCGCCTTCGGAACGAGTATCAACATCGCAAGAAACAGCCCGCCGCGGATTGCGATAACGGCCACATTGCGTAGTCTTTGATCGCGGCGCTGCGGGATCACGAACGACGTGAACACCATGATCGTGTGCATCAGGAGATCGTGAGCGGGAAGGTACAGCCACTCCAGTGCTTTCAGGAAGCGCGTCAGCCTCGGATGCTCGTCGAAAAATCGGTCGTAGTCGAACCAAACGACATCATCGTTGTCGATGTGGTGCCGGAAATGTTTGTACCGCATGTCTTCATAGGTGCCGTACGAGGCGCCACACACCCAACTCATGGCCTGCCCGAGCCGCGCATTGTTGCGAGGTGACCGGAATACGGTGTTGTGCGCGCACTCGTGAATCATGTATGCAGCGATGATCATGCCGTGGGCGAGCGCCAGAGTAGCAACGACGTTGACCTGCCAGCTCGGGAGGAACAGTCCCGCAAGGCCCAGCGACCACATACTGAGCGCATAGAACACCGCTGCCCCGTGATACAGGGGCCCGTCAGCGTCTTTGAACAGTGAATTAGCCATGCGCAGGGCCGGTCTCAGCGACCTCCCTTTTGTACACTTCGCGGAATCGTATTGCTAGCATACGCTCAGGCCACGCAGGGAGATCGCACGCATGAAGCTTATTACCGCCATCGTCAAGCCGTTCCGCCTCGACGACGTCCGCAACGCTCTGGGGGAGGTCGGAATCCAGGGCATGACGGTTACCGAAGTAAAGGGATTTGGCCGGCAGCGTGGCCATACGGAGCTCTATCGGGGCGCCGAATACGTCGTCGATTTTCTGCCAAAGGCCAAAATCGAGGTCGCCGTCCCGGACGAACTGGTCGAACGCACCGTCGAGGCGATTACGGAGAGCGCCCGGACAGGCAAGGTCGGCGACGGGAAGATATTCGTCACCAACCTCGAACAGGTCCTGCGGATAAGGACCGGCGAGACTGGCGACGGCGCGCTCTAGGGAAGAGCGTCAGCCGGCGCATGGCTTCGTCGGGGCCACGCTCAGAATGCTCGTTTACGCGTCTGTAAACTGTGCGCGTCTTCGCTTGCTGCTTCCACTTTTCGCGCCCGCCTGAAGACCCTTCGCAACCTGGTCACGTGATCATGCCGACTACAACTCTCCCGAGCATGAACCAAAGCGCCAGCGCCGACAGCATATAGAAACCGAAGCGCAGAATGACGCGGTTGAACGTACAGTGCACGAGGCTGTGCAGCGTGCGGAACGCGAAGAACAACCATGCCGCTGTGACGTAGACCGAGTCGACCTGGCCGGTGACAAACAGCATCAGGCAGAGCGCATAGAAGACCATCGGCAGTTCGACCAGATTCCTCAGGTTATACGCCGCGTAGTTGATCTCCTCCGGAAGCAGCTCATACGCACGATCCGGCGTCGTCATCTTCTGCGCGTCGACTCTGTTCCTGACCATGTAGCTGATTCGAAGAACGTACATGTGCAGCCAGACAAGGAATGTCAGCACGAGCATCGCCGCGAAGGGCTGAAAAATCTCTGTTCCGTTCATAACTTACCCCGTCATGCAGAACGCATTCAGTTTGTTGCCGTCCAGGTCGCGGAAATAACCCGCGTAGAACTGCTCGCTGCGCGGGCCCGGGGCGCCCTCATCGCTACCGCCGAGCTCGAGCGCCTTGGCATGAAACGCGTCGACCTTCTCGGGCGCGTCCATGGCAATGGCGATCATTACGCCATTGCCGACCGTGGCGGGGTTGCCGTCGAAAGGCACAGAAACGCTGAAACCGGGCTGCTTCATATTCGCCCCCCAAGCGATGAACCTATCGCTCTCCATCAGCCGGCCGACGCCGATCGAGCCGAATAGTTCGTCGTAGTAGGCGGCTGCCTTCTCAATATCGTTGGTCCCCAACGTGATGTAACCGATCATCGCTTTCCCCCTATGGGTGGTCTTTCAGTACGAGCATGCTACGCCAAATTTCGCGCTTCTTGTCGAACGGCATCGCCGCATGGGCTGGGCTGGTCGACGGCAAGGACACCAGTTCGTGAGTCGGCTTGCCAGCCTTCGGCAGAACCAGACGGCGGTACAGGTCTTCCGCCTTTCGGCCATTGAAACCAATGCGCACAAGCTTGGGATGCGCGGCAAAGAAACCCGCGAAATCGTTTGCCGCAGCGGTTTCGAACTGAATATCGGAATCCAGACTGCCGGGGCGAACCGAGCTTCGCAACACGTCCCAGACCGCAATTCCATGCTGCGTGAGCTGAGCGCAGCGCTCCGCATAACCGCCTTCGATGCCGTACAGCTCGCGCATGATCGGCCAGAAGGCGTTACGCGCGTGCGCGTAGTATTCGCCGGCCTCAATCGACCGTACTCCCGGCAGAGAGCCGAGTATCAGCGTCGTGGGATCGGTGCCTACGATGGGGGAAAAGCCGGTACTCGATCCCGGGCTTTCGGCGTCAGCGCCCATATTTAATGACCTCGCGGCAATTCGACACGTGCCCCTCAGAGCGAGCCGCAGTATATGTAGTTCAGACAAGGAGGTCTTCATGAAAGGAACAACTGCCGTGGCTAGTGGTATGGGCTTGATCCTGGTGGCAACCGCGCTGATGGCGGACACGCGATGCGACCGTCGGACCTGCGAGGAGGTCAAGGCCGAGATTCGCGAGATCGAGTCGCGAATGCGCGCCGGATACTCCCACACACAGGGGCTCCGTTACGAGGAGCGGTTGCGACAGCTTCGAGAATGTCGCTACCGGCTTTGCCGTTAGGCGACGGCCGGCGTCAGTGGATACCATCCTCTACACTATGGCGATGACGAGGGTCCGGCATCGCCGGTCGATCGGCGGCCGACGCCCTGACCCTCGGGCGAGGTGGAGTCATGCGTCGAATCGTTGCGAACGAAGAGTGGTTGACCGCGCGTAGAGAATTGCTGGATGAGGAGAAGGCTTTTCAAAAGGCACGTGACGCGCTCGCCGAGAAACGCCGTGCTCTTCCCTGGCGCGAGGTACCGGACTACTTGTTTGAAACCGAAACCGGCCATGAGCACTTGAGGGAACTCTTCGGCGACTGCTCTCAGCTACTGGTCTACCACTTCATGTTCGGCCCGGACTGGGAAGCAGGCTGCCCTTCCTGTTCGTTCTGGGCGGACAGCTATGACCGGACGGTTCCGCACCTGAGAGCTCGTGACGTCTCCCTGATCGCCGTGTCCCGGGCGCCATTGACCAAACTGCTCTCGTATCGAGATCGAATGGGCTGGTCGTTCCCGTGGGTGTCGTCAGCCAGCAATGACTTCAATTTCGACTTCGAGGTGTCATTCCTGCCGGAGCACATCGAAGCCGGGGATGCTCGATACAACTATCGGCCCATGCAGGGCTCGATGCAGGAATTGCCGGGGCTGAGCGCCTTCAAGAAAAGCGACGATGCCGTGTATCACACCTACTCGACCTACGCGCGCGGTCTCGACCCCTTCAACGCGGCCTATCAACTTCTCGACGTCGCGCCGGACGGGCGCAACGAGGGCGACCTCGAGTACGCTCAGGCCTGGATCAGGCGGCGAGACGAATACTAGGCCGGGAAGAAGTCGATCGGCTTGGTCGTCGTAATGCTCTCGACGTCGCGCGACTCGAAACGGAACAACATGACACGCTGAACGAGTCTCTGTTCGAGTTCGGGATCGCCAAGTTCGCTCGACACTACCTCACAGGCGGTGACTTCGCCGGTCGGCGCAATCGTAATCCTCAGGACAAGTTTGCCCTCGAGGGTCGGATTTTGACGCAGCGCACGATTGTAGAGCGCGAAGATCGCGCCTTTATTGCGGTCGAAGACGAGTTCGATCTCCTCGCGCGAGCGCGACGCTCGACCGCTCGTGCCTTCACGACGTGCCCCACCAGCCGCGTTCTGGCCAATGCCGTCCACAGGACTCTCGACCTGGGTCGTATTGCGGGCCGCAATCTGAGTGCCACCCGTGTTGCGGCTCATGTTGGCCGTATTGATACCGCTCGATGCCGAGCCGGCGCTCGATGTAATCATCGCACGCTCGTTGCGATCGGCCTCGGCGACTGACGCGGTCAGCTCACGATCGTCATTGACGGTCTCGAGCAAATCGTTGTCAACGAGGTCGGTTAGATCCTCGGCGAAGGTGAATGCCGCACGCGCTTGTTCACGCGCAACTTCTGTCTGATCGATCTCCGGCTCGGGCTCCGGCTCTGGCTCCGGCTCGGTCTCGACGACCTGCTCCGGTTCCGGCTCCTCAATGGGATCCTCGGGCTCGGGCTCCGGCTCTTCCTCTTCGGGTGGCGGCGGCGGCGGCGGTGGCAGTGGCTGCTCCTCGAGCAACAGCTGCGCGATCCGCGGCGGAATCTCGATAACCTCGTACGGATCCTCCTCGGGTAGCGGAAGCAGCCAGCCGATGACGCCCAATACGGACGCAACGCCAAGCACGGTCCAAAGCAGCCGCTTGTACTTCTGTTCCTGCGCTGAGGTCGAAGTCCATGGCAGGTCGTACTCTCTGTAAAACGGTAAATCCACGCGATACTCCTACGCCTGCGTCCCTAGCGCGCCGCCTGCAGATCGTCGAGCTGCTCGGAGCTCCTCTGCAGTACCGCCAGCGAGATTTGTCCGTAATCGGATTCCGTACAGGTGCGCATCACGCGCTTCAACAAGTTGTACGGGATGTCCCGGTCGCCCATGATCGTGACCTCACGACCGGCGACCTCATCCTGTGCTTCCCTGCGCAGTACACGGTCGTTCTGCGACAAGAGCGCCTGTCTGAGCTCTGGAATCGTCTCGTTCGGGCCGCGTGCCATGACTTCGTCAACGGTCGTCACGGGCGTTCCCTGCACGATGATGTCCACTTCGCCGATCAGGATGACAACGGTCTCCCGCGCCTTCTCTTCAGCGATCGATTCGGGAAGCTGCAGATCCTTGGCGTTCGGCAGCGTCTCGACGTCCGACGAATTCACGAGCAGGAAGAAGACTAGGATCGTGAAGATGTCCATCAGCGAGACGAGATTCAGTGCCGCACCCGACTTGTGCCGAGCGTGGTGCTTCTCCATCCGTTTGGCGCGTGACGATTTGACCATGGCTCAGGCGCCTCCGTCGATCGGCGCGTCGCCGATAGAGATATCCGGGAACAAGTCGCGGCGTACGATTGCATCGTCCTCGATGCGCTCCGCGATGCGTACACGGTCCATCACCTGCACGAGCGTGTCGTAGGCAATTTCCGACTCGAGCAGGATCGATGCGTCGGTTTTCTCCGAATAGCGATCCTTGAGCTCGACGAGCTTGTCACTGAGCGCCTGAAAGTCGTACTCACCGTCGTCGCCGATCGGGTAAATACCCAGAAGGCCCTGATTACGGTCGCCGACTTCGATCCGGTCACTCCGAACGATGACTTCCAACTGGAACAACTGGTCCTGCGGATCTGCGGGCTCGGTAGAGGGGCCAGGCAGATTCAGTTCGAGAATCGCGAGGCGCGAGAACACCGCTGTGATCAGCAGAAACGGAACCAGAATAACCATCAGGTTCATGAATGCCGTGATGTTGAGCTCAGCTGTCTCCAGGTTCTGGCGACGGCCGCCCTGTCGGCGACGAATCATAATTACGCTCCGGCAGTCTTGAGCTGACGCTCGGTTACCGCGTTGAGAAACTTGACGCTGGCCATCTCCAGACTGTCGACGAGTTGGTTCGTCTTGGTCTGCAGCAGCGCGTGGACCAAGAGCAACGGAATCGCGACCATCAGGCCGAAGGCCGTCGTGTTCATGGCCACCGAGATCGACGCCGACAGCAGGTCAGCCTTGTCTGCCGGGTTGGCATTCGATACCGCCGTGAACGCACGGATCAGACCGATAATCGTTCCGAGCAGACCCATCAGCGTCGCGATGTTGGCAAGCGTCGCGAGATAATGCGTGCGCTTCTCGAGACGCGGCAGCACTTCCATCATGCTCTCTTCCATCGCCTTCTCGATGTCGTCACGGCGCCGCGCGCTCTTCACCCGATACAGGCCGTAGGTCAGGATCGATCCGATCGCCGCCTTCGACTTCGCCGTGTGCGCCGCAGCCTCCTGGAAGTTGCCAGCCTTCAGGAACGGCACGATTTTCTTCCAAAGGGACCGGTTACTGGCACCGGACATTGTCAGATACATCCAGCGTTCGATCGCAATAGCGACTCCGAACGCGAATACGAAAAGGATTGGGTACATGAATGCACCGCCCTCCTTAAAGAAACCTACAACTGTGCTCATTTGATTGCTCCTCTACTTTCAATCGTGAGCAGGATTACCTACTCGTCTTCATCGCTTCCGTACAGGTCACCGTAGTAGTCAACCTGTCGGACGAATTCGTCTCTGTCTATCGGCGCCAGCACCTCGTCGAGCAAGGTGTTGACCGGCCGGCCCATCAATTCACCCGGGTCCGCCTTTTGCCACGGCACGATGTACAAAACCGTCGGCAATTCCTGGTTGCCCGTGATCTCCGTGCGGCCAAGCTCCATCCGGTCCATGACCTGACTGCCGGACTGGGTCCTTGTCACGTCCTGGGCCAGTACCGCGCTCGGAACCGCCGGCTCCAGCGCTTCGCGCTCCTCGGCCTGCGCGTCAATCTCGGTCGCCGAGGTATCGACAGCGGGCTCCAACTGGTCGATCGCTTCCGCGTTGTCCTGAGCGCTCGCCACGCCAGTAATGGCGAAAGCGGCAATTAACACTGTGAAGGATCGCAACATGGCCCTGCCCTTCATTCCGCGACGTTCGCGGTCCGCTGAGTCGCCGCTACTCGGCGCCTTAGGTCCGCAATCCACCGCTCAACCTGCTCGTCTTCACCGACAAGCGCTTGATACAGCTCAAAATGTTGCAGCGCGACATCCAATCGCTGCAGATAAAGCTCATTCAGAACACCCAGGTTGTAGTGTGCCAAGGCGTAATCGGGCGATGATGTGACGGCCTTCAAATATGCGGCCTCTGCCTCGAGGAAATTGCCATTTCTGCGAAGTAGCATCCCCAGCTGGTTGAGCGCCGGGGCATGATCGGGATCGATAGCCAATGCCGCGTCGACAGCAGCGCGCGCAGCGTCCCCATCGTCGTTAGCCGTGTGAATAATCGCCAGATTGACGTGTGCGCCGGGATACTGCGGATATTCCAGCAGGAATTCCTTGAATCTGAGCTCGGCATCGATGAGATCGCCTGCCGCCAGCACCGCCGCGGCCTGCTCGAACATCGTCCGCGCACGAGCCGGAATCTCGGGTCCCGCGTCGGCAACGTCTGCGGTCTCGGCAGCGCCGGCCCTCCCTGGACGCGGTGATTCCCCGGTTGTCGCGCAACCGGCAGTCGTGAGCACGATGCCCAGCAGAATCAGCCGGACGACGGCATTCGAATTTTTAATATAGCGCTGTAACAACATCTTCGCTGCGCTCCGTCTTCGCATATCGCGCTGGCAGCAAACCTGCCAGCCGTTCAAAACTTAGGATGACCCATTCGTCATAGACACCGTCGACAACACGGTTGGTGTTGGCCATGTAGAGGTCGATCGCCTTTTCCTCGATCGGAAACACCTGTTCTTCGAGGAGTAGCTCGTACTGTTCGAGCGCCAGCGCGTCCAGATCCGCGGGCCTTTCGGAATCCATCAGATCCCGGCTGAACCGCTCGTATACTTCGGCGAGATAGAAGGTCGCCTGCGTCGTGACTTCGGCCACACCGTAGTCCGCGGCCCCGGTATATGCCTCGATGACGTCAGTCATCAACTCACGCTTGAGCTTCACGCTCTCGGCGAGCGGCTGCGTGAGACGCACGACCTCAAACCGCCGCCGCGCGGGCTCAGCGAGTTCG
>CALZMR010000035.1:0-14746 GCA_945788575.1 uncultured Woeseiaceae bacterium
TGGGAGCTCGTCTGGAGCGATGAATTCGACGGGGACGAAATCGACTCCGATAAATGGAGTCCGAGACTCTGGCCGGCGCGCCAGGTCAATGACGAGGATCAGGCCTATACGGACCGTCCTGAAAACGCTCGCGTCGAGGACGGCATGCTAGTCATCGAGGCTCACCGGGAAGATTACGAGGGCTCCAGCTACACCTCGGCGAGGCTGCACTCTCAGGACAAGGGCGACTTCCTGTACGGGCGCTTCGAAGTGCGCGCGCAGCTGCCCGAGGGCCAGGGCACCTGGCCGGCCATATGGATGCTGCCGACCGATGCGTTCACGTATGCGACGACCTGCGAGGACACCACACGTCAAGAGTGGCAGGGGACCGCGGACTGCGACGCCTGGCCGAAGTCCGGTGAGATCGACATCATGGAACATGTCGGCTACCAGATGAATCACGTGCACGGCACGGTCCACAACGAAGCCTACTATTGGGTCAACTGGGAGCAGCGCAAAGGCAGGGTCCTGCTGGACGACGTCGCGAACGAGTTCTACGTATACGCGCTGGAGTGGTATCCCGACCGGATCGACATATTCGTCGACGACACGCACTATTTCACGTACATGAATGAAGGCACCGGCTGGGAGGCGTGGCCATACGATCAGCCGTTCTATCTGATCATGAATATCGCCGTCGGTGGCGTCTGGGGACGCGCTGGCGGTCCGATCGACGACACGATCTTCCCGCAGCAGATGCTTATCGACTACGTCAGGGTGTACCAGCTACCGGAATAGGTCGGCCAGAATCTGGCGTCAGTCGATGCTCCACGTATCGGGATAGCTGACCGTAATGCGCTGATTCGCGTCGACGTTCAGCCGCTCGGTCTCACTGCCATCCGACCAGAGCACGCGAATCGATGGAACGACACCGAGTTCGTTGAGACCGAAGTGCTGCTCGTCGGGATTCTGTGACACGTAGTTGTTGCCGTTACTGACTTCGCGCATCTGCGTGAAGCCGTTGGACACCACAAAAATCCGAGAACCGTATGCGGCGGCGTTTGGCGCCGCTCCCTCGAGCTCGACATTCAGCCAGTTGAGGCTGTTGCCGCCGTCATTGCGGAACAACGACGGGAAGTCGCCGTTGTTGGCGGTGAAGATATCGATGTCACCGTCCTTGTCGCCGTCGAAGCAGACAATGCCACGGCCTTGTCTCGGGTCGGTGATGCCGAGCTCCTCCGAATACTCCGTGAAGCTGCCGTCGCCGTTGGCGATGAACAGGCGCGATGGGTCGAATACGAACTCCGACGTGCCGGACTCGGAGCCGATACCGTTGACGTGGAAGATGTCCAGATGGCCGTCGTTATTGAAGTCCGCGGCGCAGCTCGCCCAGCCCCAGAAACCCGATCGGGTGCCGGTGTCGTTCGTCGCATTGACGAAGATGCCGTTGCCCTCGTTCCGATAGAAGCGATTGCCGCTTCGGTCCCGGTTGCCCTGTTCCTCGATGCTGCTGACGAACCAGTCCAGGTCGCCATCGTTGTCGAAATCGGCGACGGCCGATCCCATGCCGGCCTGGTCGGTAATGACGGCTTCGTCGGTCACACGGCTGAAGGTGTAGAGGCCACCTCCCTGGTCGCCGTTGTTGACGATGACCTGGCTGCGGTTGTTGTCGGACACCAATAGAAGATCCAGGTCGCCGTCGTTGTCGATATCGGCGAAGTCCGGCGTATACGTGAAGTCCTCGTTGGAGTCGATCGCCGCAACGCTCAACAGCGTTTCGTCGCTGACGTCGGTGAATGTGCCGTCACCGTTGTTCTGCCACAGAAACTGCGGGCTGCCCGGCGGCAGTTCGTTCTCGGTAAAGGTCCAGTGGCTGACGAACAGGTCGAGGTCGTTGTCCTGATCGTAGTCGGCGACGACGATCGAGACGTTATTCTCGCGCACAATGCCTGCGAGGCCTGCCGCCGCGGTTACGTCGTCGAACGTTCCATCGCCATTGTTCCGGAAGACCTTGAGATCGTCGTACTCGACGCTGCCGACGAACAGATCGGCGTCTCCGTCGCCGTCGTAGTCCGCGAACGCCGGTCCCGACGACTTGTCGTTGGGCGACATCGCAACTCCTGCTGCGGCAGCGACGTCTTCGAACGCGTAGTCGCCGCCCTGGCTCAGGTTCCGGTAAAGCAGATTCTGGCCGGTATCTCCCTGCGCGATGTACAGGTCGAGCCAGCCGTCGCCGTCATAGTCGCCGACTGCAACGCCCGCGACGGCTTCGGTCGACGGGCTGAACGCGCGGAACTCATGAAGATAGGAGAGTCCGGCATTGGTCGAGAGCCGGGTGAAACTCAGATGGTCGACCGGCGCCGTGGGGCCCGTTGATACGGGCGGCGGCGGAGGAGGTGGGGGAGGCGGGGGTGGTGAGCCGCCGCCGCCGCCGCCACCGCATGAGGTCAGCGCCGCGACGAATGGCAGCAATATCAATAGTTGTCGTAGTTGCCGGTGCACAGTCTGGTTCTTCCTGGTCGGCCGATGGTGGCGGCGCTGCGCGTCGTTCGCGCGCTTCATTGTGTTTACGCCATCAAGATTGACAGCGTTGTCATTCAGGCCATGTTATACCCGATTATTGAGGGTAAGCAAGGGTCCGGGCGGGCTAAATCCGGCGGATAATCGAGCAATTCCGGGACTTGGCCGCGCACATCGCTGACGGTTACGGTCGTTCGTGCGTCAGAACGACCACTGGTGGGGCGGCTCGTCGGCGGAGCGCGGACAAGAGAAAGCGCGGCGGCCTTGTGGCCACCGCGCTCAGACTTGCCGTTTAGTTCACTTTGACCTGAACGAGTTCCTCGCCGTCCGGGTCCGTGACGTGTACCGCGCAGGCGATGCAGGGATCGAAGCTGTGTATGGTCCTCAGGATCTCCAGCGGCTGTGCAGGGTCGACCATCGTGTGCCGGTCTTCCAGAGCGGCTTCGTAGGCGCCGGGTTGATCGCCAGCGTCCCGCGGTCCCGCATTCCAGGTACTGGGCACGATCGCCTGATAGTTCGCGATCTTCTCGTCCTCGATGACGATCCAGTGCGACAGAGCGCCGCGCGGTGCTTCCATCACGCCAACCCCCTGACAGGACTTCGGCCAGCTCGACGGCTCCCATAGAGTCTCGTCGAACGTTCGAGTATCGCCCGCCCGGATATTGGCGAGCAGCTGATCGAGCCAGCCCTGCATCGCGTCGGCGAGGATCGCCGTCTCGAGTGTCCTGGCGGCCGTTCGGCCGAGCGTCGAGAACAACGCGCTTGTCGGCAGTTCGAGCTGTGACAGCGTCTGGTTGACGAGCTCCTGCGTGGGCTCGTGACCCTTCGCATACAGCATCAGCACGCGAGCAAGCGGTCCGACCTCCATGGCCTTGCCTTTCCAGCGCGGCGATTTCAGCCATGAGTAGGACTGATCGACGTCGAGATGCTCGTAGGGCGGCTCAGGACCGGTGTAATTGAGCTCGGTCTCGCCGCTCCACGGGTGCAGTCCGGATGCCTTGCCGCCCGAATAGTCATACCAGGAGTGGGCGACGTATTCCTCGATGCCGAGCGGGTCGTCCAGTTCGAGATCGTGAACGGTCGACAAGTCGCGGTCGAGAATGACGCCGCGCGGGAACAGGAACGAGTCCGGCTCGCTCATGCTGGTCATCGGGAGGTCACCGACACACAGGAAGTTGCCCAGTCCCTCGCCGCGTTCGAACCAGTCGCGGTAGAAGCCGGCGATCGCCAGTGTGTCCGGCACGTAGGCCTGAGTGACGAAGGCCTTCATGCTGTTGATGATCTCCTGCACCTGACTAAGCCGCTTGCTGTTGATCGCCGAATCCGAGTTCAGATCGATCGGGCTCGGCACACCGCCAACGACGAAGTTCGGATGCGGATTCTTGCCGCCGAAAATTGCGTGCAGTCTGGCGACATCACGCTGCCATACCAGAGCGTCGAGGTAGTGGGCGACCGCCATGAGATTGGCCTCGGGCGGCAACCGGTACTCGGGGTGGCCCCAGTACGCTTTGGCGAATATGCCGAGCTGACCGGCTTCGACGAAGTCCGCAACCTTCTTCTGCACGTCGGAGAAATATCCGGCCGACGATCGCGGGTAGCTCGATAAGGATTGCGCGAGTTCGGCTGTGGCCGCCGGGTCGGCGGAGAGTGCCGAGACCACGTCGACCCAGTCGAGGGCGTGCAGGTGATAGAAGTGCATCACGTGATCGTGGATGTACTGCGCACCGACCATTAGATTCCGGATCAATTCTGCGTTGGCTGGAACTTTGGCCCCTACGGCATTCTCCACGGCTCGGATGGATGCCATGCCGTGCACGAGCGTGCAGACGCCGCAGATTCGTTGCGCGAACGCCCAGGCATCGCGAGGGTCGCGGTCCCGGAGGATGATCTCGATGCCGCGGACCATTGTTCCGGACGAGTAGGCCTGGGCGATTCGGTCGCCGTCCATCTGCGCCTCAATGCGCAGGTGACCTTCGATGCGTGTGATCGGATCGACAACGACTCTTGCGTTCATTGCTTATCCTCCTCGAGATTCTCAGCGACGAGCTCGAGCAGGCTGCCCATCGTGTACTTCCAATGAAAGTGCTCCTGGCCGTCGTCAAACGTCTGCCGACAGTTGGCACAGCTTGTGATCAATTCGTCAGCCTCGGTTTCTTCGACCTGATCCATCTTGATCTTGAACACCTTGTAACGAAGATCGTCAGCGCGATGGATCGTCACCACGCCGCCGCCGCCACCGCAGCACCAGTTGTAGTCGCCGCTCGGCTTCATCTCCCTTTGCTCGACACCGAGGTGACCGAGGACGTCTCGGGCCGCCTGGGTGGCGCCGCCACGTCGGGAAACCTGGCAGGGATCGTGGTAGGCGACAGACGTGTCGACTTTGTTGACTTTGATCTTGCCAGAATTGAGCGTCTCCGCGAGGTACTCGGAGATGTGCACGACTTCGAACGGCAACGGCTTGCCGTACATGTTCGCACCCATCCAGCGCAGTGCCATATAGGCATGGCCGCATTCGGGCAGAATCAGTTTCTTCGCGCCTATCTTCACGGCCGCGTCGATGACGCGCATGCTCATGTCGCGCTGCCATTCGGCGTTGCCCGAGAGCATGCCGAAGTTCGTCGCTTCGAAGCCGTCCGTGCGGAACGTCCAGTTCTCACCGGCCGCGTTCAGAATTTTGGCGGTTGCCGCCATCGATTGCGGATACTTCTGAATTTCGATCGACGACATGACGACGAGAACATCGGCTTGCTCCTGATCGACGTTGATGTCGACTTCGTGCTCGTCTTCCATCCACTCCAGCCGGTCGGCGAAAACCGTCGGCGTCACACCCAGTGGGCTGCCGTCGACCTCGGCACGCTCGGCAACGGCGTGCAATTCATGCGGCACAAGGCCTGCCTTGAACATGCCGTGTCGTGCCAGACTGATCATCGAGGCGATGTCGATGCCCATCGGGCAGATTAGCGAGCAGCGGCCGCAGACCGTGCAACTGTCGTACAGGAGGTGCTGCCACTCCTCGAGTTCTTCGACCGTCAGTTTCTTTTTCAGGCCAAGCAGCCGATAGAAGAATGCGAACGGGCTGGCCTCGCGCTTGTAGGCCTGTTTGAAGGGCTCGAGCTTCCAGATCGGCGTGTACTTCGGATCCCCAGTCACCTTGTAGTAATGGCAGGCCTCGGCGCAGATGCCGCAGTGGACGCAGGTGTCGAGATAGGTGGCCGCCATGCTGCCGAAGTCCTTGACGAAGTGCAGCATCGCTTTCTCGACGCGTTCGTCGTCAGCCATGTCGCCCTGTTTGTCATAGCGCACTTCCGGCTTCTTTACGCTAAGCCGTTTGCTCTGCAGATCGTAGACGTCGTCGTAGCCGACTTTGCTCGTGCTCATGTCTTGGCTCCTCTGCGCTCGAGGACCAGTCCGGTCGTGCCTCTCGAGAAGAAAACCAGGAACGCGTGCGCGAGCTTGCCGAACGGCAGCCAGGTGAGCAGTAGTGCGACGCTCAGGATGTGGACCGCGAGCAATGTCTCGTAGCGGACGCCAAACCGGATCGGAATGATAATGCCGGTGATGATCGGCGCCATCGTAACGAGCCAACTGAAGTAGTCATCGAAGTTGGAGATGAGCTTCAGCACAGGGTTCGTCAGGCGTCGAACAAGGAGTGCGACGCCGACGCCGGCCGTGATGACGCCGACGAAAAAGATAATGTTGTTCGGCAGGCCTGGCCATTCCAGACCGATCAGCCCCTTGAAGAACAGAATGTGCGGGACGAACAGGAATACCGTAACGAAGAGGCCGATGTGCAGGAGGTAGCCGAGTATCTTGGGGTACAGCGTGTCCTGCTTGAAGGCGTCCGCTGTGAAACTGCGGGTGTAGATCACCTTCAGCGCTGCCATGAATCCGCCCGCCTTGCGTGCGGCGGAATGATCCGGTTTGGCCGCCAGCAACAGGATGCCGAGGATGCGCCAGACCGTACCGATGACAAATGCGTAGAGCCCGAACTGCAATGCCGGCCCGCGTGCGAAATCGAGAAGTTCCATCTCAACCCTCCTTGATCGTCTTTTGCTGGCGCCGTCGTGACATCGCCGCCGCTGCTACACCAATCGCGGCACCGGCCGCAACGGCTGTACCGAATGCGGCGCCGCCGCCGATCCTCGCCGTCGAAACCGGCCTGTAGAAGCCGCCGTCGTCCCAAAAGTCTGGCTCGGAGCAACCGAGGCAAGGATGTCCCGATTCGATCGGGAAACTGGTTCCTTGATTCCACTTCACGGTCGCACAGGCGTTGTAGGTGATCGGGCCTTTGCAGCCGAGCTTGTAAAGGCACCAGCCTTTCCGTGCGCCTTCGTCGTCGAAGGTCTCGGCAAAGCGGCCTTGCTCATAGAACGGCCGGCGATAACAGCGATCGTGGATCGTCTGTCCGTAGAACGCCCGGGGACGTCCGTAGTGGTCCAGATCCGGAAGTTGTCCGAACGTCAGGAACTGCGTCAGCACCGCCGTGATGACCGTCGGGATCGGTGGGCAGCCGGGTACGTTCACAACCGGCTTGTCCGTGACGAGGTCGCTTACCGATACGGCGCCAGTCGGATTCGGATTGGCGCCCGGTATGCCGCCGAATGCCGCGCAGCTTCCGATTGCGACGACCGCAGCAGCATCGGCCACCGTTTCTGTCAGCATGTCGACGTTCGAGATGCCGGCGATCGTCGAGAAGCCCGGATTGCCCAACGGAATGGACCCATCGACCAGGACCAGGTAGTTGCCGCGGTTCTCTTCCATCGCGGCGTGCCGTGCCGCTTCTGCCGCTTCTCCGGAGGCCGCCTGCAGCGTGTGGTGGTAGTCGAGGGAGATGCTGTCGAAGATGAGGCCTTCGAGTGTCGGCGATGAGGACCGGGTCAGCGATTCAGTGCAGCCCGTGCATTCCTGGAACGACAGCCAGATGACCGAGGGGCGGCGAGCCGCCTCGAGTGCCTGCGCGATGCGCGGCACCATCGCCGGCGGAAGCGCCAGCAAAGAGGCTGTAGCCGCGCAGTACTTCAGAAATCCCCGTCTCGAAACGCCTTTTGCTTGCAGGACTTCGCCAAGTGTTGGTTTTTGTTTCACGTTGCCGCCTCCGTAAAAGCCCCGTGTCTATTGCAGGGCTGTTTCTTCGCTGCGTGATATCAGTTCGTGAAGTCGCGCGCGTCCCGCTGCGATATCGGCTTCCTGGGACGTCAGGATGTCCGGCACGCGGGTGATCTCGATGTATCGGCCTGCCAGTTCCCCGGCGGTATTGTAGTGATCGAGCCACCACACGCCGGGATAGATCGTTTCTCGAATGCGGCTGGCCCCGAGAGCGTCCAGCCTGGCCTTGATCTCGCCAGTGCCGAGCTGGCCCTCGAGCTCCTCGATCTCGCCCGGGCCAAACGGCAGACGGCCGAGGTCGATGACCGTCGCTTCGCCGTCGTCGAGCAAGCGGTCGAGTGCGTGCATGACCTCGTTTAGGATTGGTTCGACGTTGCCTCTCGGGCTTTCGCCGAAGGGATTCGGAGCGCTCATGCCGCATCCTCCTGATTGATTTCCTGCCGCCATCTGTCGAGCACGGTCTGAATTGCTATCGAGGCTTCCTCGACGGCGGCAGCCACGCCGGCGGTGGGCTCGGTGCCCCATTCGATTTCTTTTGGTTCGATTCCGATCAGGGCGCGCCGCGGGGGCAGGGCGTCCGAAAGCCTTAGTGCGTCCATGAGATCGGAAATGCTGACTTCGTGGGCGCTGCCGCTGTGATTGCGCAGACATCGGTCCATGTCGGACCCTTCGAGGACCGTTACGGTGCCGGGCGGCTTGCCCAGCCGCATCGCGTCGATGACGACAATACCGCCGCGTCCGGTGAGTTCGCTCATCAGAGCGAGGCCGATGGTGCCGCCGTCGATTGCCGCTACGTCAGTATGCTGTTGGGTGGATGTGAAGCGCCGCAATGCGTGGATGCCCGCCCCATCGTCCTGGAGCAGGTCGTTACCGATTCCCAGTACGGTGAACTCGGCCATGACCCCCACGTTGCGTTATGGTTTATTAGCAAACCCTAATGCGTCGCGCGAGGCTCGCCAATACTGGTTTGTACCGATGTTTTGCCGCCGGTGCCGCAACCTATGGCACCCCGGTTTTGTCCGAAGACGTCGGGCTGATCGCGCGTCAGCCGGGCGTTTCGACGGGAAGGCCGGCCGCGTTCCAGGCGACGATGCCGCCCGACATCGAGCGCGCATTGCGGTAGCCGAGTTCGGCCATTGTTGCGGCGGCGAGCGCTGAGCGCCCACCCGTACCGCAATAGAGCACGATGTCCTGCTCTTCTGGCGGCTTGTTCTCGTCCAGGCTGGCTCGCTGGATGAGTCCGTGAATCTCGAATTCGAGCAGCCCGCGCGGCAGGAGCAGTGCACCGGGGATGTGGCCGCGCTGAAATTCAGCGGGCTCGCGGATATCGATGATCAGTGTGTCCGTCTGCAGGCAGCCGTGTGCTTCGCTGACTTCGCACTCGTGGATCGTAGCCTTGGCCTTGGCGACGAGATCTGACGGGTTAGTGAGCATGCTCGTGTCTCTCGATTCAGAGTTCCGGTTCGGTGGACGGCTGAGAATAAGGATTCGGCGGCATCAGATCGCTCGACAGCGCCGCGCGCCGCCGGTTTGCTGCTGGGGGATAGTTCTCCGCAAGGTAGGCGACGATCCGCGACTCCGTGTCGGGGTCGAACGGCCACAGATTCTGCTTGGCCTGCATCCAGCGGATCATGCCCAGCCACTGCGCGGAGTCTCCTCGCTGCTGGGTGATCAGCGCCGCGGAATGACAGCCGGTGCAGTTGTTGCGTACGAGTTGCCAGTCGCCGGTCATCGCCAGGCCGGTCAGCGGATCGGCCTCGACAATAGCGGCCGCCGCCACTACAGGCTCGTCGGCGATCGGCACCGGCGACGACGCGGAGCTCTCGTCAGTTTCGGCACCGCAGGCAGCGAGGAATATCGCCAGGATTAGAACAGGACCGCGCATTAGACAGCCTGCACTGCGATCCGGTGGCATGCGTTGTTCAGGTAGCCCTTGGGGTTCCAGCCGGGCAGGACCATCGGCTGCGCGCGGCCATCCGAGTCGATCGCCCGTGCCCAGATTTCGTAGTAGCCGGCTTCCGGAAAATCGACCTCTGCCTGCCAGTGTTGCCAGGCGAGTCGATTGGCGGGACGCCCGAGGGTCGCCTCCTGCCAAGTCGCGCCGAAGTCGGTCGAGACGTGCATTGCCGAGACCTCGAGATCACCGGCCCAGGCGTGGCCGCGCAGCGCAAGCCGTTCGCCGATTGGATGTTCGATGCCGGATCGGGGGAACGTGATCAGCGATTTGACAGGCATCGATTCGATGATGCACATGTCCTCGTCAGGAACCTCGCTGCCCGGGGCAACCGGACTGCAAGGGACGCGGTATGACGTTCCGGTCATCTTCGGACCGTCGTGTACCTGGTTGCGAACAACGATCTGCGTAAGCCATTTGCCGCAGACGGAGCCCGGCCAACCGCCAATCACCAGTCTGAGCGGATAGCCGTTCATTAGCGGGATGTCCTCGCCATTCATCGACCATGCGATCAGCGATTCGTCTTCCAGCGCTTTCGCAAGCGGGACGCCGCGGGAAATCGGAACCTTGGTCGGGTCGCCGCTCAGGTGCGTGTCGGCACCGTAGTAGGCGACGTAGACGGCATCGTCATCGATGCCTGCATACTCGAGCACGTCGCGTAGCCTTACGCCCGTCCATTCCGGGCATCCGACGGCGCCAATCGTCCATTGGTTGCCTCCCGCCGGCGGTACGAACTCACTGCGACCATTGCCGCCGCATTCGAGCTGCAACTGGTAGGTATGGTGCTCGAACCTGGACTTCAGTTCGTCGATCGTGAGGCTGACTTCCCGCCCGGCCGATTCGCCACCGATCGTCAGTGTCCAGTTCTCCAGATCGATACTCTGCATCGCCGGCGGTGTGCCGTTGTTGCGGACGAAGAGATAGCGTGCGGGCGTTACGGCATCGTCGAGCAGGTGCGCTGGCGTTTCGGCATTGACCGGCCGGTCGTTGAGTACGATCAGACCTTCTTTGCCGGGAATCTCGAACGGCTCGCTGGTCTGCGCCAACGCCGCGGGAATGAGTCCGCCGGGCATGAGATGCGCCAACGGGATGCTCGCGCCGATAGCGGCCGACATGGCGGCCAGTCCGCCGCCCTTGAGGAAGCCGCGCCGCGTCAGCGGGTCGCTCTTCCGGCCCCAGATCAGGTAGTCCGCTTGTTCCGCGTCTTCCCTGTAGAGTTCGTGAATACCGCGTTTCTTGTCAGCCACTCAGGTCCTCCCGGAAGTTTCTGTGCCGACTTCTGTTCAATACATCAATGTTACGAGCGTCGCGCTGACTCCACCGACCAGCAGAGCGGCGAAGAGGCCCATCGCCAGAGGCTTCAGGCCGATAGTTATGAGGCCGCGTATGCTCGTGCCAAGACCGACCGCAGCCATTGCCACGGCGAGGCATATCTCGGCTGCCTCCTTCGTGTAGCCGACGATCGAGTTCCAGGTCTCAGGTGAGAGCACGCCGAACGGCTGGTCGCCGAGATCGCCGACGGTACGCAGCAGGCTCATCATCGCAAAGCCCACGATGAACAGGGGGATCATCGTCCACCACTTAGGTGCCTCGCCACCGTCCGAATGATTGCGGTGATGCAGGACGCTCATCAGCGGAATGATCACGAGCATGCCGAGATTGCGGACGAGCTTCGTCACCGTGGCGGCGTCGAGCGCCGCTGGGTCGCTGAAATATTCCTGATAGACGAGACCGGCGCCCGCGACCTGTGCAGTTTCGTGCACCGATGTCCCGAGAAACAGGCCTGCGGCGAACGGGTCGCCGTCGAAGAACCAGTGCGCGAAGAAGGGATAGGCGAGCATGGCGACGACGCCGAACAGCGTAATGCAGGCGACCGAGTAGGCGACTTCGTCGTCACGCGCATTGATCGTCGGAGCCGTCGCGACGATCGCCGTCGCGCCGCAGACACTGGTGCCAACGGCCAGTAGCGTGCCGAGGTTGCTGGTGAGGCCGAGCCGTCGGCTCAAATAGGTCACGATAAGGAGCGCGGAGGCGACGGCGGCGATGATAACCGGCAGGCTCTTGAGTCCGATCTCGCCGACTTCGCCGAGGCTGAGCCGGATACCGAGAAGAACAATGCCAAGCCGCAGGATGCGGACCAGACCGAACTTAATGCCCGGCTGGAACGCGGCTGGCAGGCTGATGGTGTTGCGGACGATGATGCCGAGCAGAATTGCCATCATGATCGCGCTGATCGGGCTTTTCTGCAGCCCCATCCAGTCGACGCCGATCAGGTGTGAAAGATACTGGCCGCCATAAGCGAGGATCAGCGCTAGGAGAAGTCCGGGCAAAATAGCCATGCGTCAAAGGTCCGGCATGCAGGCAGGAAGAAGGGCGTGGAGCTCGCGCTCGCACGCCCTGGAGGTGTTGATCAGGCAGCGGTGTGCTTGATCAGGAATCGATATACCGAATCTTCTTCCGAGTGTTCGACCAGCTCGTTACCTGTCTGCCGGCAAAAGGCCTGGAAATCGGCCACCGCACCGGGGTCGGTGGCGAGTATTTCCAGTGTCTCGCCAGACGGAACGTCCTTTAGCGCCTTGCGGGCTTTGAGAATAGGCAGAGGGCAGTTCAGTCCCTTGGCGTCGAGGATATGTTCAGACATGTCTTAATGCTCCAATTCAGTATGTCCGCGGTGGCGAACTAGATAAACAGGTTGATGTCCGACTGCGTCGCGCACTCTATGTACGTTGCGGCGCCGCCGAGTTCCGGACCTTCGATCATGTCGTCGAGCGAATACTCGAACAGGTCCATCGTCATCTGACAGGCGATCATGCGTACGTCGGCCTCGATCGCGAGTTCACGAAGGTCCTCGATCGAGGCGACGCCCTTCTTGTTCATCAAATTCTTCATCATCGTCGAGCAAGCCGCGTCCACGCCGGGGATCGCGGTCAGCAGGTTCGGCAATCCCATGTGCATACCCATCATCGGCATCTTCATCGCGGGGTTGCCTGCTGCCGTGAGTTTGAGGTTGAGATCCTTGAGCAGGAGCGGCAGTCCATAGAACGTAAAGAACATCGTGACCGGCAGACCCATCGCCGCAGCCGTGGTTGCGAGGATGAACGGCGGATACGCCCAGTCGAGCGATCCTTTGGTAACGATGATCGACATGCTCTTGGTTTCGGGCGCAGCAACCGGCGCCTCGCTAGCGGTGTTCTGTATCTCATCGGATACGATCTGAGCTTCAGTAGACATGTGTCAGCTCCTGTCCGGAAAATGGCCGCGGTGGGCCGGTTGGCATATTAGAATATCAGAATTGTCTTTATTAGTGGGATAGAATATTCTCGATTGAAGCTATAATTCCTATAAGAATATTCATTCCGACAGTCATCGTGCAGGCTCAAGTGTCCGACATCCGCCCATCCTCGGTCTCCAATTCGGCGACCGGTCCGGCGACCGATTCACGGCCTGCGTTCATTGGCAGCGCTGTGTTTCGGAGGGCCGCATTCGGCGGCAATCACCCCTTGAACTTCGTCCGCCATTCCGCCGTCGTCGATCTCGCGCGAACGTTGGGCTGGCTCGACGACGATCACTTCATCGCCGCGACGCCTGCGTCGGTCGAACAATTGCTCGAATTCCATGATCGTGCCTATGTAAAGGCGCTGCAATACGCAGACTCCGAAGGCAGGGTAGAGCCGGACGTCCGCGCTCGATACCAGATCGGCACGTTTGAGAATCCGATGTTTCCTGGATTGTTCGAGCGAGCGGCGACGACGGTCGGCGGCTCGATTCTCGCGGCTGAGCTCGCGTTGACCGGCAGGGTCGCGTTTCACCCCTCCGGCGGCACACATCATGGCCGGAAGGACCGCGCCTGCGGATTCTGCTACTTCAACGATCCGGTCTTCGCAATTACGACGTTTCGCAAGGCCGGCCGTGAGCGTGTGCTGTACGTGGATCTGGACGCCCACCACGGCGATGGGGTCGAGGATGCGTTCTTCGAGGACCCGAGCGTGATTACGCTGTCGATCCACGAGGAGAGGCGCTGGCCCTATACGGGCACGCACTCACACCCGCAGCAAGGTGTCTTCAATCTGCCGGTTCCCGTCGGATTCCACGATGCCGAGCTGGAAGTACTTATCGACGAGGCGGTCCTGCCGATCGCGGGGCACTACGCTGTCGATGCGCTGGTCGTTTGCTGCGGCGCGGACAGTCTGGCCGGCGATCCGCTGTCCAAGATGGAGCTCACGAATGTTGCGCTTTGGGACGCCGTGGATCGCTTGCTGGGTCTGAAGTTGCCGACGGTAATCGTCGGTGGCGGCGGCTACAATCCATGGACGGTAGCTCGATATTGGGCCGGGCTGTGGGGCCAAATCGCGAGGCAGCCCATGCCGGCGGAACTGCCGTCCAAGGCTCGCGACATGCTCTCCGGCATGCAATGCGAACTTGTCGATGAGGACGAGATTGACGAAATCTGGCTGACGCGCATGGCGGATACCCCGTATCGTCGCCCGGTCAGACCCGCCGTAATATCGCTGTTGAAGAAGACGCAACTCGACTGAGGAACGACATGGCCTGGATCGACGCGCTTGCAGAAATCGAAGACCTCGAGGACGCCGAGTTCGACTCGGAACTTGTCGAGGCGTTCGAGCGCACCGCGGAGGGGCGCGAGCCGCGGCCCATCCGCTTCTCTACGCCAACATTCAAGGAGTACGAGAGCAGCGAGCTGGAGGGTTGTGGACAGAACAGCTTCCCGGCGTTCTCGATTACCGGTGGCGCCTGCGGCCTCAACTGCGACCACTGCCAGAAGAAAAGTCTCGAGCCGATGATTCCGGCGATGAACCCCGAGTCGCTGGACCGGCAGGTTCGTCAGCTGGTGGAGACGGAGTCGCTGAACGGTTTCCTGCTGTCGGGCGGCTCCAATAAGAAGAACGAGATCGGCTACGGTCGCTACCTGCCCGTTGTCGAGCAGCTCAAGCACGACTTCCCGCAGCTTCGTGTCGCTATCCACAGCGCCCTGCTCGACGAGCCGCGCGCGAAGGCAATGGAATCGGCGGGTGTCGATACGGTGATGATGGACGTCATCGGCGCGCAGGAGACGATCCGCGACGTCTACAAGCTGGATCGTCCCGTCGAGGACTTCGAAGCCACGCTTGCCGCACTCTGCTCGACGTCCATGGAGGTGACCCCGCACATCGTGATCGGGCTCCATTA
>CALZMR010000035.1:14783-23409 GCA_945788575.1 uncultured Woeseiaceae bacterium
CGCACGCCGCGAAGCCCGGTACGTTCGCGACACCGGGTACCACTGATGTCGGCCGAATATTCGGCGAGGCGCGCGAGAGTCTGCCCGACCAGCAGGTGCTGCTCGGCTGCGCCAGACCGCCGGGCATGCACAAGCGGATCACGGACGCCTACGCGATCATGGCGGGTCTCGACGGCATCGCGTTCCCGGCCGACGGTGCGGTAGCCGTCGCACACACGATCGGGCGGCCGTTCGAGCAGGCGCACTCCTGCTGTTCCATCAAACTCGGCGAAGGGCTCGCGATGGCGCGCTCCTGCGCCGCCTGACGAGAGACCCAAGCGATCCAAGGAATCCGACTATGGGCTGTATCGAAAACAAGACGTCACCTGCAACCAACACCGACAGCGATTTCAACGCCTGGGATGAAATGCAGCCTCGGTTTCCCGAGAAGACTCCGAAGGATCGACGCAACGGCGCGCATGTGAAGGACGCCGATCTGCCGCCCGAAGGCGTGTATCTGCCGAACAACAATTACCAGGCGCCGCACATGAAGTCGCCCGAGTACGTGCAGCTGTCGACGGCGGCGGCGATAACGCTCGGCATCATGGGCGGGCGTATGTACGGCTGCGAATGCACGCGCTGCCTGAATCTGCTGCTGACCTACCCTGAAGGCTGTCGCGCCAACTGCGCGTACTGCGGCCTTGCCCGGCATCGCGAAGCGGATCGCGATTACGCGGATCGCAATTTTATCCGCGTCGACTGGCCGGCCGTACCGATGGCAGAGATCATCGATATCGTCGCCAGCGACCCGGAGAACAGCCCGTTCCATCGCATGTGTATCTCGATGATCACTCACCCCAGGTCAGAGCAGGACACGTTCACAGTGCTCGAGCAGTGGACCGACCGGATAGATCCGGGTGCCATACCGGTCTCGATCCTCTCGAATCCGACGACGATGACGCGCGAGGACGTGCAAAGGACGCGCGATCTCGGGGCCGATATTTTCACCGTCGCACTAGACGCGGCGACACCGGAGTTATTCGATCGCACGCGCGGTAAAGGCGTGCAGTCGCCGCACAAGTGGTCGAAATACTGGGAGATTCTGGAAGACGCCAGAGATATCTTCGGGCCGCAGAAATTCGGCGCCCACATCATCGTCGGCATGGGCGAGACCGAATACGAGGTTCTAAAGCTCGTGCAGGATCTCGTCGATCTCGGCGGTCACAGCCACATGTTCTGTTTCTTCCCGGAGCAGGGCTCGCTCATGGATCATCTTCCGGCGACTCCGCGCGACCAATGGCGGCGGGTGCAGCTTGCCCGCTACCTGATCGACTATCGCGGCGTGCGTGTCGACCAGATGCGCTTCGACGAACTCGGCCGCGTCAAGGACTACGGGCTGCCGGACTCCGAACTCTCCGGCGTCATCGATGAAGGCATCGCGTTCCGCACATCGGGCTGCCCGGGCAAGTTCCAGGACGATATCTCCGCGTGCGACCGGCCATACGGCGATTCTCCGCCGTCTGACATCGCGAGCTACCCGTTTCAGCCGAAGAAGCGCGATATGAAAAGGATTCGCCGCCAGCTGGAGATCCCCGTTCGGGTCGAATAGCCGCAGCGTATGAGCAAACCGTTCCGCAGCATCGATACGGGCGTCCGCGAGGGGCGGGCGAATATTGCGTTCGATGCGGCACTCATCGAAGCGCGCCAGAACGGTGACGTCACGGACACGATTCGATTCCTGCGTTTCCCGCCGACCGCATTGATCGGTCGCCATCAGGATCTATCGCGCGAGGTCGATCTCGATTACTGCCAACAGCACGGCATCGGAACAGTGCGCCGGATCACGGGCGGCGGCGCGATTTACCTCGATGAGGGCCAGCTGGGTTGGGAGCTCGTCTTCCATCGTTCATCCCTCGGCATCGCCGCGCTGCCGGACCTCGCGAGGGAGATCTGTAATGCAGCCGCTCTGGGTCTGAACAAGCTGGGCGTCGAGGCGAAATTCCGGCCTCGGAACGATATCGAAGTCGATGGCCGCAAGATCAGCGGCACCGGCGGTTTCTACGACGGAGATGTCCTCATCTATCAGGGCACCGTACTGGTGGATCTCAATCCGCAGCGGATGGTCAGTGCACTTCACGTTCCGGATGCCAAGCTCGCTAAACGCCAGCTCGACTCCGCGGCGCAGAGGGTCGTTACGCTGAAGGAGCTTCTCGGGTCAGATCTCCCGGACCTCGAGACCATCAAGGCAGCGTTGATCGAAGGCTTCAGCGAAGGCCTCGGCCTGCAGGCGCATCCGGGCGAGATTACGGAGATCGAAGAGCAACTGGCGCGGCAATACTTCGACGAGGAAATTGGTAGCGACGAATTTGTAGCCGAGATCGACGATCCGGCTGCTGACGCCGACGTTCTGGCCGGTAGTCATACCGGGGCCGGCGGTACGATCGACGCGTTCGTCAAGCTGGAGGGCCGGCGGCGCGACGTCCTGCAACGTGTACTCATCAGCGGCGACTTTTTTGTGACGCCTCCCAGGGTCGTATTCGATCTGGAGGCGAGTCTGATGGGCGTGAAGCGCACCGAGGTCGACGATGCGATCGACAAGTTCTTCGCGCGCACCGAAGTCGGCACGTTGAGCGTGTCGCCTGCGGATTTCCGGGCGTCTATTGCAAGCGCCCTCGGTACGGACGCAAGTCATGGCTGATTGCAAAGACTCCAACGACGCATTCTCGCTCGCGAATCGCACCGAGACGCCGATGAACGTGGTCGCGGTCGTACAGCACACGTCCGGCGAATACCTGGGCCTGATCGAAGATCACTTCGAGGGGCGCAGAATCCGGTTCCAGTACTTCCGTCCGTTCGCCGGCGGGCGCAAGCTGCCGGCGCACGATGTGCCGGCCGATGCACTGCTTTTGCTGGGCGGCGGGCCGTGGGGTACGGCCGGTACACGCGACCTGCCAACGCTGAGCCAGGAGGTTGCCCTGACGAAGGAGATGCTCGCAAAGGGCACGCCCGTGATTGCTTTCGGTCTTGGTACGCAGATTCTTGCGATCGCGGCTGGCGGCGGTTCCGAAGCCGCCGACTACGTTTTCGAGTCGTACGAGGCGGAACGAACCTCGGACGACGCGCTGAACGGCTATCTGCCCGAGCGCTTTCACCAGGTGGTCTACATGCGCGACCGCCCTGTGCTGCCTGACGATGCGGCGGTACTCGCCGTGGACGGCGAGGGCAGGCCCGCGGTCTTTCGGATTGGTGACAATGCGTATGGATTTCTCGGCAATCCCGGCATTAAGCTGGGAATGGTCGAGGACCTGATCATGGAGTTCGAGGAGGTCCCGGATGGCGCCGGCGCTGAGCTGGATACGCTTAGAGCGCTGCAGACGACACTCGAAGACGAACTCGTACCCATTATGACCGGGCTGGTCCAATGTACGTCGCTAATGTCCGCGCCGAAGGCGGCATTGGACACATGAGTAAATTAGGATATTATAATTAACTGTTAGGCGCCCACCAGAGCGTCAGGGGACACCCGAAATGGCAGAGAAGCTGATCATCGTGATGGCGAACACCGACCCCAGCAATGGTGAGGAACTCGGAGCGCCGATCTTCCAGGCCACCGTTGCCGCGGCGCTCGAGTATGACGTCGACGTCATCTGCACGGCAACCTCCGGCAAGCTCATGAAGAAGGGCATCGCCGAGAAATTGTTCGTCAAGGAAGGCTCGCCGAAGTCCGTATACAGCTTCATCCAGGACGCGCACGAGGCCGGTGTGAAGTTCTTCTGCTGCTCGCCCAATCTCGATCTTTTCGACATGACCAGGGAAGACCTGATCCCCGAGTGCGAGGGCATCGTCGGCGGCGCACATCTGGTCGAGGAGATCATGGAAGAAGACGTCAAGGTGCTGACCTACTGACCGGAGTTCGCAAATGTCCCATTCCTCTTCGTCCCGCATTCAGGAATACATCGGTGACCCGGTCTCGGAGTCGCCGGTAGTCGAGCGAGAGAAGCTCGAGGAGATTTTTCAGGACATTCAGGCCGACCTGCGCTACGACCACGAACTCAATGGTTGCCTGAACTGCGGCATCTGTACGGCGACCTGCCCGGCCGCACACTACTACGACTTCAGCCCCCGCGAGATCGTCCAGCTCCTCTGGACGGAGAATCTCGAGGGCATACACGACGCGATGCAGGAGAAGATCTGGTCCTGCGCCCAGTGCTACACCTGCGCCGCGCGCTGTCCTTTCGGAAACTCGCCGGGCGGGCTCATCATGCTCATGCGCGAGACGGCGATCAAGCACGGCATGCAGTCGGCGAAGGACGTCCTGCGGCCCTTCAGCCGCGTCATGCTCAAGCTGATCTCCACCGGCAATCAGCTGTCGCCGGACATGATCACGCCCGATGGATTCGCCGACTGGGGCCCGAATGTTTCGAAGATCGACGCGCCCCTGACGACGTTGCGAAAAGCGATACCGATGCCCACGCTGCACACGACCAAGACTGCGTGGGAAGTGAATCTGAAAACCTCTGTCGAGCTGTACACGATCTGGGAAGAGACCGGCGTGCTCGACAGCCTCGAAATTATTGACGAGAACCTGTTCGACGTCATCTGCGACATCATGGATGAAAAGAGAGATGACTATGACGATTGGCTGGATGAACAGGACGACGACTAGCACTGGCTGGCCTGGAGATAACGAATGACTAACGGAATCGGAAAACCACCCGAAGGCAACGGTGGCGAACGCTTCACCGGACACGGCGAGGAATGGAAGGACGCCAATCTGAGCAAAGAAGACGCTCACGTCGCGACCGTCTGGGTCGATCAGATCGTCAACCGCCGCTCGATGCTGACCAACAAGGATCGGGTCGAAGATGTCCGCGACGTCATGTGGGAACTCGAGAAGGATGGCGAGATCGTCGTGCACCGCGTTACGGACGAGCATGAGCCGGTCACCGTCAAGACGCTGTACGGTTGGGACAAGCGTATCCCCACGACACGTCACTGGCACCACAAGTCCTGCGGCCAGTGCGGCAACATTCCGGGTTACCCGGCATCGCTTCTCTGGCTAATGAACATGATGGACATCGAGTATCTCGATGAGACCGATCAGACGTCATGCACGGCCTGGAACTATCACGGTTCCGGCATCGGCAACATCGAAAGCCTGGCGGCCGTATTCCTGCGTAACTTCCATCAGGCCTACGTTGCAGCGAAGGCGCAGGGATTGCCGGACGGTTACTTCTACCCACTCGTCCATTGCGGCACGTCTTTCGGTAATTACAAAGAAGTCCGAGGGTATCTGCTGCAGTCGGCAAAACTCAGAGAGCGCGTACGCACGATCCTCGGCAAGCTGGACCGCCTCGTTGACGGCAAGCTGCTGATCCCGGAAGAGGTCGTGCACTACTCCGAATGGCTGCACGTGATGCGCGACGAGATTAAGAAACATCAGGTCATCGACTGCGACCAGATCCGCGCCACGGTGCACCCGGCCTGCCACGTTTACAAGATGGTGCCGGAGGACGCGATTTACGACGACGATGTTCTCGACGGCAACCGCGTCGCCGTCACGACCGGTCTTCTGGAGACGCTGGGCTGCGACGTCATTGATTACTCGACGTGGTACGACTGCTGCGGCTTCGGTTTCCGTCACATCATTTCGGAGCGTGAGTTTACACGTTCGTTCGCAATCGACCGCAAGCTACGCGTCGCACAGGAGGAAGCGCACGCGGATATGATGGTCGGCCACGATACGGGCTGCATAACGACGCTCGACAAGAATCAATGGATCGGTGCAGCCGACGGCAAGCCCGTCGACATGCCGATCCTCGCCGACTGCCAGTTCGCGGCGCTCGTGTGCGGCGCGCATCCTTACAAGATCGTGCAATCGCACTGGCATGCGTCTTCGACCGAAACACTCATGGAGAAGCTCGGCATCGACTGGCAGAAGAAGAAAGCCGAATTCGAGGCGTATCTCAAGGATGTTGAAGCCGGCAAGGGCGAGATGCTCTACGACCCGCGGAAAATGATCACGTCCGGTCCGGGCTTCAAAGCCATAGAGGGTCCGAAATGAGCAAACCAATCCTGATCGTCGGCGCCGGCCCGGCCGGACTCGCCGCTGCACACAGTCTCGCAACCGTCGGCAAAGAGTGCATCCTGGTCGAGAAGGAAGACCGCCTCGGCGGCGCCCCCATTTTGTCCGGCTACGCCAAGCTGGTGCCGACGGGCGAGTGGGCGAAAGACGCTATCGGCGGCATGGTAAAACGGGTCGAAGACGAAGCGCTCGTCACCGTAAAGACTGGTGCGATGGTCGACAGTTTCGACGGCACGCCGGGCAACTTTCACATCAAGTTATCGAACGGTGACAGCTTCGACGCGGACGCCGCGATCCTCGGCACGGGATTTACGCATTTCGACTCGGTCAACAAGCCCGAGTGGGGATTCGGGACGTTCCCGGATGTCGTCACTACTACCCAGGTCGAGCAGATGATCTCGTCTGGCCAGGGCGTGCGTTGTCCATCCGATGGCCGTAAGCCGACGCGCGTCGCGATCCTGCTCTGCGTCGGCTCGCGCGATCGTCAGATCGGTCGCGAATGGTGCTCGAAGATCTGCTGCACGGTCTCCGCCAACATGGCCATGGAGATTCGCGAAGAGCTGCCGGATTGCCACGTCTACATCTACTACATGGACATTCGAACCTTCGGGCTCTACGAGACGAAGTACTACTGGAAGAGCCAGGAAGAATTCAAGGTCAAGTACATCAAGGCGCGTATCGCCGAGGTCACCTCGGACGGCGAGAAACTGATCGTCAAAGGCGAGGACACGCTCGTGAAGCGCCCGATCACGATTCCGTTCGACATGGTCGTACACGCGATTGGCATGGACCCGAATGTCGATAACCCGGAGATCGCGTCGACGTTCGGCATCGATCTCGAGACCAACGGCTTCATCGACGTCGCGAACACCTACGGCACGATGGGTCAGACCTCGCGTCCCGGGGTGTACGTTGCCGGCGCGGCGACCGGACCGGAGACGATCGACGATTCGATCGCTCAGGGCCACGCGGCCGCAATGGCCGCGCTGTCGGGCATGAAGGCGCTGATCGGTCAGACGGCGTAATCATGGGCATATTCTCCGCATCCAAGCCGGTCGAGATCGAGCGCCCCGTGCTCGATCTGTCGGGCGAGGCACTGGCTGCGGCGCTGCGGGTCATGGTGGCTGGCAGCGAAGATCATGGCGGTGTAGAGCGCTACGTCGATGCCGTCAAGCTCAAGAGCAGGTTATTCGAGCAGGCCCTGGCCGACGGCGCAGGGGACATGGAGCTCGAGACCTTCAAGGGCCTATGCACGTTCATGGCGACGGTGCGGCGCCGCGTCGGCGCGTGGCTGACGGAAGAAACATTCATTGAAATCCGCGAAGGTCTCGTCGATTTGTTCGACGATTCGGAAGCCGTCGACGCACGCGTGAGCGCGTTCTGCGAGCGTTTCCCGACGGACAAACAGCACCGCTGGGTTCGCGATCTCAGCGCCGAATTCCTCCATAACGCCGATCCGGAACGCTTCCCGCTGATGACACGCTGGGTGTGGGACGCGCAAGCTAACTCGGGCGTGCTCCGCGAGATCTGGCACGGCGACGACGTCGATCACATGAGGATTGAAGTCGGTGACGGCTATGGGACCTTCCTGATGCTGCGGGAGGAGCTAAGCCAGTACCTAAGCGACAACGGATTCTTCCGCGACGTGCTGCAGTACGCCGATATCCTTTGCGCCCAGATCTATGCGCAATACATCTGCGAGCAGGGCGGAAGCTATCTGCGCACCGATTTCTCCGCGCCTGAAGACCCGATGCAGCACACCCGCAGGCTATTGGGACTGGACGGTGTGCGGGCCGGTAGCGGCAAAACACGGCTGAAGACCGTCGACGGCGAGGCTTTCGTCCTCGACGAGAATGAAGCCCCGGAACAACTCATGTAGCGGAGCACTGAATGCCGATTCATGAAAAATCGTTGATCCGTCCGGAGAACCTGCACACACATGACGAACTCGTCATCGATGGTGTGGATGTCTCGGGGCATTGGAGCACTTTCATTGAGTCGCGGGTCGTCAGCGACTACAACGAAGCGCTCGAAGACGAAATTGCGGCGCTCCCGGGCGGCGAATATATCCATCGTTGCTGGCAATGCGGCTCATGCACGAACTCCTGCACTGTCAATGCGCTCAACGAGGACTTCAATCCGCGCTACTGGATCTACCTCATACGCTTGGGTATGGAGTCGGAGCTGCTGCGGGATAAAGACATCATCTGGCAGTGCGTATCCTGCAATCAGTGCACGTACGCCTGCCCGCGCGACGTCTTCCCGGAAGGCGTCATGAAGGCCACCGCGCACTGGCTCGAGCGCAAAGGCCACACCGAGACCTCGCCGTCGATGCACTTCGACGAGGTCTTCACGGAACAGATCGTCAAGACGGGAAAGATCGAGGAAAGCCGGACGATCCGCCGTTTCTTCCAGCGTACAAAGCAGAGCCTTTTTCAGGACTGGATGATCGAGATGGTGAAGAAGCTGCTGAGCGGATTGCCGATCGGCTTGTTGACGCGCATGGGTCTGGCAACTCTGGTGGCGCCGAAGACGCGAGACTGGTCGGGCGCATCGGCGGCT
>CALZMR010000036.1 GCA_945788575.1 uncultured Woeseiaceae bacterium
CGAGAGCATTGCCACAAAACAGAACGCCGTCGATGTGATCAGCGAGAGCATCGCTGCTGCCGGCGAGCTAATGAGCAGAGCGTTACTCGACGACGGCAAGATATTGAGTTGCGGCAACGGCGGCTCGGCCGGTGACGCACAGCACTTCTCATCCGAACTCCTAAATCGCTTCGAAATGGAGCGGCCGGGGCTTCCTGCCGTCGCACTAACGACGGACAGTTCGACGCTGACCTCGATCAGCAACGACTACGCGTATGAGGAAATCTTCTCCAAGCAGGTGCGTGCGCTCGGTAAGCCCGAAGACATCCTGCTCGGGATATCGACGTCAGGCAATTCGGAGAACGTTTGCCGCGCTATTACGGCCGCGCACGAACGCGGCATGAAAGTAGTTGCACTCTCAGGACGCGACGGCGGTCGAATGGCCGGTATGTTCGGGGAAGGCGATGTCGAGATACGTGTGCCGGCGACGCGCACGGCGCGCATTCAGGAAGTGCACCTCGTCATCATCCATGCCCTGTGCGACCTGATTGACACGACGCTGCTGGGCGACGCCGGCGGCGGCTAAGCATATTTACTCGTAATTTCCGGACTCGCGCATCCGGTGCACTTCTTCCAGCGCCAGCTCGAACAGCTGATGAACGTCGACGTCTTCGTCGCGCTCGATACGCTTGGAAATCATTGTAATCGGAAAAATTACGATTGACGTGTCTTCGAATTGCAGCACGGCATCTCGTCCGTATTCATCTTCGTACGCAACCCAGTGGAGTTCCGGCTCCAGAGCCAGTGCATCGCCGAGTACGACGCCGAGGCACTGCAGCTCCCATGTGTCCTCGGCACCGAAAACGCCTTTCTCGAGCAGCCTTGCGATCAGGCTCAGCTTACCCACGGAACGCCCGTATGTTTTCCGTTCATCTTCCGTCATGAAGCGCTCGATGACCGCGCGCTGCGCTTGCAGAAGTTCAGCGTCTCCGGGCAACAAAGGTGATCTGGACGGGTCCGATCCCATGCCCGGTTCACCGGGGTGTGCCAATTCGACCGATGTGCCGCCATCGGCTGACTCTGCGTGACCCTCAGTGGGGCCGATCGATAAGACGGCGATTGAACTGACGGCGATGAATCGGAGAGCCTGCTCGATCAGCGACATACGATCGGCGGCAAATTTAACGGCTTACTTGATGACCCGCAGGTGCGAGCGCGCGCGGGTCGATTCGAGATCGTCCTCCTCCACCGCCGACTCTGATGAAACTTCACCATCGTTGCTATCGCCTGCCATCTCGGTGTCGTGCGAGAAGATCATGCCCTGACCCGTTTCGCGAGCGTAGATGCCGAGCACGGAACGCATCGGCGACCATACATCGAACGGCACCCCGCCGAAGCGAGCGCGAAAGCTCACCGCGTCATTGGTCATCTTCAGATTGTGCGCGGCAGACGCACTGATATTGAGGATGATTATGCCGTCCTTGACGTGCTCGGGCGGGACGGTGACTCCATCGACGAGCGCGTTGACCACGATATGCGGAGTGTTGCCGTTGTCCGTCATCCACTCGTGCATGGCGCGGATCAGGTAGGGGCGTTTAGATCGGGTGGAACTGGTCACTGGGTAATTTTTTTAAACGTGTCGTCCGCTGCAGCAAGCTTACCACCGATCGATGTCGGATTTGCGGACTAGACATAAGGAGGCCGGGTAAGGACCTCTACATGCGCATTTCCTGCTCGAGTTCGGTAAGGCTCTGCTGAAACGAACGCCGCGCGAAGACGCGCTGCATGTAAGCCTCGATTGCTTCCGCATTATCTCCGAGGTCGATTCCGTAGACGGGCAGGCGCCAAAGTATCGGCGCGATGCTGCAATCTACGAGCGAGAACTCATCGGACAGAAAATACGGCCTCGCACCGAAGAGTTCGGAACTCTGCAGGATGCTCTCTTTCAACAGCTTGCGCGACTTCGCGCCGAGTCGGCCATCCGACAGGTCGGCCTCTTCCGCGAGCGAGTACCAGTCAGTCTCGATTCGAAACAGGGCGAGCCTGAACTGTGCGCGCGTCACGGGATCGACCGGCATCAGCGGCGGATGCGGAAATCGCTCATCGAGATACTCGATGATAACGCGCGAATCGTAGAGGGTCAGATCGCGGTCAACGAGCGTCGGTACCGTGTGATACGGGTTCAGGTCCATGAGATCTTCAGGCAGATCCGGACCCGCCACGTTGGCGATCTCTATATTGATGTTCTTCTCTGCCAGCACAAGACGCGTGCGGTGGCTGTGGATATCGGTCGGCCGTGAGAACAGCGTCATGACCGAACGGCGATTCGCAATAACAGCCATTACTTAACGTCCTTCCAGATTTGTTTCTTGAGCATCCGCGAGATAATGAGGAAGAAGCCCAGGAACATGAGAACCCATACGCCGAGTTTGCGGCGCTCGGAACGAATCGGCTCGCCGATGTAGGCGAGAAAATTCGTCGTATCACGTACGAAGTCGTCGTAGTCCTCGGCATCGAGAGAACCGACCGTGAGCGGCTCGAAGTGCGAGAACTCGGTGACCGTGTCACCGTGCGAATCCTCGTGCGTCTCATAAACGGCCGTCTGGTAGCCCTGCAACTCCGCCAGTACGTGCGGCATGCTCGTGCCGGGAAGCACGGTATTGTCGACGCCTGTCGGACTTTCCGGATCGACGTGGAAAGACTTCAGAAAATTGTAGATGTAGTCCGTACCCCTGGCGCGCGCGATCAGCGACACATCGGGCGGAACGGTACCGAACCAGCGCTCGGCATCCGCCGGACGCATGGACGCGTTGATCGTCTCGAACGTCTTCTCGGCGTTGAACATCAGATTGTCGATGAGCTGTTCCTCACTGAGTTCCAGGTCGTTGCCGATCGTGTTGTAGCGGACATACTGCGCAGAATGGCACCCCGCGCAGTAGTTCATGAAGTTACGGGCACCACGCTGCAGCGAATTCACGTTGCCGGGGTCGATATTCGACGGCTCGAGTTCCGCCCCGCCACCTGCAGCGTTCGCCGATGAAGCGAACAGGAGGGCTGCTGTAAACGCAAGTGCTCTCATCTTGTCTTTAACCATGGGCGACCACCCTGTCCGGCACCGGCTTAGTTTTGTCGATCGTCGTGTAGTACGGCATCAACAGGAAAAACAGGAAGTAGAGGGCCGTGAAGACCTGCGCCGCACGTACATAGATGCCTTCTGCGGGCTGCACTCCGAGCCAACCAAGCGTCAGGAAGCTGACCACGAAGACCGTCAGGGCTGTCTTGTACATCCAGCCTCGATAGCGGATCGACCTGACTCTGGACTTGTCGAGCCATGGCAGGAACATTGGCAGCAGGACGGCGAGCGCCATAAGAATCGCGCCCCAGAGCTTGTCCGGCACAGCACGGAGAATCGCGTAGAACGGCGTGAAGTACCACACCGGCGCGATGTGCTCCGGTGTTGCGCGCAGGTTCGCGGGTTCGAAGTTCGCATGCTCGAGGAAGTACCCGCCCATCTCCGGCGCGAAGAAGACCACCGCCGAGAAGATCATCAGGAAGATGACAATCGCCACGAGGTCCTTCGACGTGTGATACGGATGAAATGCGACGCCATCGACGGGGACGCCGTCGGGGCCCTTGTTCTCTTTAATCTCGATGCCGTCGGGATTGTTCGAGCCGACCTCGTGCAGGGCGACGATGTGTACGAACACGAGCCCGATCAGCGCGAGCGGCAGCGCGATCACGTGCAGCGCAAAGAACCGGTTGAGCGTGATATCCGAGATCGAGTAGTCGCCGCGGATGAACTCGACGAGCGCATCGCCGATACCGGGGATCGCGCCGAACAGCGAGATAATCACCTGGGCGCCCCAGTAAGACATCTGGCCCCAGGGCAACAGGTATCCAGCGAAGGCCTCGGCCATCAGCACAAAGAAGATCAGCATGCCGATGAGCCAAATCAGCTCACGCGGCTTCTTGTATGAGCCGTAGAGCATCGCCCGGAACATGTGCAGATAGACGACGATGAAGAAGAACGATGCGCCGGTCGAATGCACGTACCGAATCAGCCAGCCCCATTCGACGTCGCGCATGATGTATTCCACCGATGCAAACGCTTCGGCTGCCGACGGCTTGTAGTTCATCGTCAGGAACAAACCGGTGAACAGCTGAATGAACAGTACGACGAACGCGAGTACGCCGAAGACGTACCAGACGTTGAAGTTCTTGGACGCGTAGTACTCGGTGACGTGGTACTTCAGCGTCTTCGTGAGAGGAAAACGGTCGTCGATCCACTTCAGTAAGCCGCCCTGCGGCTTGCCCACTTCTGCCTCAACTCTTGCCATTATGCTGCTCCGGTGTCCTGACCGATAAGGATCAGGTCATCTCTGACGAAACGGTGCGGCGGAACCCGTAGATTTGTCGGCGCGGGTACGCCCTGCCAGACCCGTCCAGCCAGGTCGAACTTCGATCCGTGGCACGGGCAGAAGAATCCGCCATTCCACTCCTCCGAAGGCCGGACCTCGAAATCTTCGAGAGGGGCGCAGCCGAGATGCGTGCAGGAGCCTTCGACTACGAGGAAGTCGGGACGAATCGAACGCAT
The DNA here is from genome assembly GCA_945788575.1 of uncultured Woeseiaceae bacterium. Taxonomy (GTDB): domain Bacteria; phylum Pseudomonadota; class Gammaproteobacteria; order Steroidobacterales; family Woeseiaceae; genus UBA1847. The sequence goes on from CALZMR010000036.1 coordinate 4,574, forward strand.
CGGGTTCGCCGCATAGTCAGGCTGCTGCTCGACGACTTCGGAGTCCGGATCTTCCAGATTGGCGACGTTGTCCGCGAGACCTGCCACCATGGCGTCGCTGCGCTTGAGAATATAGACCAGCTTGCCGCGCCAGAGGACGCGAACCATCTCGCCCTCCTGCAAAGCGCCGATCGGCACCTCGACAGGGGCACCAAGCGCCTGGGCCCTCGCGCTCGGCTTCAGCGACGACAGAAACGGAATGGCAGCGAGGCCGACGCCGGCCAGGCCGGTCACAGCTGTTGCCACGGTGAGAAAATGACGTCGGTTTCGATCGATGCGATCCTGTTCGTCGTCGGTCATCAGGCACTCCCATACGCCCGGCAGCAGAAAGTCTGGTCAGCGGGTGTTCCGCTAGATTCAAAATCAGGCTTTCCGTCAGCGAGTATTTGCTTTGTTTCGATACTGATGGATTTGCAGCAGCCCCGTGTTACCGTCAGGATGGCGGCGACCACGTGGCCTGGTGCGGAATCCGGCTTATTATACACGGGGGCCGTCGAACTTGGCTAGATGCCGGACACGTCGTGGTTTTGGTTTTGGAGACGGACATTTCCCTTGAAATCGGCGCTCGTATTTCTGCTGCAGTCGATCGTCGTGGGGCTCGCGGTCGCGTTCCTGGTGGTCTTGCTGCGTCCGGACCTCCTGCCCGGCATCGGCAATGGGACCGTGGCAGCGCCGATGAGCTACGCGGACGCGGTCGATCTTAGTGCCCCGGCCGTCGCCAATGTCTACACGAAGCGCCTCGTCGCGACCACTGACGATCAATCCGGTCGCACCCGATTTCGCGTAAGCACGAATTTCGCCTCGGCCGTCATCATCGACGCCGAGGGCTACCTCGTCACCAATTATCACGTGGTCGCTGATGCCGCGGAGATTCGGGTCCAGCTCGCTGACGGCCGGATTCTCGAACCCGAGCTCGTCGGCGTCGATATCGAGACCGATCTTGCGCTGCTCAAGACCGATGCGGAGTCGCTGCCGGCTATCCGCCTCGGATCGTCGGCACAGCTTCGAATCGGCGATGTGGTGCTGGCAATCGGCAACCCCTACGGTCTGACCAAGTCGGTAACCCAGGGAATCGTGAGCGCCACCGGCCGCGGGCTGCTGGATCTCGTGACCTTCGAGAACTTCATTCAGACCGACGCCGCCATCAATGCCGGCAATTCCGGTGGCGCACTCGTCAACGCCCGTGGCGAGCTGGTCGGCATCAATACCGCCGTATTGGCTCAGGACTCCGGAACCGAAGGTATCGGCTTTGCGATTCCGGTGGATCTGGTGCGCGGCGTCGTGGATCAGATCAAACTGCATGGACGAGTCATCCGCGGCTGGCTCGGCCTGCAGCCCGACGACCTTACATCGGCGGAGCGCCAGTCTCTCGGTCTCGAGAACGACATCGGCATCCTGCTGGTATCTCTCGACGCCGGCGGGCCGGCCGCCCTCGCCGGTCTCCGCAGGGGCGACGTGATTCTCTCGATCAACGGTGAACCGATCGTCAATCAGCGCCAGGCGCTCCTCATTACTGCCGGGACGGCGCCGGGCGAAACGCTCGAGATCGTGGCTTTGAGGGACGGCGAGCGCTTCACGGCCACAGCAGTGACGGCGGAGCGGCCGGCTACCGACCCGTTCTAGCGGCTAGTTGTTTACGCGGCGGATGGTCGCGCCCAAGCGGCGAAGCTTCTCCTCGATGCGCTCGTAGCCTCGATCGACGTGGTAGATGCGATCCACCAGCGTTTCGCCCTCAGCCGCCAGACCGGCGAGGACCAGGCCGGCCGATGCTCGCAGATCGGTCGCCATGACGGGAGCCGCCGTGAGGCGATCGACACCCTTGATAATGGCCGTGTTGCCTTCGAGCTGGATATCCGCGCCCATGCGCTGAAGTTCGAGCACGTGCTGGAAGCGATTCTCGAAGATCGTTTCGGTGATCGTGGCGACACCCTCGGCGACCGCGTTGAGCGCGCAGAACTGAGCCTGCATATCGGTGGGGAATGCCGGATACGGCGCGGTCCGAACATCGACCGCGACCGGCCGCCGACCCTGCATGTCGAGCTCGATCCAATCCTCGCCGATGTCGATCTTTGCGCCGGCCTCGCGGAGCTTGATCAGCACGGCCTCGAGAGTCTCCGGCGCTGCACCCTCGAGCCGTACCCGGCCACTCGTCATAGCGGCCGCGACGAGGTAGGTCCCGGCTTCGATTCGATCCGGCAACACGCTGTGCTCGCCACCGCCAAGAGATTCGACGCCGTGAACCGTAATCGTGCTGCTGCCGGCTCCTTGGATATTCGCCCCCAGCGTGCCAAGGAACGCCGCGAGATCCGTGATCTCGGGCTCGCGTGCGGCATTCTCGAGCACCGTCTCACCCTCTGCCAGGACCGCCGCCATGAGCAAATTCTCTGTGCCGGTGACGGTCACCGTATCGAAGACGATGTGTGCGCCCTTTAGTCGATCGGCCCGAGCCTTGATAAACCCGTTTTCGACCGTGACGGCAGCCCCCATCGCCTGCAATCCGGCGACGTGAAGATTGACCGGCCTCGCACCGATCGCGCAGCCGCCGGGCAGCGAAACGTCCGCACTGCCGAAGCGTGCGACCAGCGGCCCGAGGACCAGGATCGACGCACGCATGGTCTTGACCAGCTCGTACGGTGCTTCGTAGCTGGAGACGGTACGGGAATCGACCTCGACGTTGAGCTGTTCGTCGACAGTGACCTGCACCCCCATCATCTGCAGCAGCGACAACGTGGTCGTCACGTCTTTGAGGTGGGGAACATTGCGAACCATCACGGGCTCGCCGGCAAGCAATGTTCCGGCGAGGATCGGCAGCGCCGCATTCTTCGCCCCGGAGACCTGGATAGTGCCGGACAGCGCCGCACCGCCAGCAATCAGGAGTTTGTCCACGTCCGACTAGCCTTCGGTCGACTGCGCCGACCACTCATCCGGTGTGAACGCGCGTATGGACAGGGCGTGGATCTCGTTGCCTACGAGCGTCCCGAGTGTCTTATAGACGAGCTGATGGCGCGCCAGCGGCCGCTGGCCGTCAAATTCGCTCGCCACGACCAGTGCCTCGAAATGCGCGTTGTCGTCGCTGGCGACACGGACGGTGGCGCTGTCGAAGCCGGCCTCGATCAGGCTTTGGATTTCTGCGGGCTGCATGTCGGACTGTCCTCAACCGAAGGTCGCGGATTCTACCGCAACCGTGGTTAGCCTGTTCAGAAACGCTCGGGCGAGTGCAGGACAAGAAAGCGAATCAGCGGGCAACGAGCGTTTCGGGCGCGCTGCCCGCAAAGCCGTGCGCCGGCTGAGCGCGTTCTGGACTGCCCTGCCAGCCCTCGACACAGGTCGCACAAGCCGGCATCGTGATTGTGTATGATACGCGGCTCCGCCCGGGCCGCCCGACCCTTGGCCGCCGGTTTCACGGGCTACTCAGAACGACTTTATGCTTTGGACGATCTTTGAGGTACTCGCCGGTTTCGTGCTCCTTGTATGGGGTGCCGACCGTTTTGTGCACGGCGCCGCCTCCACGGCGCGCAACGCGGGTGTATCGCCGCTCCTGATCGGTCTGACAATCGTCGCTTTCGCCACTTCGGCGCCGGAGATCCTCGTCTCGGTGGTCGCCGCGCTCCGAGCGGAGCCTGACCTTGCCGTTGGCAACGCGATCGGCTCGAATATCATCAATATCGGCCTCGTTCTTGGCGTGACCGCCATGCTACAGCCGATTGAAATGCGCTCGGCAACCCTGCGCCGCGAAATGCCGGCCCTGCTGGCGGTGACACTGCTCACGGTGTCGTTGTTCCTCGACAACTTCCTTTCGCGGATCGACGGCTTCGTCATGCTCACGGGCCTTTTCATCGTCATGGTCTGGCTGGCGCGTCTCGGTACCCGATCCGTCGAAACCGATCCGCTCGCGGTCGAATTCGACGCCGAAATCCCGACTGACGTCCGGATGCCCTGGGCGATCTTCTGGCTGGTCGTCGGTCTCGGTACATTGCTGGTCGGCGCCGAGTTGCTCGTCGACGGCGCCATCGAGGTCGCGACGGTTTTCGGCGTCAGCGAGGTCGTCATCGGCATCACGCTTGTCGCGCTCGGAACCAGCCTTCCGGAACTCGCTGTGTCGATCGTCAGCGTAATGAAGAACGAGCATGGGCTCGCCATCGGCAATATCGTGGGCTCCAACATCTTCAATCTGCTGGCCGTCGTCGGCATAGCGGCCTCGATACACCCCGCCCAGCTCGAACCATCCGTGCTGTCACTGCACATGTTCGTCATGGTCGCGTTCACGCTGGTGCTGTTCGCCATGACCTACGATTACGACGGCAAGAGCGAGCTTTCCCGCGTCGAAGGCTTCGCTCTGTTCGGCGCCTACATCGCATATACCTCATACGTCGTCGCGCAAAGCGTTTAAAATAGGAGCGTGAGCGTGGACCTGAGCAATAAGGAACTGCTCGCGCTTGCGCGCGAGACGCTGGCCATCGAATCGCGCGCGGTTAGCGAGATCAGTGCACGGCTGAACGACGATTTCGCCGCCGCCTGCCGCCTGTGCATGGAGACGGCCGGACGAGTCGTCGTGACCGGGATGGGAAAATCCGGCCATATAGCATCGAAGATCGCCGCCACGCTGGCGAGCACCGGTACCCCCGCCTTCTTCATGCACCCCGCCGAGGCCAGCCATGGAGACCTCGGCATGATTACGACGCACGACCTGCTGCTCGCGATTTCCTACTCCGGGGAGACGGACGAGATCGTTACGATATTGCCGCTGGTCAAGCGAATGGGCGCTCGTCTTCTGTCCTTCACAGGCAATGCAACGTCGACGCTGGCGAAAGCGGCGGACGTGCATCTGGACGTTGGCGTTAGCGAGGAAGCCTGCCCGCTGAATCTGGCGCCGACCGCAAGCACGACCGCGACGCTCGCGATGGGCGATGCACTTGCGGTCGCACTGCTCAAGAGTCGCGGCTTCACGGCAGAGGACTTCGCCCGCTCCCATCCGAGCGGAAGCCTCGGCAAGCGGCTGTTGCTCCGCGTTGCCGATGTCATGCGCAAGGACGATGACGTGCCGTCCGTCGAGCCGGACGTCGCTCTGCGTGACGGCCTCATGGAGATGACGCAAAAAGGCCTGGGCATGACCGCTGTCGTCGACGACCAACGGCGGATACTCGGCATCTTTACGGACGGCGACCTCCGCCGGGCGCTGGACGACGGTGCGGACGTGCATTCGACGCGTATGCGAAACGTCATGCATAGCAACTGCAAGACCACCTCGGCCGATATACTGGCCGCCGAAGCCGTACACACCCTCGAGGAAAACAAGATCACGTCGCTGCTGGTCGCCGACGACGACAATCGGCTGATCGGAGCATTAAACATCCACGACCTCTTCCGCGCAGGCATCATGTGACAAGAGAAGACACCGCAAATCGGCTCGCTGGCATCCGCCTCGTCGCTTTCGACATCGATGGCGTCTTCACCGACGGCCGTTTCTATCTATCCGACGACGGCGTCGAGACCAAGGCATTTTCGACGCAGGACGGCTTCGGTATTCGTCAGCTGCTGAAAGCCGGGATCGACGTCGCCGTCATCAGCGGCCGCCGGTCGGCCGCCGTCGAGAAGCGAATGACGGAGCTGAAAGTCCCTCACGTCATCCTCGGCTGCGCCGACAAGACGGCGGCGTTCGACGTACTCGCCGAGTCGCTGGACATCACTCCGGAGGAAGCCGCATTCGTCGGCGACGACATCCCCGATCTGCCGCTGCTGAGCAAGGTGGGCTACTCGATAGCGGTGGCGAATGCCGTATCGGCGATCAAGGAGTACTGCGACTACACGACCGAGCGGTCGGGTGGCAGAGGTGCCGTGCGCGAGGTCTGCGAGCTGGTGCTCGCGGCAGTCAGCGAGGAACCTCGATGAGCCCACGGCTGGTCGTCGCTCTGACACTCCTGACGGCGGCAGCACTCTACAGCTGGTACCTCTCGAGAACCGACCGCGACGATGCGACCGACCGCCGCCAGGTCGAGACCGAACACTTCGGCTACTACCTGCGCTCGGCACGCATCCTCGGAACCGGACCGGACGGCACCCTCCTCTACGAAATCGAAGCCGTGCGCGCGGAACAACAAGCGGACAACCGGATCGAATTCTCCGAAGTACGTATCAATTACTCCCCCGAAAGCGACGTGCCCTGGGCGATCGTGGCCGACACGGCGACGATCTTCCCGGACGAAGCGCGGGTGCTGCTCGCCGGCCACGTCAGAGCCACGAGCGATGAAGGATTTTCTGGCGATGAAACGGAGATCCGTACCCAGGTTTTGCAACTGGACCCGCAGAACTATGTGGCCGAGACTGACGCCCGGGTCCAGATCCGGATCGGCTCGCGCAGCCTCACCGCAACCGGCATGCTAGCATCGCTCAACGAGAACCGACTCGAACTCCAGTCCAACGTCAGTGGACGGTTCATCCCCTGAGGCCGGACATGATTCGCGAATCCTATATCTTTGTCGTCTTTGCCCTGCTGATACCGCCGTTCGTCTCTGCGCAAACACCGGACCTGCGCCTGCCGGTCATCGTCGATGCGGAGAGCACGGCCTACGACGGCAGGACCTCGATGACGATGTTCACGGGGCTGCGCCTGACGCAGGGCAACATCGGGATCGTGGCCGATCTGGCGCAGACCAGCCGCATGGACTTCGACGACAGCGTCTGGCGGTTTTCAGGCAACGTCGCGTTCGATGTCGAAGAGGGCCACGTCACCTGCGACTCGGCCGATCTGCGGTTCTCGGAATTCCAGCTGCTGGTTGCCACGATCACGGGATCTCCGGCCACTTTCGAGTTTCGCAGGGAGGGCACGGATCAGACGACCTACGCTGAGGCTAACGTCCTCTATTACGACGTTGTCGCGGGCACGATCGAGTTCGCCGGCGATGCGACGATCACCGAGGGCGGGAACGTCATTACGTCGGAGACGCTGGTCTACAACTTCCGCGAACAGCGTATCAGCGCCTCCGGCAACGGCGACGAGCGCGTCACCGTCACATACACTCCGCCCGACCCCGAAGACGTCCCGACCGCCCCGGAAGATAGCGGTGACGGCGACGGCGCAGGCGGAGGAGCCGCCGAGGCCGATACTGTCCCCGACGACGAATCCGACGATTCCGACGATTCCGCTGAAACCGAGGAAGGTGAACTCACGCCCCCGGACCCGGCGCTTGCGGAGGACGACGGCAGCGGGACGGCGGCACAACAGGACGGCTCCGAATGAGCATCCTGAGCGTCCAGGACATCTCGAAGAGCTACAAACTCCGCAAAGTCGTAAAGAATCTGTCCGTCGAGATCAAGAGCGGAGAGGTTGTCGGTCTGCTGGGTCCCAACGGCGCGGGCAAGACCACGGCGTTCTATATGATCGTCGGGCTGATCGCAGCCGACAGTGGCAACATTCTTCTCGATGGCCAGGACCTGACCGCAAAGCCCATGCACGCCCGGGCGCGACTCGGTCTTGGCTATCTGCCTCAGGAAGCGTCGATCTTCCGCAAGCTCACCGTGGAAGAAAATGTGCTGGCAATTCTGGAAACGCGCAGCGACCTGAATCGCGCGGGCCGAGAAGAAGAGCTGGAGAAACTGCTGGATGAGCTGCATGTAGGCCATGTGCGGGCCAGTCAGGGCATAAGCCTTTCCGGCGGCGAGCGGCGTCGCGTCGAGATCGCACGCGCGCTGGCGGCAAATCCGTTGTTCGTACTTCTCGACGAGCCATTCGCCGGCGTCGACCCAATTTCGGTGCTGGATATTCAGAGAATTATCAGGCACTTGTGCGAGCGCGACATCGGCGTGTTGATAACTGACCATAATGTTCGCGAGACCCTCGGAATTTGCGGAAGAGCCTATATACTGAGTGATGGGAGTCTAATCGCGTCGGGCTCTCCGGAAGAAATTCTGGAAAATCAGCACGTTCGTGAAGTGTATCTCGGACAGGAATTCAAACTCTGAGGCACACTGCGATCGTCTGGAAACAACAAATTCATGCTTAAACCGTCACTGCAGCTAAAACTCGGGCAAACGCTGACGATGACGCCGCAGCTTCAGCAGGCCATCCGTCTGCTGCAACTGCCAGTCCTCGACCTGAACGCTCAGATTCAGGACGCGCTCGAAGAAAACATCATGCTCGAGATGGAGGACCTGCCCGACGTCCCCCGCACGAGTTCCGAATCCACTGTCGAAATCGAGGCGATCAAGGCCGAAGATGCGTGGACATCGCGCTCGGCCGACCGGAGTTCTGATTCCGGTTGGAGCGGCGAAGGCCGCCCGATCAGCGAATTCGAAGACGAGTCCGGCAAAACGCTGCGAGAGCACCTGCTTTGGCAGCTCGAGATGGAGGACTTCACACCGCGCGAAGCGGTCATCGGCGAAGCGCTGGTCGACTCCATAAATGACGACGGCTACCTCACGGTCGGTCTCGACGACATCGAAGCGAGCATCGACGACGAAGTCTCGCTCGAAGAGATCGAGTCCGCGCTCGCCAAGGTGCAGCGTCTCGACCCGGTTGGCGTCGGCGCTCGGTCGCTCGCCGAATGCATAGTCCTGCAGCTCAATCAGCTCGACCCGGAGACCCCGGGACTTCAGCTATCGCGCGAAATCGCCGCGGATCATCTCGACCTGGTTGCGACACGGGCCTACGGCGAGCTTCGCCGCGGTCTCAAGGCGTCCGAAGAGCAGCTGCATGACGCGCTGGCGCTCGTACGCGGCTGCAACCCCAAACCAGGTCAGGCGGTCAGCCCCGCCGCCGCGGAATATGTCGTACCCGACGTATTCGTCCGCAAGATCGACAATCGCTGGCAGGTCGAGATCAGCCCGACCGGCGTACCCAGACTGTCCGTCAATCAGACCTACGCCAAACTACTGCGCGGCAGCGGCGATCACGCCGTTCTCCGGTCGCAGCTGCAGGAAGCTCGATGGCTTATCCGCAGCCTCGAGATTCGAAACGAAACTCTGCTCAAGGTCGCCACCTGCATCGTGTCGCGTCAGACCGAATTTCTGGAGCATGGCGACGAGGCCATGAAACCCATGGTGCTCAAGGACGTGGCCGAAGAGATCGGGATGCACGAGTCGACAATCTCGCGCGTTACGACGAACAAGTACATGCACACGCCGCGCGGCGTCTTCGAATTCAAATATTTCTTCTCCAGTCACCTGTCGAGCGCCAACGGCGAGGATCAGTCCTCGACCTCGGTTCGCGCGAAGATTCGCAAGCTCATCGGCGCCGAGAACCCGGCGAAACCGCTGAGCGACAGCAAGATCGCCAACCTGCTCGCGGAAGAGGGAATCAAGGTTGCGAGGCGCACGGTGGCGAAGTACCGTGAGTCTATGAACATAGCGTCATCGAGCGAGCGCAGACAACGCCCGATGACCTGAACGGAAGTTATGCAGCGATCGACAATGTCGCAGGTTTGCCAAAGGAGGACTTCACCGCTGCTTATGACATGATGGAGCCGCGGGCCACGATGCGCGCAGCGTATCGCCCGCCCCCGAAAAAAGAACATGGGAGACGACTATGCAAGTGAATGTTTCAGGCCATCACGTAGATGTAACGGACTCGCTGAGAGACTACGTCGAGTCGAAATTCGAACGGCTGGAACGTCATTTTGACATCGTGTCCGACGTCCACTGCATACTGACAGTGGAGAAGTTGCGGCACAAAGCAGAGGCAAAGGTGAACGTGAGCGGTGACACGATTTTCGCCGAAGCCACTGAAGAGGACATGTACGTGGCAATAGACAGTCTGGTCGATAAACTCGATCGACGGGTCCGCAAACACAAGGAAAAGTTAGTCGATCATCATGCCCGCGATATCAAGAAATGGCGCTTGCAGACATCATCAAACCTGAGAGCGTGCTTTGTAATGCGCATGCGCGCAGCAAGAAGCACTGCCTCGAGATCCTAAGCGAGCTGCTCGTGCGGCCGACGCCGGATATCTCCGCGGACAACGTGTTCGAGAAGCTCGTGGAGCGGGAGCGCCTCGGTTGCACCGGCCTGCGCATGGGCGTCGCGTTCCCGCATTGCCGGATAGAGGGTCTCGACGAAAGCAGCGCTTCAGTGATCAAGCTTTCGGAGCCCATCGACTTCGACTCTGCCGACGGCGAACCCGTTGACCTTATCATCGGGCTTATCGTGCCCAGCGAACTCGGCGAGGAACACTACGCCGACGTCAACAGGATAACCAGCCTGCTCAGCGACGAGCGGCTGCGCGGAGAATTGCGGGAATGCAGCACCAGCAACGAGCTTTACGAAGCGCTGTTGGCGGGCTGTGACGACCTCGCGCCACAGAACCCGATTGCGGCTCAGAGCTCCTGACTCCTGACGACGGTCATATAAAGCCGATGGCAATCCGGAAACGACTAATAATCGTCAGCGGCCTGTCGGGCTCCGGCAAGACGATCGCACTGCACGTGCTTGAAGATCTGGGCTACTACTGCATCGACAATCTGCCTGCTTCTCTATTGCAGGCCGCGGTCGACGAGGTTGCCGGTGCCGATGAAGAACAAGGCCTGCTGTTGGCGGTCGGGATCGATGCCAGAAATCCGCGCCACGATCTCGAGGCATTGCCCGGACTCATCGCCGATTTCCGTGGGCGCGACATCATGACGGAAGTGCTGTTCCTCGCCGCGGACGACGAGACATTGCTGCGGCGGTACAGCGAGTCGCGCCGCCGGCACCCTTTGGCGGCAGCAGGAGCCGCGCTTCGATCGGCGCTTCGCGAGGAGCGTGACGTATTGGCCGAGGTCATCAACTCGGCGGACCTGATCATCGACACGACGCGCACGAGTATCTACGAGCTTGGCGACCTCATACGCAAGCGCGTCGACCGGCGGCAGAAGAATCAGCTGGCTGTGTTGCTGGAGTCGTTCGGATTCAAGAAGGGAATCCCCGCCGACGCCGACTTCGTGTTCGACCTCCGATCTCTGCCGAACCCCTACTGGACCCTCGCATTGCGCGGGCTGACCGGTATGGATGCCGAAGTGCGGGAGTTCCTCGAGCAGCAACAAAAATTCGTGAGCATGCACTCTGATATTCTCGAGTTCCTCAGCCGCTGGATTCCGCACTACCGGGACTCGAGTCGAGGCTACCTAACCGTCGCGATCGGCTGCACCGGCGGACAGCATCGGTCGGTGTACATGGTTGAGAAACTCGCCGCATCGTTGCAGGATCGAGACGAGCCTGTCAGGACTCGCCACAACGAACTAAAAAACCCGACTTAGAGACCAGAGGCCGCAGACCGCATGGATACCGGGGACCATACCCAGGCCAATCTGGCCCTGCTGCGCGAGAGACTCGACAGCGGGCGGATGCGCTCTGCGCGCGTCATGGTCAACAGTATGCGGCCGGCGGAACTCGCTCGTCTGCTCGAGTCGCTGCCGCGCAGAGAGCGCGCCGTACTGTGGGATATGGTCGAGCCTGGCCTCGAGGGCGACGTGCTCGTCGAACTCGCCGACGAAGTCAGTGACGACCTGATCGAGAGCATGCGGACCGAGGATCTGATCCTCGCCGCAGAAGGCATGGAGGCGGACGACCTCGCCGATCTGCTCGCGGACCTTCCCGAAGCGGTAACCCGCGAGGTCCTGCAATCCCTGGACGCAACGGACCGCGACCGGATTCAACAGGTGCTGGCATACGACGAAGACTCCGCCGGCGGCCTGATGAATATCGACATCGTCACCGTCCGGCCGGACGTGACGCTGGAGGTGGTAGCTCGCTATCTACGGGCACATGGCGAGATGCCCGACGGCACGGATGCCATTTTCGTTGTAAATCGTAACAACGAATATCTTGGATCGCTGTTCCTGTCGCGAGTACTGATCACGGACACAGACGCGCTCGTGTCCTCGATCATGTCGACGGACGTTTTGCCGATACCGGCCCACACGTCGTCGCGCCAGGTCGTCTGGGAGTTCGAGAATCGGGACCTGTTGTCGGCACCCGTGGTCGACGAGAATCACCACGTCGTCGGACGAATCACCGTCGACGATGTCGTCGACGTCATCCGAGATGAAGCCGAGCACTCGTTGAGAAGCGCGGCCGGTCTGGACGAGGAAGACGACATGTTCGCGCCGGTGGTCAAGAGCGCGACGCGGCGCGCCATTTGGCTCGGCGTTAATCTGATCACCGCGTTTCTTGCCGCAGCCGTCGTAGACCAGTTTCAGACGACTCTCGACAAAATCGTGTTGCTGGCAGTCCTGATGCCCGTTGTCCCCAGCATGGGCGGCGTCGCCGGCACCCAGTCGCTCACGATCATCACGCGGGCGATTGCCCTCGGACAGATCGACCGGACCAACGCCCGCGGCATTTTGCGGAAGGAACTCGCCGTCGCACTGTTCAACGGAGCGGCCTGGGCCATCGTTGTGGCCACCGCGACGTTTCTTTGGTTCGGTGACTGGATGATCGGCGGTGTCATCGCCGCTGCACTTGTCATTAATCTCTTCGTTGCGGCATTTGCGGGCTTCTCGATCCCGCTGGCCCTGAAGCGACTTGGTATCGACCCGGCGCTCGCTGGCGGCGTCGTACTGACGACGATTACGGACGTCATCGGATACGCAGCCTTCCTCGGACTGGGTGCCGCCCTGTTGCTATGATTCGCGACGGGCTCAGTCGCTGTGAATCGTGCTGAGGTCGTGTCGCAGCCACGCCGGCGCGAACAACCTGGGTACGTCGTCACCGCGCACGAACGCCAGTAGCTCATCCTTGACGGCCATCGCATCACGGTAACCCAGGTCTATCAGCTCGCGGGTGAACGCCCGTTCGAACAGCAGATAGCTGAGTAAGCGATTCTCGCTGCGCCTTCGCCCGCCAATGCCGCGCAGAAGGAGTCGTAACGCGACCGGCAGCTCCTTACGATGTCGATAGGCGATATCGCGCAGGTCCTCGCTCGGAACCACCACCATCGTATCGACCGGCCGCATGTCCTTGAGGATTCCCGTTCGATGCTCCTGCGGCACGGAGTCGATCAACTGATTGATCCTCGTCATGCGCTCGAGGTCAGAGTAAAGGCCGTCCATGAACAGCGTATCCAGCATGTAGCCCGCTATCTGGGCGAACGTCGGATGCCCTTTCGGCTCGTGAGGATCCGGTGCCTGATCGACAATCTCATTTCGCACGCCAATGACGAGGATTCGATTGGCGCCCAGGTGGATCGCAGGGCTCAGCGGAGTCGCCTGGCGCATCGCGCCGTCACCGAAGTATTCGCCACCGATACACACGGGCGGGAAGATCATCGGAACCGCGATACTCGCCATCAAGTGATCGAGATTCAGATCGGCTTCAATGCCCACCCGCTTGGTGCGCGACCAGCTCGTGTGGGCGCCGGTCGCTTCGAAGAATGTGGTCGATCTGGCCGATCCGTAGCCGGCAGCGGTGACGGCAACGGCGTCCAGCAGCCCCTTGTCGAGCGCGTCGCGGATCCTCGGAAAACGGACGTTCTGGCTGAGAAGCGCTCTCAGCGGTGCGTTGTCGAGCAGCGATTTCGGCATGCCGACGAGCCCGCCGGTGACAATTGCCGCCAGCCAGTGCAGGCTGCTGCCAAGCATGGTGAGGTGGTCGGTGCGGTAAACGTGATTACAGTGAAAATGGCCCCACACGCGCTCGAGTTCGGCGACGGCCACCCGAAAACGGCGAGCCTTGGCCGCGAGAACCACCGTATTGACTGCCCCGGCGGACGTGCCGCTAATGACGCCGAACGGGTTGCTGACGGCCCTGGGCAACAGTTCCGCGAGCGCTTTGAGCACCCCGACCTGAAATGCGCCGCGTGCGCCGCCGCCCGGCAACACCAGCGCCGTGGTCCGTTTCCCTTGCTCCGACGTCATTCGATTACAATTCGTTACACCCAAGCGACTTCAAAGCCGCGCGATCGGAACGTATCATAGCGGGTATTAATGCTCGACCTACTGCGGACTCCATAGATGAACAAATTCTTCGGCATCATACTTCTGGCCCTGATCGTGGCCACCGGCGCGTGGGCGTCCGATGGACTGATTGTGGGCGAACCCGCACCGGAGTTCGAGCTGCCGGATCAGGACGGTCAGCTGCACTCGCTCGAAGACTACCGGGATCGCTGGGTCGTG
>CALZMR010000037.1 GCA_945788575.1 uncultured Woeseiaceae bacterium
AGCGGCACCGATGACAATGCCCACGGCCATGTCGACGACGTTGCCGCGCATGGCGAATTTTTTGAATTCACTCAACATTCTTTTCTCTCCAAGGGAAAATCCAATAGACCGAATGGTAGCGGTCGCGCAACAGACTACGCCGGAATGCAGAAAAAGTTAACAATCGACTACGCTGAACGCCGCTTCATAGATGGTCTTGGATACGCGCCAAAAGGCGTGGCATCCGTATTGACTTGCGCGGGTTGTTGGTGAAGAGAGAATCGGGGTCAGACCCCAATTTCCTAAACTATTTCTTCAATTTTTACTCTGACCCCAAAATATACCACGGCAACGGTTTCGGACGGGTGGAAAGTTCGATTTGTTGGCTTCTATTGCGATGCCCGGGAGGATTACGCCGATACGCTCGCAGCCACACAGACTCGTTTGATGCGCCGCGAGTGCTAACCTAGAGCATCTAAACCAGTCAGGTCAGTAAATTCCGCGGGGTCTCAATTCATGATGACATTTACGGTACTTGCCTGGGTGGGTTTTATCGCCTTGATTGGCATATTCGTTGCGCTCGACCTGGGTGTTTTTCACCGAAAGGCGCATGTCGTCAGCCTTCCGGAAGCGCTTGGTTGGACGGCGGTCTGGGTATCGCTCGCACTCGTTTTCAATGTTGGCATTTTCTATCTTTACGAACTGAACCCCAGTGGGTGGGACATGGACACCGAGCAGTTGTCCGGTCAAACCGCCGCACTGCAATTCTTCACAGGGTATCTCGTCGAAAAATCACTATCAGTTGACAATATTTTTGTTATTGCAATGATCTTCGCATTCTTGCGAGTTCCGCTCGAGCTGCAGCATCGGGTACTTTTCTGGGGAATTCTCGGTGCCATCGTAATGCGCGGCATCATGATCTTAGGCGGCCTCGCGATCTTGGAGCGCTTTGATTGGGTTACCTACCTGCTCGGGATGGTACTGATCTACTCGGCAGCGAAGTTATTGATCATCCGGCACGACACTGTCGATATTGCCAATAGCTCGACGATGCGGCTTATTCGCCGTTACTTCAACGTTTCGGACGAATTCCACGGGAGTAGGTTCTTTGTTCGCCGCGACGGGAAGCTGATGATGACGCCGCTGTTCACTGCGTTAATCCTGGTAGAGACGGCGGATGTCATGTTCGCGGTGGACTCGATTCCGGCGATTTTTGCAATCACGCGGGATCCGTTCATCGTATTCACGTCCAACATATTCGCGCTGCTTGGGCTGCGATCGATGTATTTCGTGCTTGCGGGACTGATGGATAGGTTCCGCTATATGAAGATGAGCCTGGTGTTCTTGCTCGCATTCATCGGCATAAAGATGCTGCTGGTTCATGAGTTCCCCATTCCCAATCATGTATCGCTCGCGATCATTGGCGGCATTCTCGGCGTCGGCGTCCTGGCGTCTACAAAGGCAGGCCGTGACACGATCGCGCTTATGTCGCCGCTGGCGGACGAGATGGAAGCGCTGATGGCTGCGTCCTACCGCCAGGCCCGCCGGGCAGTAATACTGTTACTCGGGTCGTCCGTCCTGCTTATCGGTATTGCGATGATTGTGGCGCCGGGGCCGGCGATCCTTGTGGTTCCCCTGGGTCTTTCGATTCTGGGTATCGAATTCGCTTGGGCGCGACGCTGGCTCATGCGTATCCAGACCACCATGAAGAAGGCGAAAGATCGGATCGACGCCCGGTTAAACCACGGGCGAGAGGACCCTGTGGAAAAAGGCGAGTAAATCGGAGTCCGACTCGGCGAAGACCAGGAACGCATTAGCGTAGGTCCGGCGCGCCAGGTGTCTATCAGAGGCAGAACCACAGAGAGTCGGGGTCCGACCCCCGATTTCTCCGAACGGCACAATCTCTCCGATCATCGGCCAGTTTGGGTGGAGATCAGGACTAACCAGGGGGCGAGATGCTCAACTGGGCAATGGGTGCCTGTGTGGCTTGCTGCAAAAGGACTCGAGATCCGCGTGTGGGTTGTTTCACCGAGGCGTGACATATCGCCTCTGGAAATTTGGACATCGCAATTATAGTTGGCAATCCGGCAGCAGAGCGCCTGCAGCCGTCAGTTCTCGCCGCGATGTAGGCGCCGGCAACAGTTTTCGGGCGCCGCGCCGATGTAATTCGTCGGGGATGGTAAAATTTCGGCTGTGCTCCACATGCTAGCTACGTCTGTCTGCCTTCAAGGGATATCGCAGCGGCAGCGGGGTCAGATGACGCCAATTACGGAGCAGTCGTCATAATCAGCTTTTTGATATTGGGAACCTCGATAGTCCTGCAGCTGGCGGCTGCTGTCATGGCGCTGCGGCTGACGAGAGTCACGGGCTTTCTCGTATCGTGGTTATTGATCGCATCGGCACTGATGTTGATGGCGCTGCGACGATCGATTACGTTCTATCAGAACGTCGTCAACGATATTTCCCAGCCGATCAATATACCTGCGGAAATCACGGCTCTGACGATCTCGGTCCTGATGCTCATCGGGATCTACCTAATTCGGCCGTATTTCGCCGAGCACCGGGAGACCCTCAAGACGCTCGAGATCAGCCGGGCCCTGTATCGCGACATCCTCGAGAACATGACGGATACCTTTTATCGAACGGATATCAAGGGCCGGCTGACCATCTTATCCTCCTCGGTCTTCGATTTGCTCGGCTATACGCCGAACGAGCTCACCGGCGTTCAATTGTCGAAACTGTTCGCCAATCCGGCGGATCTGGAGAACATTCTGACCGAGCTGCGCAGCACCGGCTACGTGACCGGCTATGAATCCCTGCTCGAACGCAAGGATGGCAGCCACGTACTCGTGGAAGCCAATTCGCGCCTCGTGACCGACAACGGCGGCAACGAGATCGCTATCGAAGGAGTGGCGAGAAACATCGACGCACGAAAACGGGCGGAACAGCTCAGTACGAGGCTGGGACGGATCGTGGAGGAATCGACCAACGAGATTTTCGTCTTCGACAGCGAGACGCTGAAGTTCATCCAGGTCAACAACGGCGCCCGTGAAAACCTCGGCTATACGCTCGACGAAGTCCGCGAGTTAACGCCGGTGTGCATCAAGCCGGAGTTTGACGAGGCCCGGTTCCGAAAATTCATCCAGCCGCTGCGTGACGGCTCGTCAACATCGCTGCAGTTTGAAACGCTGCACCAGAGAAAAGACGGCTCCACGTACCCCGTCGATATTCGCCTACAGCTGGCAAGATCGGAAGATCCCCCTGTATTTTTTGCGATTATCCAGGATATTTCGGAGCGCAAGCGGACAGAGCGAGAGCTCTTGCAGTCGCAAAAGCTGCGCGCTGTCGGGCAGCTGACGGGCGGTATTGCGCACGACTTCAATAACCTGCTCACCGTGATTCAAGGCAATATCGAGCTCGCGCTGGATGAGATCGAGGTGTCCGGCTCGGTGCACGAATGCCTCGACGCTTCGCTTGATGCCGCTAGAAAGAGCGCATCTCTGACGCAACGCCTGCTGGCATTTTCGCGTAAGCAGCCGCTGAAACCCGACATCATCGATCTCGGCAAGCTGGTTGAGAGCATAGGACCGCTGATACGGCAAAGCCTGCCGGAAGACGTCGACATACAGTTCAATTGCGAAGCAGACACGTGGCCGTGCGAAGTCGATACGGGACAGCTCGAGACCATGTTGCTGAACCTGTCGATCAATGCCGGCGACGCGATGGACAACGGCGGGACGATGGAGTTGAGCGCCGCCAACGTGAACATCGATGAGGATTTCGTGTTGAACCATCCCGAGGCGACACCCGGACAATATGTTCTCTTGTCCGTCCGCGATTCGGGGCACGGCATGACACCGGATGTGCTCGAAAAAGTGTTCGAACCATTCTTCACGACGAAGAAAGAAGGCCACGGCACCGGACTCGGTCTCAGCATGGTCTATGGTTTCGTTCGGCAAAGCGGCGGTATCGTCGACATCGACAGCGATGTCGACAATGGCACGACGGTCCGTGTGTACTTGCCCGCGGTGCCCGGCGCTACTACCAGGCCGCGTGACACACGCAAGCATGCGAATGTGCAGCTGGGGCAAGGCAAGTGCATACTCGTCGTCGAGGACGACGAAAATCTTCTCAGTCTTACGGCTCGGCTGCTTCACCAGCTGCAATACGAGGCTCTGCTTGCGCCGAATGCCGATGTTGCGATTAAGATCCTGCAAGGCCGTAGTGATATCGATGTGATGTTGACCGACGTCGTACTCGAGGGCTCGATGAACGGCGTGGAGCTCGCCGAAGTCATCGAGCGGAGATGGCCGAGTATTAAAGTCGCCTATATGTCCGGTTACAGCGAGTCGGCCATAACGCGGAAGGGACGATTGAAACCGGGTGTAATCCTGCTCAGAAAACCTTTCACCAAAACGCAGCTGGCTCAGGTGATCAGCGAGGCATCCGGTCCGGGCGATTAGCCAGAAACACCGGGGAACGGAAGGCAGTTCTGGCCAGGCACATTAGAGTCAGCCTTATGTGCCTGTCCAAGATGTCGAGATGTCGGACAAAACACGATGCACGCTGACCTGGCCTGCTTCGCGCTGCCGGCAGCTGACAATTCTACTCTGACCCCAATTCTTAATTCTGGGCAGCTGACAATTCTACTCTGACCCCAATTCTTTGACCCCCATTCTTGATTCTCTTCGGGCGTGATGGGGTTTATCGACGACGCTGCACTTAGCCAAAAAAAACCCCGCCAAAAGGCGGGGTTGAAAACTTGGACGCCAGGGGATGCCCAGTCGATCTAGTTACTTTTTAGCGAATCCCGTATTTCCGTGAGCAGCACGACTTCGTCGGACGGCTTCGGCGGCTCTGCCGGCTTCTCTTCTTCCTTCTTCTTCATCTTGTTCATGCCCTTGATGACCATGAAGATGGCGAAGGCCACGATCACGAAGTCCAGCACCGTATTGATGAATATGCCGTACTTGATCAGCGGCGCGCCGGCCTCTTCGGCAGCGGCCAGAGATGCGTAGCCTGTGCGACTCAGATCGAAGTACAGGTTGCTGAAGTCGACGCCGCCCATGAGCATGCCGATCGGCGGCATGATGATGTCATTGACGATGGAGCTGACGATCTTGCCGAAAGCGGCACCGATGACAATGCCCACGGCCATGTCGACGACGTTGCCGCGCATGGCGAATTTTTTGAATTCACTCAACATTCTTTTCTCTCCAAGGGAAAACTCTCCAAGGGAAAACCCGATGAAGAGTATAGTAGCCGCCGCGAAAACGACTACGTCGGAATGCAACAAAAATTAACAATCAATTACGCCGATCAGCGCTTCAGAGATGATCCTGGATACGTGCCAGCAGGCGTGGCATCTGTATGGGCTTACGCAGGCTGTTCGTGAAAGTCTTCATGTCGAGTTTGCGGATATCGGAGGCCGTCAGCGCGATGATCGGCGCCTTGAAGCCTTTTGCTCGCAACTCCGACGCAGCGTCCGAGCCGGGCAAGCGCGGCGTGTTGATGTCCATCAGCACGAGGTCGGGGCTATAGGCGAGTGCCTTGTCGACCGCTTCGCGGCCGTCGCGAGCAATCAGCATGCCGTAGCCGGCACGCAGCAGGTAGTACTCGGCGAGTGCGAGCAGGTCCTCGTCGTCGTCGCACACGAGAATCGTCGCGGGCCGCATGGCCCGATACTCGATTGCGGGTTCGGGCAGCGCAGTCTCTTCCGCGGGAGTCTCGGCGCTCGCCGGCGCCGGCACCATGACGGTCACCTTACATCCCTCGCCACGTTCGGACACGAGATCGATTTCGCCACGCATCAGTCTCGCGAGGCCCAGAGTGATCGTCAGGCCGAGGCCCGTGCCCGGCGTCCCGCCGGCGCTTGTATCTGCCGCACGTTCGAAAGCGTCGAAAATCCGCTCCTGATCTTCGATGGCGATGCCGGGCCCGGTGTCGACAACTGCGACACGAAGCACATCGTCGGCCCAGCTCACGTCGAGCCTCACGCCACCGGACTCTGTGAACTTGATGGCATTACCGAGCAGATTAATAAGGATCTGCCGCAGACAGGCGTCGTCGGCGACGACCATCTCGGGCACACGGTCCTCAAGATAGATGCCGAATGACAGCTGCTTCTCGGCGGCAAGCGGCGCCATGATTGTCGCGATATCGTCGAGCAGCCGATTCAGCTCGAAAGGGGTCTCGTGCAGTCTGACCTGACCGGCCTCGAGCCTGGCTTCATCGAGCACCGTCTCGACGAGTCGGTTCATGTGTCGCGCTGCCCGCGATATCGCCTCCGCGCTTTTTCGAATGTTCTCGACGCTCGTATCGTCTTCGAGCGCCAGGTCGGCATAGTTGACGATCGACGAGAGCGGCGTGCGGAACTCGTGGGACATCATCGCGATGAATTCGCTCTTGCTCTCATTCGCGCGTTCCGCCTCTTTGCGGCGATGCTCCAGTTCCGTCTTCGCCTCGACCAGATCGCCGATCAGTGCACGCTGCCGGGCAATCAGCCTCTGCTGCGCCGCGTGCAGCAAGCGCAGCTCGTTCGCGGTCTGCTGTCGTTGCTGATGGAATCGGTGTTCGTCGCTCGCGTCCATCACGATGACGAAATACCGGTCGCCCTCGGGGAAGATGTGAACTTCGACCGTGCCGTTACCAGTGGTCACGAACGGCAACTTCTCCGCGTCGGCGCCGAGATGACCGATCAGGAAAGGCGCACGATCGACCATGTCGTCGCCCGCGGTCAGGCCGCCCAGGCCGTAGTTGTCTGCGTCGCCCCACCAGTCGAGCACCCGGCAATCCGAGTCGATCTGAAAACAAAACGGCCGTCGCTGAGTCGAGTAGTCCGACTCGAGGTAACTGCGAACGGATTCTGGAAAAGTCACTGAGTCTTCGGGAAGTCGCGCTCGGCGATCATCTCGCCGAGCCGGCCAAGGGCCGCGGTGACATTGTCGCCGGTCTTCGCGCTGGTGACGTAGACGTTGGCGAATTCTTCGCTCAGCCGACGCTGATCCTCGTCCGAGACTTCCCACTCTCTGGTGAGGTCGGCCTTGTTGAGCAGGAAGACACTCGGCAGCTCGCCGTAGCGATCGAAGCTCTGCTCCTTCAGTGTGCGTACCGCGGAAATCGTCCGGGAACGCGTTCCGTCGGCGACGAGAATATAGCCGGAAGCGCCGCGGAGATACGCGAACTCCACACCGCTGAATCTGTCGGTGCCCGCGACGTCCCACAACACGAGCTTCAGCGTGACGTCGCCGGAGAGGGACACGTCCTTGGTATCGATCTTGACGCCGATCGTCGTGAGGTACTTCTCGGAGAACTGGTTGTTGACGAAGCGTTCGACTGTGCTCGTCTTGCCGACTGCGAAGTCACCCAGGATGCAGACCTTGGCGCTGAACTGGTTCATTCAGGATCGGCGTCGGTCGCCGGTGACGGACTATCGAATTCGAGCAGGATGGATACGCGCCGGCGTTCCAGGTTCGTCGCGTTTGCGAGGTCACCATCGACGATAAGCGACGTCGACAAGCGTTCGGCGCTGACTCCTTGTTCGATCAGCATCTGCTCGGCCAGGCTGGCGCGCCGAGCCGCGAGGTCCGTATTGAGCTCGACGGTACCGATGGCGTCGGCCTCGCCGATGATCGAAACGTTCAGCGTGGCGCCGAGGCGATCCGCCTCGCTGACCAGGCTGCTGACCTTTGTAACGTGATCGCGCAGTGCGCTCGCATCGGCGTCGCTGAGCTCTGTGCCCTCGGTAAATGCGAATTGCACCTCGCGGGCTGCGGCAACATCGGCCCGAAGCTGTTCCAGATCGATAGACGATACGCCATCGAGTTCAACGGACATCCCGAACGCGCCCGAGGCGACTTTCTGCTCGGTAGCATCGATCCACACTTGTGACGCGGAACCGATGACTACGATGCGACCAGCGTCGTAAGTGACGCTAGCCGAGGAGGGTGCGTCAAGCGCGGCCAGCGTACGTTGGTAGACGATCTCCGGATCGAGCGACTGGAACGGCTGCAGGTCGGCAACCAGCCGGTCGGTCGACAGGCCGGCATCCGACGCAACCTCTTCGATGGACGCGGCCAACGGGTCGCGCAGGCCCCGAACGGTGAGCGCCTTGCCGGTACGTTCGACGTCGGCGACATACCAGCCGGGGGTGTCCTCGAGAACATCCTGCAGCGTGAGTAACTCCTGTCGAGCTTCCCAATTCCTGTAGCCGAACCAGGCCATCAAGGCAACGATGAGAAGTGTGACCACGACGAGGGGCAGGAACGATCGGCGCTTCTTTTCATCGGCCGCCTGTATCGCCTCGAATCGCAGGCACTCAGCCAGCTCTTCTTCGACGCCGGCCATCGTCGACGTGTCTCCGGAGTAATCGCGAATGCCGTCGCCGTAACGGAAGTGGATCCTCTCGAGAATCGCGCTGAGGTCGCCCCGCAACGAGCGAGGCGGGACGCCACGGATGACACACACGAGCAGGGCATGCGGACCGTGTACCGCCCACAGCGTGAACTCGCCCATGTCGGCCGTTTCAAGACGGCCCGATCGATCCGGTGAGAACGATTCCTTAATGAAGTCCTGGATCGCCGTGAACATGGCGGACACGGCGTCGCTGTCCTTGATGCGTGAAGCCTGATGATGCACGTGACCGATCAACAGCCCGTTGTCGCGGCTGATCAGGTAGGCCTGCTCGACGCGGTACAGCAACGTGCGCTGAACGACATACTCGCCGAAGGGTACGCCGGCACGCCAGGCATCGAACCGCCACCGAATGCCGCGCGGAGTCAGACTCTGCTCGATGGTTTCGTTTATCTGCTGCGCGAACGCGCGCAGGGCACTGAGGATGGACTTTCGAATCGCCGGACCCATGACCGGGTACAGTGCGTCGGCATATCTTTCCGGCTCATTTCGACATGAGTCGCGCAGGCATTCGCCTACCGGCTCTCGCAGCGTCTCCACAAGTTCGCCGCCTTCGCGATGGCTGAGACGGATCGCCTCGGGCAACACGTCGGCGACATCGGCCGCGCGCGTCTCCGGTTTCTGGACGCGCTCGGTAATCGAGTCCAGCGCCCGCTTCTCGGCGCCGAATAACAGTGTCTTGAGTTCCTCGAGGTCGTTCATCGACAGCTATTGCGCTCGCCCGACTCAGGCCTTCGGGAGCTTGAAGTCCTTGTTGAGACGCATGGCGACTTCTGTCAGCAAGGCAGCCATGTCTTCGCGCGCCACCTTCTCGTCTTTGAGTTCACTCGCTTCCTTCTGCAATGCTTCGTGTGACTGACTTTGTGCCTCGCGGATCTGTGCCGCCAGTTCCTCGCCCTGGTCATGCAGGGCATTGCGCAGGTCACGCGACTCGGATGCCATCTGCTCGTCGACTTCGGCGAACCAGGCTTCGACCTGCTCGGTCAGGCTGGTCAGGTCCTTCGCGCTCTTCTTTCCTTCCGCCGTGCGGTCCTTACGCTCTGCCTTGATCTGCTCGGAGAGCTTGTCGACTTCCCGCCGCGCATACTTGTCCAGGCGCTCGATCCGGCGCTCCATGTTCTTCGTCATTCTGTCGATTGCCTGCGTCAGCCGTTGCTCGGTCGCTTCCAGCCGCGTTTCGTAATCACGCATCTGGCTGCCGAACAAGATGTCACGGATCTTGTCGACATTGCCGTCAACATCTTCGGCAGCGTCGCTGCCGGTATTGCGTCTGGAGGATTGTTTCTTGGTCATCGGGGCGTGCTCCTGTTACCTCAGCTCGCCTGCGCGTGGGCGGCGTCAATGTGTTCCAGTCGATAGCCATGCTGATAGATCGCGGAAAGTTTCCAGCAATTGTCAGCATTGAGCTGCATCTTCTTGCGCAAACGGCTGATGTGCGTGTCGACCGTGCGCGTTGTTAAGTCGGCGTTGTCGATATCCCAGATCGACTCGAGTATGTGCGATCGGGATACGGCCTGTCCCGCGTGACGGAAGAGGAACAGCGCCAACTCGAATTCCCGGTGAGTCAGCGGGATCTCTTCGCCCCGAAGAAGGAGTGTCTTGTGTCTCAGATCCACCGTGTAGGGGTCCGCGTCAATGGCTTCGCTCTCGTTGACGGCAGTGCCGGCGCGCCGGCAAATGGCGTCGACGCGCGCACCGAGTTCCCTGCGACGGACAGGCTTGACGAGATAGTCGTCGGCGCCGGCCTCGAGGGCGAGGACGATGTCACGTTCTTCCTTGCGTGCCGTTGCGAGCATAACGGGCGTCGCGTCTCTCATGTCGGAGCGCAGCTTGCGCAATACGTCGAGGCCGCTGATGTCAGGCAGCATCCAGTCGAGCAGGTAGAGATCGAATGACTCCCGGCGAATTCCTTTCAGAAACTCACCGCCACGGGCGAACACAACGACGTTGTGTTCGGCCTCCTCCAGCCACAGGCGGACAAGCTCCGACTGATCGGGGTCGTCTTCGAGTAACGCGATGCGCACAGGGCCCTCCCTGATGAGAATCGTTTCTGGTCTGTCTGCGCTGGGCCGTGCGTCCTTCTAATTCGATTAATCGGCACGGCAAGTTGCCATTTTACAGTGATTTACGCTGTTTGCGCAGTATTTACCTAAAATCCGGTAGCGGCTCATCGCCACGGGGAATCCGCAGCGCGTGACGGCAAAAAGCGGCATTTGAACGGCTCGCCGTCAAGGCAGTGCTTACACGACGCGGACGTTGCAGATAAAGGCTTCGAGGTTTTCGATCAGTTGACCAACTTCCTCGGAATCGTGTTTTCCGGCGGACTTCTCGAGCGCTGCGCCCAGCTCGCTTATCCGGTCGAGCCCGTACGCGCTGCCCGATCCGAAGAGATTATGTCCTTTGTCGCGGATGTGATCGAAGTCGTTCCTGGCGAGCGCAGTCCGTAGCCGATCAACGTCATCTCTGCGCTTTGCGAGGTAACGGACCATGAGCCGCCTGGCGAAAGGGTCGTTCACGACGATTGGGCTGTCGTCTGTTTTCGCCATCATTCAAGTCGCCCTTCCACGGGGTGACAACTCCTGCGACTCATGGTCCACCGTTCCATGGTATGCCCGGCGTCGGCTAATTGCCGAGATTGCCGAGTTCCTCCTCCAGCAAAGCTTCCGCGTCATCGACGGCCTGATCGGCCATATCTTCGGCGTCCTCGACGAGATCGTCGACCTGACCCTCTGCCTCTTCCATCATGCCTTCGGCTGCGTCCATTGCTTCGCCGGCCATGTCTTCAGCGTCCTGCATGCTGCCGCCGACGGCTTCGGTCGCGGCATCAGCAGCATCGTCAAATGCTGAACTGGTGGCCTCGGCAGCATCGTCCATTGTCGACTCCATTGCCGACTCTGCGTCCGTCGCTGCATCGTCTGTTCGCTCGCATGCCGCGAACAGGATGGCCATGCCGCCAATCATCAAGGTAATTCTTAGTATTTCCATTGGATCACTTCCTAAATTCTAATCGTTGAAGCGAGCGTTGCCGGACCCGAATTCGGATCCGGCTCGCCCGGATATCTTTACTTTTTCTCATTCCTGAGGTTCGACAACCAGTATTCCATCTGTTTGCCAGCAGCCTCGCGACCGCCCAGGCCGAACGATACTGCGAATGCGACCGCAACCGCTCCGAGTATAAGGCCGAATGCCATGTTGACGATGTCATCGGCGATGCCCATCGCACGCAGACCCATCGCCAGTACGAGTCCCAGGATCGCGATCCGCAGAATTCCGGCAAGCGCTGTCCCAGATTCGCCGCTGACTCGCATTACGCCAGAGTGCGCGATATTCGCGAGCCAGAAACCGGCCGCAAATATCACCGAGCCCAGCAGAATCTGTCCGGCGAAACCGATCAGCATGGTCACGATATCGGACACCTGCGAGAAGCCGAGTTGATTCGCGGCCTCGACCGCGGCGAACAGCACGATGAATATGCTGACGATCTGGCCGACAAGGCCCGCCAGCGAGAAGCCGTTACTGGCAAGCTGGGTCAGACCCATTCGCTGCGGCAGCTCGTTCGCACCCAGACCTTCGAGCAATGTCGTCAGCAGGCCCGAGATAAAGCGCGCGAGGAAGAAGGCGATTCCGAGAATGATCGCTGCGGCGAAGATATCGGGTATCGCCGTCATGAACGCGCCCAGCATGTCGGTGGCCGGCCTCGAGATAGCTTCGATCTGCAATGTATTCAGCGCTCCGACCAGTGCGGGCACAAAAACGAAGATGAATACAATCAGTGCCGTCAGCCGCGACAAGCCAACGTTGCCCGTCAGGCCGGCCTTTTCACCCAGCTTGTCGAAGCCGATGACTTCCAGCAGGTTTTGCACGAGATCGCGCAGGATCTTAGCAACGAACCAACCAACTGTGACGATCACCGCTGCGCCGAGGATGTTCGGCACCATGGCAAGGATCTTGTCGACCATCCCCTGTACCGGTACGAGAAGCCCCTCGAGCTGCAGCGTGCCGAGGATGGCCGGCAGGAACATAAGCAGAATAAGCCAGTAGGCGACATCGCCGATGCTGTGGCTGATCGGCTTCATCTCCGCGGCCTGGCTGACTTTCTCGTCGAGTGTCGTCGCCGCCAGACCGGTGGCGATTAGCCGCTTGACCAGGCTCGCCAGCACCCAGGCGACGAGACCGAGGACCGCGCCGGCGATCAGGCTGGGTCCGTACTCGAAGATTTGCGTCACGAGCGCCTGCAGAGGCGACGAGACGATCTCGAGATCGAGCACGTTGAAGAATGCGATAAGCACGAGGAACATGACGATCCAGAATACGATCGTTGCACCCCACTTCTCGGCGTTCACATCGCCGTCAGTACTCGACCGGATGCGCTCGTTGAGGTCGACCATGTCGAGAAGGCGCCGCGTAGCCGCGCGCAGAATGACTGCGACCAGCCAACCGACGATCAAAATGCCAACGGCCGCTAACAGGCCCGGCAGTGTGTCGCCCATCGTATTTTGGAGCGACTCGAGAAGAGAGCGAAAGTCCATAACAGTTCCCCCTGATGAGTTCCTCTACGGCGCCGACATGACACCGTAGAGGATGCTCGGGACTAGCAGTATTAGTGAGAGATTTTGGGCGGCAGTTCTTTGGCCTGCTCGACCCAGGCCGAAACGACCTTAACGGACGGCGTACGGCGAACGAGCTTCTTCTGCTCGTTGATCTCGTCCATCCTGGTAGTGAGATTCTCTGCATTGCGATTGCGCAGCTCTTTCACCGTATCAACGCCAGCGCCCTCGAGCAGTTCCGCGAACTGACCGGCAACGCCGTTGATGCGGAACAGATCGGCGTGGTTGGCCCACTTCAGAATTCGCGCTTCCGAGATCTGCGTCTTGCTCGCGATCGTAGCGCGCCCTTTCTTGTCGCAGCAGAGCTCGAGGAGCTTGCTGACAGAGTTGATACCTGCGTCGCGGAGTGCAGCGCCGTGTGAAGGACCAATGCCTTCGATGTCTTCGATTCGTTTTGCCATGTTCCTGATTCCTCTTAGTCACGATGTGGTGTCATACCGACATCAATTTGATTGGGTGACCGGCAGTCACTCGACCGATCTGAGCGCGAGTTTAGAAGGAAAACGGGGGCATCCACGTTTGTTGACAATGTTTAACAAATGCAGAAAAAAACCGGGCGTTAGCCCGGTTTCTGGTTCGAAATTGCAGGGCTTGAGAGAATCAGCGAAGCACGAAGGTAACCTTCATTGTCACTCGAAACTGGTCGATCTTGCCGTCCTTGCAAGTCGCCTTGATATCCTGGACCCAGGCACCCTGGACGTTGTCGAGCGTGTCGTTTGCCCGTTCGATCCCGTTCTCGATAGCGTCTTCGATGCTTTTCGAGGACGAGGCGGATATCTCTGTTGTACGCGCTACTGACATTACGATTTCTCCTTTTGATTGAAAATGCTCTGCTGCGATGACGCGGCAGAGCGACATGACTGTGACGTCAGTCTGAAACGAGAGAGCGCCGCAGATACTGGCGTTGATTAAAGCGAAATTTCGAGCCGCGTCTCGAGTTCGCGGCAGCTATTCGTCCCAGGCGGGCTGCAACCGGCCATCGCCGGAGCTGTGATACGGGAACCAGCCGAGGCCGATCAGCGAGATGTGGATATCCGTTGCCTTCGGCCGGATCGGGATTTCGGTCAGCTCTTCGGTCTGCGCGTCGTAGCCGGTGTCGAGGGCGTCGATATCCGCCTGTAGTGCCTCGTTCAATGCCTCGAGATCGGCCCTGACTTTGGCGGCAGTCTGCTCCGCTCGCTCGACGTCCCCGGCCTCCTTGCGGGCGCCGCTGGCACTGCGGATGGCGGAACCCACCCTGCTGGCGGTCGAGGCAGATGAACGCCTGCGGCCGAGTACCGCGCCGAGAATCGCCGTGCCGAACGAAATCGCGGTATCGAACTTCTTCTTGGACGACTGTTGCCCTTCGCGCTCGATCGCCTGCTCGGCTCGCATCAGTCGGTTCTCGAGCGTCGTCGCCTTGGTTGCATAGCGTTTTCGCAGCTTCGCGATGGCGACGTCACGCTTCTCGCTGGCGACCTGCTGGAGTCGGGTCCGAAATTCGCCTTCTGACTCGGCCGGCTCCGACGTCAGCTTGTGTTTCGGGCTGCGATAGAGAGGGATGGACTCGTTCTGCCGAATCCAGCGCTTCAGCGCCTTCTCCCACTTGCCGTAGTTCGCGGCTTTACGAACGCAGTTCGGACACTCGGCAAAGCCGGCATCGGGTTCCGCTGCCTGTTCGAGGTCCGTGGCAGAAATCGTCAGCTTCTCGCCATCGTCCCAATCGACCGGGATGGCACCATCGGCGAACTCGGATCCGTAAGTCACTTCCCGGCGCTCATCGACGTGGTACCGAGCGTTGGTGAAGGCGACGTCGGTCGCCGCGACCAGGCGGGGATAGTAGACAATGCCGTCGCCGCGCCCTCGGACGAAGTACTGCTTGATCGTCGGCGGCAGCACGGGTGTCTCCGCCACGGCAGCGCCTTCGTCCTTCTTCGTAATGTCGCTCTGCTCGCCGGACGCCGTCGATTGCTTCTGGTCGGCCGTCAGCGCCCTGATCTGGTCGCGCGTGAGCGGGCCCGCCAAATAGGACATCGCCCATCGCGTATTGAACACGACGGGCTCGTCTTCGTGGACGTTGTGCAGCAGGAAACGACGTTTGCCGAGACCGGCAAGTGTCTGTTCCATACGCTGCTTGTCGAACTTCTCGCCTTGTTGTACGCCTTCGAGTCCCTGCATAACGCGCGCCTTGTCGCGCTCCGTCTGCAGGCGGCCGATCATCCATGTGCCGGTATTCGACAGGCCGCGGTAGTCGAGATCGACCGGGTTCTGCGTGGCGAGAACCAGTCCCAGGCCGTAGGCACGGGCCTGCTTGAGCAGTGTCAGTAACAGCTTCTTCGAAGGCGGGTTCTCGACCGGCGGCATGAAGCCGAAGATTTCGTCCATGTACAGGATGGCGCGAAGACTGGAGGTTCCGGGTTGGGCGCGCATCCATGAGATGAGTTCGTTGAGCAGCATCGAGACGAAGAACATGCGTTCGTTGTCGTCGAGATGCGCGATCGACATGATCGAGATTCGCGGCTTCCCGGAATCGGTGTACAGGAGCTTCGACGCGACCAGAGGTTCACCCTCCATCCATGCCTCGAAGCCCGGCGAGGCAAGCAGATTGTTGAGCTGCATCGCCAGCGCGAACCGGTTCTTCGCCGGGAAGAAGGAGTCGATATCCATTACACCAACGCGCTGCAGCGGCGGATTCTGAATCTCGGCGATCAGCGCGGCGACGCTCAGATCTCTGCCTTCACGCCAGGCATGATCGAGCAGACGCGAGACGAGGATGTGTTCCCGGCTGGACACCGGATCCGCATCGATGCCGAGCAGCGACAGGAGTCCGGTCGCCGTTGCCTGGACACGGTCCCGATACATATCGGAATCCTCGAGCATCGCGGCATCCGGCGCTTTGAACGACTGCAGCACCGAAACCGGCAGACCCGAGTTACTGCCGGGCGTGTAGACCGCCATGTCGACGTTGTCGCGGAGCTGGGCGATTCGCGAACCGTCCTGCCCCCAATTCGCGAGACCTCGCTTCCACAGTGCGGCCTGAGCCGTCGCGAATTCGTCAGCCGTCTGTCCGGCATTCGTTGCCTGTAGCGTATTGACCCAGGGGCGGAAGTCGCCGGCCGAGAGGTCCGGGAACGTAAGCAGCAGATTACCGAGATCGCCCTTGGGATCGATCGCGATGACCGGGATATGGTCCATTGCCGCTTCTTCGAGCATGCCAATACCGAGTCCGGTCTTACCGGACCCGGTCATGCCGATAATCACGGCATGGGTCGTAAGATCCTTCGAGTCATAGAGCACGAGCTCGTCGCCGAGCTCGCCGGATTCCGAATCAACCCGTTTACCAATGTAGAACGCGCCAAGTTTCTCGAAGTCGTACATTTCCGTAATCTCGTTTTAGCGCCAGACCTGGGCTGAGCATAGCTGTGAAGATGATCGCGCGGCCCCTGGTGCCCGCTCAGAAGAATCGCTTGGCGAGATTCAGCAGACCGTCGGCGCCGCCACGATCACCGCCACTTGAATCAAGCAAACCGCCGATCACCGCACCGAGCCCACCACCGCCGGACTGCTGGTCGGATGACTGCTTGCTCAGCGCACCCATCGCCAGGCCAGCGACGAGCGGCAGGGCCTTCCTGATTAGGCCGGCATCGACGCCGGTTTGCTCTGCTGCCTGAGCGGCCACATTGCGGCTGACGTCTCTGCTGCCGAAGAGGTGGCCCAGAATATTGTTGCCATCGTCGCGAGCCTCGTCAGCCTGCATCGACTCCGGCTCGTCTATGTAGCGCTGGTGGCCGCCGCTGCTCAATGCGTTCTGCAACGCATCGAGGCCGCCGCCCGACTCCGTCTGTCGCTCGAGGCCGCGCGCTAGCGCGGGTGCGAGCGCGCCGACCACGTCCTGAGTCCGCGAGCTGTCCAGGCCGAGAATGCCGCCGATCTGTTCGAGGCTGCCCTCGGCGCCGGCCGACTTCAGTAAGTTCAGAAAATCCATAGTCAAATCCTTGGTTGGTGCTGTTAGTCGAGGGGGATGCTGATCTTCTGGCCGGGATAGATCTTGTTAGGATCACGGATGTTGTCCCGATTCGCCTCGAAGATGCGAACGAACTTCGTCGCGCTGCCGTAGTACTGCTTCGCGATGCCGCCGAGCGTGTCGCCGCTCTTGATCTCGTAAATCTCGCTCTTGAGAACTTCCACATCTTTCTCCGGCTCAGGCGCCCTCAGGCTGTCGGCGACGACCCTCTCGACGCCTTTCACGTTGCCAGCGAGCAGAATCGCCTGCTCTCTGACGGCCTCGCTAGGGCAGTCACCGCTGACCGTAGCCACGCCGTCGTCGAACTCGACTTCGACGTTATTCATGCCCGTCAGGCTGACTTCCAGATGTTGTTTGATGTTGTCAGCGGCCTCGGCATCGGTATCGAAAAGCTGCCGGCCGACGTCGCGCGCAAAGTCAAGTAAACCCATGGTGACCTCCTGTGGATTCTCTAGTGGTTAGGATGCTGTAAGAGCCGCAATACTACGGGCCAAAACAGTAGCCGCCCGGCTTGTAACCAAAGTTCACAATGCCGATTTGGGCGTTTCGGCCGCCGGCCGGTTGCCTCGACGCCGTCAGGAATCGATACTTACCCGGATATGACTAAAACCAAAACAGCACCAGACGCGCTCGCGGAGTGGGCGGAGAAGACTCCCGAGCGCATATTTTTCACTCAGCCCTTGGATGGCGAAATCCGCGAGTGGACCTTTCGCCAGGCTCATGACGATGCCGCGCGGTTTGCGTCCGCATTGTTGGCGCTCGGGCTCGAGCCCGGGGCCAGGGTCGCCATCCTGTCGAAAAACTGCGCCGAGTGGATGATCGCGGACGTCGCCATTGCCATGGCGGGCCTCGTCTCCGTGCCGATCTATCCGACAGCCGGCCCAGACACGATTGCCTACGTGCTGGAGCACAGCGGAGCGCACGCCGTTGTCGTCGGCCGGCTCGATGATCCGGAGGCGGCACGCAAGGGACTGGCATCGGACGTCATCACGATCGGGCTGCGTTATCCTGGCGTCGAGTGTCAGCATGACTGGCAGACCATGATCGACGGCAGCGAACCGATAGCCGAGCCGCATCGCCCTGCCGGCGAAGACATGATGACCATCCTGTATACGTCCGGGAGTACGGGTAAGCCCAAAGGTGTGGTCATCAGCTACGGCGCCTACGAGTATGCGAGTACCGTCGGCGCGGAAGCGATGGGTGTGGTGTCCGAGGATCGCTCCGTCTCATACCTGCCGCTGGCACACATCACGGAGCGGACCGTCATCGCAGGTCCTGCCATCTACAGCGGTTACCACCTGTTCTTCGTCGACAAGCTGGCCACGTTTGTGGAAGACCTTCTGAGGGCTCAGCCGACGCTGTTTATCTCCGTGCCGCGACTCTGGGTCCAGTTTCAGATCGGGGCGCACAAGAAAATCCCGCCCGAGAAGCTGGACCGGCTTCTGAAGATCCCGCTAGTCGGCAAATTGGTTGCTCGCAAGGTGCGACGGGGACTCGGTCTCGACAGTTGCCGCCTGATTGGCTCCGGCAGCGCACCGATCTCTCCCGATACACTGCGCTGGTACGAGAAGATCGGCGTCAACATCAGCGAAGGCTGGGGGATGTCCGAGACCAGCGGACTGTCCTGCACGAACATGCCGTTCAGGAGTGAGTGCATCGGCACGATCGGCCAGCCACTGCCCGGTACCGAGATGAAGCTCACCGAAGCGGGCGAAGTTCTGCTTCGCAGCCCCGGCCTGTTCACCGAGTACTACAAGCAGCCGGAGTTGACCGCCGAGGTGTTCGACGACGATGGCTTCTTTCACACCGGCGACAAAGGTGAGTGGGAAGAAGACATCCAGGCGTTTCGTATCACCGGGCGCGTCAAGGAGATCTTCAAGTCCGCGAAGGGTAAGTATGTGTCACCCGTCCCCATCGAAGGCAAGCTGGCCGGCAATCCACTGATCGATCAGGTGTGCGTCATGGGTGCCGGGCTGCGCGCGCCGGTTGCCGTCGTCGTCCCGTCAGTCGCCGCCCGGGAAGAGTCCCGGGACGTCATCGACAACAGCTTCAAGAAGACCCTGCACGCGGTCAATGACATGCTCGAATCTCACGAGAAACTCTCGACGATCTTTGTCGTGGAAGATCCGTGGACGATCGAGAACGATCTCTTGACGCCGACCCTGAAGATCAAGCGCGACAAGCTAGAGGCTCGTTATGCGGACGTCATTCGTCAGGGCGGGGGAAAGATTGTGTGGAGCGAGCCACCGGGCGCCGACCAAGAGTAGTACTCGATATTTGGGGTCAGAGTAAAAACTCGGGGTCTGATCCCGAGTT
>CALZMR010000038.1 GCA_945788575.1 uncultured Woeseiaceae bacterium
CGGTCTCGCGTTTCTGAAGCAATTCGACATCGGCGACGACATCGTATTCCGGGCGAAGTTTCTCGAGAGCCCGGATTACCGCAAAACGACCGAACGGCAGAAAATCAGCTATACCGAATTCGCCACTGCGCCGGATCGCGGCATCATCAAGCGGCTGTGGTGCACCGTGAATCCCAACGCACAGTTCGGCATCAATACGTCGACGAATCTTCAGCACATCGACGGCAAGATCGTTACGATTGGCGACCTTCCAAAAGGCATGGCGATCGATCCCGCGACGCTGACGACGAGTTCTGAGTTCGACATCGAGAAGGCCACGCTGATGACCAGCACGCCGCACCCGCAGCGCGACGAGGCTCAGAAAGCTTGGTACAACGTCGGGATCGGCATAACGCTGCGCGGTTTCGGTTTTCACGTGTACAGGCTGAACGACGGTTCGCAGCGACCGGAACCAGTCTGCTTCATTCCGCGCTCAAAACCCGGGTATATGCACAGCGTCGCAATGTCGGAGCGGTACATGATCGTTGCCGAGCACCCAATGCTGGCGAGCCTGTTGCGCTTCTTCACGCTCGGGCTGCGGAACAAACCGATCAAAGACGCATTCTCCTGGCATCCCGACCGGCCGATGACACTTTTCGTTGTCGACAAGGCGGAGAAAAGGCTGGCGGCGCGCGTCGAGGCACCGACGAAATTTTACTTCCATTCGGCCAACGCATTCGACGATGGTGACGACGTAGTTATCGATCTGTGCACTTACCCCGATAACGGTGTGATCGACGAGCTATTCCTCGATACTATCGCGGGACCCAGCGGAGGCGAGACGACGCCAGCGACGCTGATTCGGCACCGGATCAACGTTAAGAGCGGCAAGCTAACGCGGGAAACGCTGACCGATACGTCGGTCGAGTTTCCGAAGTCGAATCCTCAGGTCGCGCATCGGGATTACCGGTATACCTATGCGGTCGGGATCAATCCCGACGTGCCCAACGATCACACCAACCAGCTCGTGAAAGTCGATGTGACAACGGGCAACGCAAAGACGTGGTTTGAGCCCGGCGTATATCCCAACGAGCCATTCATGGTTCCGCGCCCAGGCGCGTCGGCCGAAGACGACGGCGTCGTGCTCTGTGTCGTACTGGACGCCAAGCGACGGGAGTCCGCGCTGCTGATCCTCGATGCGAGGTCGTTTACCGAGATCGGACGGGCACGCATCCCGACGATCATTCCGTTCGCGCTGCATGGTCAGGTCATGCCGCTCGACGGGTCTGCCGCGAGAGACACGCCGCTGCACTAACAATCCTTAGCGCAACAAGAACCACAAGAACCACAAGAAAAGGGGAGTCTTGATGACGCAGCCGAGCAAGAAGAAACGCATCGCCATTCTCGGCGGAGGCCCTGCCGGCCTTTCCACGGCCTATCATCTGACGAAAAAACGCGGATGGGAGAACGAATACGAGATCACGGTCTACCAGATGGGCTGGCGTCTCGGCGGCAAGGCGGCCAGTAGCCGTGCCTCTAAGACTTACGGCAGGCGTATCGAGGAACACGGCATCCATCTGTTCGGCAACTTCTACCTGAACATGTTTCAGATGCTGAAGGATTGCTACGACACCTTGTACAAGGACGAGAACGGCAATCCGATCCCAACTGACGAACCAGTCACGGAAATCGACAAGGCCTTCCTCGGCAGCAACTTCCAGGGACTGCCCGATTTCGTCGATGGCAAGTGGGTCTTCAACACTGGTTGGCTGGCGCACAACGACGGCAAGCCGTGGAACGGTGAATTGCCCGATCCCGCCGTAATCGCGAAAGACATCGGCTACCAGGTATACGCGACTCTGACTGGCAAGAAGCCGCCGTTCGAGCCGCACGTCAAGCCGGGCGGCGAAGGTTCACGTATCTTCCGCTGGATCGAGGACCGGTTGCTCGGGTGGCTTGCCAGGACACTGTGGAAACATCTCAGGAAAGCCTCGCACGATCACTCCAAAACCCTCGGAGTACTGGTTCGAATTCGTCGCTGGATTCAGCGTTGGATGCATTGGCGGGCAAATCACAGCGTTACGTTCCGGTGGAAGTTCATTCAGGTCGATCTGATGACAACCCTGCTTCAGGGGATAATCGCCGACGACGTCTTCGATCACGATATCGACGCTCTCGACAAATGGGACTATCGCGAGTGGCTGCAACGGCACGACATCGACCCGATGACGCTGGCTTCGGGTTTCGCGCAGATCGTGCCTAACATCGGATTCAATTATCCTGATGGAGACAGCACGGGATTCCCCGCATTCAGCGCTGCTCCCTACGTGTATTTCTTCCTTCGACAGATCTATGCCGAGGGAGATGCCTTGTATTTCTTCGCGGCTGGGACGGGCGACTCGGTGGTCGCGCCCGTATACAGGACTCTCTTGAAGCGCGGAGTAAAGTTCGAGTTCTTCCACAGGGTCACCGACGTCGTTCCGGGCAGCGACGACACGATCGACGAGGTCCGATTCGATGTGCAGGCGACGACCAGGAACAGCTCCGCATACGAGCCTATGATTCGCGTCAAAGGCATGTATTCCTGGCCGCCGCATCCGAAATATGAGGATCTCAATGAAGGTGACGCACTCAGGGACGAGCACATCGATCTCGAGTCTTACTGGACGCCATGGAAGGGCAAGGAGCGCGTGCTGAAATGCGGCGCCGACGGACCGGACGGATTCGACTACGCGGTGCTGGCTATCTCGGTCGCCGCGCATCGCGACATCTGTTCGAAGATCATCGATCAGAAGCCGGATTGGCAGGAGATGGTCGATCACATCGACGCGTTCCCGACTCAGCATCTTCAGGTCTGGCTGGACAAGACCGTCGAAGAGCTTGGCTGGCGGTTCCCGTCGATCGAGGGCACGACGAACCGGGTCGTGGGTGCGAATTACACTTACCCGTTCAATACGTTCTGTGACTTCACGGATCTCATCGAATGGGAGGACTGGCCGGCCGAGTACACGCCGAAGAGCGTTATCTATTGGAGCGGCCCGCTGCAGAAGCCCAAGGAGTGGCCGCACTTCAGTGACCATGGCTTCCCGGCGGAGCAGAACATCCGCGTTCGGGCGACCTCGATTCAGTACCTGCGCACGATCCGCGGCCTGCTACCTGACGCCAACGACAATCCGGATCAGCCGCAGAGCCTGAACTTCGACTGGCTGCATACGCCGGAACCGGCTAAGGCGGGACGTGGAGAGGACAGCATCGATCAGCAGTTCTGGAAGGTGAACATCGATCCGACGGAACGTTACGTCGCGTCGATCAAGAACACCGTGCAGTATCGGAAGAAGGCGTGGGAATCGGGCTATCGCAATCTCGCGCTGGCCGGCGACTGGACCTACAACGGCATGAACATCGGCAGCATCGAGTGTGCTACTACCTCGGGTGCGTTGGCGTCACTGGCACTCAGCGGATATCCGAAAGTGAAGGACATTCCGGGCGCGGATTTCCTTCACAAAAACTTCCATGATCCGGACAAGCCACTCATGGATGAAGGAGGCTAGCGGCAGCCGTTGCCAGATTTTTCGGGGCCGCTTCGCGTTAGATTAGGAAGGCGCGCAGCGTACGCGTAGTGAACATGAGTCGCTCGCTCAACAGCATTGCCATGTAGCGGTTGAGCCCCGCGGCGACGGCGGGGTCGTCTTCTTCCATCCTAAGGAGGGCGGCACGGTCGAGTACATAGATCTCGCCCGCATCGTCCGTAATCACCGACGCAGTCCGCGGTATCCGCAAATAGAAGCCCAGTTCGCCGAACACCGTGCCACGTGTTGTGTGCCGTACACGGTGCGATTCGCCGGATTCGGTCTCGATATAGGCTGACGCGGCGCAGGTTTCGAGAAAGAATAACTCGTCGGACAGATCGCCTTGCCGTGCCAGGACTTCGCCCGACTCGACCGCCCGGACCTGCATGTAGCGCTTCAGTACCTGGGTTTCGTCGGCCGTCAGGAAATCGCCAAGTTGCTCGAAACAGCCGATTGGACGTTTCTGCTCGGGATGTTCGGCGATAATTCGTTCCTCGAATCGCTCCAGGCTACGATCGAGGTCTGGCTGATAGCTGAGAACGTCGCCTCCTTCGTCGCCGAATCCGCCTTTCTCCAGTCGCTCGCGCAGCTCTTCTCTGAGTCCGCAAGCGATCACATGGAATCTTCGAGCGTTCCCCAGCTGCAGAATCTTTTGCAGATTGAGAGCAGCCGACGCATCGAGGCCGGTCACTTGAGTGAAATCCAGAATCAGGAATTCGATCTCAGGTCGCCCGGTTGCGGCGACGCGCTCGCGGATTCGCGAGTAGACCTGCCCTGCGGTACCAAAGAACAGGTAGCCCTGAAGGCCCAACGCGAGCAGCCGGTCGCCGTTGTCCTGGATCAGATCCGCAACGGCAGACACGCGGTCGACGTTACTCATGATCTCGGTACCGGTCGCTGCGTAGCGAACCACCCGTGTCCGGCTGTACTTGATGACGAACAGGACGATAGCGGCGACGAGGCCGACGACGACCCCCTGAAGGAAGCCCGCGACAACCGATACAAGCAGAATGATCGGAATGACAATGTACTCGAGGGGCGAGAACTTGTGCCTGCCCTCGATCAGCCATTCGTGCAGGAGTGTCGCGCCCAGATAGATGAGGATGCCGCCTAGTACGAATCGGGGCATATAAGCCACGATGCCTAGCCCGAACAGAAAGACGAGCGCGCAGACCAGCACGGCGAGGATGCCAACCCAGCGATTTCCGGTGCCGCCCATATCGATAGCCAGTGACGACAGCGTATACGAGGGCAGACCCGTCATGCCGCCCCCGACCGCGCTCGCGACGTTCGCGAACCCTGCCACGCGCAGCTCTCTGTTCATGTCGGGCTCAGCGCGCGTTTTCAGAGCGATACCACTGAGGCAAAGCATCAGCGACAAAGCGGCGATCAAAAGGATCGAGGCGACGGTTCCGGAGCCTGCAAGGATGCCACCCCATTCGATGGCACCGAGCTCGATGCCGCCGAACAATGCCAACAGGTCCGCGCCGTGCCGGAAGGGGCCGAGCAGCAGGCCGGCCTGCATAGCGCTTTCTATGCTCTCGTTGGATAAGCGCAGTACGAGCTGCCACGCCAAAATCGCAAGCAGCACCGTCCCCGGGAGCAAGATGCTGCCGGGCACGCGTCGCTTGAGGAGATACAGTGCGGCTGCCACGCCGATCGCGGGTGCCCAGCGAAAGGCCTGCGACAGTGCAAGGCTGGCCCCGACAGAATCAAGATCGCCAAGCGGATCTACTGTAACGCGCAAGCCGCCGACGACGAGTAGCCAGCCCACAGCAGCGAAATAGCCACCCATCACCGAGTGCGGCAAAAACTGAATGAACTTGCCGAATCCAAGTGCGCCGAGCAGCGTGAGTGCCGTACCCGTTAGAAACGTCGCCGCGATAATGACGGTAATCGCCGACGCCAGGACTTCGAGCGAGGTCGCCGAGGCGGGTAGCACAGCGACTGCGGAGGTGACGAGCAGGGCGAAGACGGGCGCCGTGTCCTCGTCGACCATCGAGATTACCGGCCTGGTCTTGCTGAATAGCGTAATGGACAATCCGGCGACGATGGCCGTATTGATCGCAATGGCGATGCCCTCGGCGACAAACTCAGCCAAACGCCCCGAGAAGATCAGCGCGGCGAAGGAGACCGACATGATCACAATGATTACGCCCGAAAGAACGCCGGGAACTATCGCGGACAGAAGCGGCCTTAGTGGGTTAGCGGTTGTCGGTGTGGTGATCGGCTCAGGCATCGGGAGCTAATCGTAACAATTCGAAGCAATGTTAGGGGGATTGTGTCAGGTATAAAAACAAGCAGTTATACTTGCTTGTTGACTTCAGGAATATGCCAATGTGGCGAAAGCACCTCTTGCTCTGCGGCCTACTGGCGACGTCTGCACTGGCCGAGGTTGAACTCGCCGACATCGAGCTGCCACCCGGCTTCTCTATCGAGGTATACGCCGAAGTTCCGAACGCCCGTTCACTTGCACTCGGCAGCAACGGTGTCGTCTTCGTGGGCAGTCGCGGCGCCGATACCGTTTACGCGATTCTTCCCGGCATCGGCGGACGCAATCGCGTCTTCGTAATCGCTGACGATCTGTATCGGCCGCACGGGGTTGCCTACAAGGACGGCGATCTGTACGTGGCCGAGATCGATCATGTGATCGCCTACCGCGACATCGACAGTCGACTGGCGAACCCGCCAAGGCCCGAAACGCTCGATATCGACCTGCCGCGGCCGAGCACCCGGAATCACCAGTACCGCGACATCGGCTTCGACGCGGAGGGCAGGCTCGTCATCGCGATCGGTGCGCCCTGCAACGTTTGCGACCGAGAAGGGTTTGGCCAAATAGACAGGACGGATGTCGACGGCGAAAATCGCGAGACGATCGCGTACGGCGTTCGCAACTCTGTCGGACTCGCGTGGCATCCAGATACCGGCGAGCTTTGGTTCACGGACAACGGCCGCGACATGCTCGGTGATGATCTCCCGCCCGACGAATTAAATCGGGTGACCGAGGACGGTCAGCATTTCGGCTTCCCTTACTGTCACGGTGGCTTCGTGCTGGACGCAGAGTTCGGCCGAGACAGAAGCTGCGATGACTACACGCCGCCGGCACAGCCGCTCGGGCCGCACGTCGCCGCTCTAGGCCTGACGTTCTATACGGGAGAAATGGTCCCGGAGGAATACCGCGGCCAGATATTCATCGCCGAGCACGGCTCGTGGAACCGATCCGAGAAGATTGGCTATCGCATCACGCTCGTGCGGCTCGAAGACGGCGAGCCCGTGAGCTATGAGACCTTCGCCGAGGGCTGGCACGAACGCCAGACCACTTACGGCCGTCCTGTCGACCTGCTGGTGCTGGAGTACGGGTCTCTGCTGGTCAGCGATGACTACGCGTGAAAGGTGTATCGTATTAGTTGGCAGGAACCGGGCCAGCGGTAACGCGGTCCAAACAGACAGTCCGCCGAGGAGCGCAAACGCATGGAAAAGAGGCCGAATTCATTCATCAGGGTGCTGTCCGTCATCTGGCGCGGCGCCGATGGCGTTCGCAAGGTGCTGCATCTGACCCTGATGCTGATCATCTTCTTTGTCTTCATGGGCGCGATGTCGGCCGGTACGCAAATCCTGCCGAGCCGTGCCGCGCTCGATGTAGCGCCAGCAGGCTTTCTCGTCGAGCAGTACGAGGGCAGTGCGGTCGATCGTGCGCAGCAAAGATTGACCGGGGACCTGCCGTTGCAGACGCGTGTGCAGGACGTCGTCGACGCGCTCGAATACGCGCAGTCGGACTCGCGCATTGACGCCGTACACCTGGATCTGTCCGGTCTCGCGGGCGGGGGCTTAAGCAAGCTGCAGCGCATCGCCGATGCGATGATCGACTTCCGCAGTTCCGGCAAGCTGATCATCGCGAGCGGCGATTTCTACTCGCAGGCCGGCTACTACCTTGCCGCACATGCCGACGAGGTCTATCTGCACCCCGAGGGTCTCGTCTACCTGCCGGGCTATGGAAGCTTCCGCACCTACTACAAGGATGCGATCGACTTCCTGCGCATCGACTGGAACATCTTCCGAGTGGGTACGCACAAGACCTTCGTAGAACCCTACACGCGCATGGACATGTCACCCGAGGCACGTGAGTCGATCGACAACCTGACGGCACAGCTCTGGGATATGTACCAGACCGATGTTGTCTACGCTCGCGAACTCGACGAAGGTGCGATCGACGCGTACGCGAACGGACTCGTCGAGCACGTCACGGAAGCCGGCGGCGACCTGGCTACGGCTGCACTCGAAAGCAACCTTGTCGACAAACTACTGACGCGTATCGAACTCCGCGAGCGCCTCATCGAACTCGTCGGAGAAAGTGACGAGCGTGAAGACGACTACGCGTACACGGGTATGTACGAGTACCTCAATCAGATGCGCCTGATGAACGGCGGTGACGTTCGCGAACGCAACGTGGCTGTCATCGTTGCGGCCGGCGACATCACCTTTGGTTCTCAGGCGCCGGGAACGATCGGTGCGGAGTCCACGAGCGATTTGCTGCGCCGTGCGCGGAACGACGATTCGGTCGCGGCCGTGGTGCTGCGCGTCGACAGCCCGGGCGGCAGCGCATTCGCCTCCGAGATCATTGCGCACGAGGTCGAAGAGCTAAGGCGCGCTGGAAAGCCCGTCGTCGTCTCGATGAGCAGCGTCGCCGCGTCGGGCGGTTACTGGATTTCGGCCGGTGCCGACAAGATCATCGCGAGCCCCGCGACGATCACCGGTTCGATCGGCATCTTTGCGATGGTGCCGACCTATCAGCGTTCGCTCGATGCGCTGGGTATCTCCGTGGACGGCACAGGCACGACGATATGGTCCGGCGAACTTCGCGCCGACCGCGAAATGTCACCGCACGCCAGAGAGCTGTTCCAGATTCTGATCGAGGACGGCTATCAGGATTTCATCACCCGCGTCGCGCGTGAACGTGGCATGGAGTTGGAGGAGGTCGATACGATCGGACAGGGCCGTGTCTGGACTGGCGTCGATGCACTGGAGAACGGTCTTGTCGACGAACTGGGATCACTCGACGATGCGATTCGGGTCGCCGGCGACCTTGCGAACCTCAGCCCGGGCACGTACGGCACCAAGTACATCGAAATCGAGCTCTCGGCAATGGAACAGTTCCTGGTCGACCTCTTCGAGGTCTCGAGCAACTTCGGTATCAGCGGCGAGTCGGTAAGAGCAAGGCCAAGCAGGCTGGAGCAGATGGCTGAGCGTTTCGAGGACTTTCTCGACCCGCTGACGCGTTTCGATGACCCGAAAGGTGTCTACGCACACTGCATGTGTGTGCTGGAGTAAGGCGGGTCGGTGATCGGCTGCAATATTTCTTCGATATGCGTGTGCTATCACGTTCTTTCGTCAAAGAAAGATAGTTAGATGACCGTGGCAACTTGCAGAGGCGACCGTCAGGCAAGCCTCGCTACCAAGCTAATGTGGATTCCTATAGCTGTTTTGGTGGCAGGGCAGCTCTATTTGATTTTGTTTGGCAACTGGCTCTCCTTATACGTTTCCTTTTACTCAATGGGTGTTGGTGCAGTTTTGGCTTTAGTACCAATTATTCTTGGAATCCTGGCTCTGATTAGTAGGACCGATTTAAAGAGAAATGCGATCTTAGCCATAACCCTTCCAGTCTTAACCGCAGCATTGTCCCTGTTCACCTTTAGCTTATTCAGCGGCTAAACTCCTATGCAATGGTCATCAATCAATTGCATGCAGTTGGATGTACGAACCGGTACGCGCTTTGCACGTCACTGATGCGACGCGTTAGGTAGCAGCAGAAGCATGGGGTCCAGGATTTGGGTTGCCGCATTTGCGGTTGTGCTTTTCGGCTGCGGGCCTGTCCCCAAGGTTCAGGAACGCTACGACTACTGGGTACACGAGACTTCTGGTTTCATTCGAGGGCGCGTCACTCTAGATGACCTTCATGGCTGGCTTCGCAGTAAAGAGCTCTACTACACCTTTGATCCGAGCGAAGTAATCGACGGCAACTACTCGAGGATTCTGGAAACGGTCCACCCGGAGACATTCCGATGCGGGGACAATGTGCATGTCGTTCTTCACGTTACCCTCGACGACTCGGAGGTGATCCAGAGCTTCTTCGTTGACCTTGATGGCGCGTGCCTGTGGTAGATATCAAGTTCTTGCTAACAATGCGCTGCACGAGCATTCTGGCCCCCGTCATCAAGCTAGCGTTGGGAAAATTTGCCGCCGTAAGCGTGTTCTCTCGTCAGCTTGGAGGTTAGCCACCATGAGACGTCTCGCCACTGCGACTACAGTCATTGCTCTTCTTTCGAACATTGCCTGCACCGGAGAGCCCGATAGGACAATCGAGCTGCGTGTCCTAAGCACAGATCCAGAGGTCGTTGCACATACTGACCAATTGCTGCTCTCGAGATTCGACATGTTCAATTCTGCTTGGCTTACGCCCGTCACTTCGGAAACAGATGGCTCTGTCCTTAGCTATACGTTCCCAGGCGGAGATCCGGGCAGCGCTACAATAGAGTTTCTTTTCGAAAATATCGGACTGGTTACGATGACGCTGGCGGAATCGCCTGATCCTGATCCGGTCATTACCAGCTACGATATTGAATCGTTTGAGCTCCGGCGCGACGATTCTGGAAATGAACTTCTTTTCTTCGAGTTGACCCCTGCTGCCGGCGAGCTAATGCTTCGCACATCAGTCGAAAACATTGGCAAGCAGGTAATCATGAAGGTAGACGACGTAGTCTTGATGGAGGCGACTATTCGGGGTGCCTTCTCCCGTGAATTTCAGATAAGCGGAAGTCGTATCGAGAATATCGAGGCCGTCTATGCAGTGATACATTTTGGCCCCTTACCAGCGGCGGTTGAGCTGGTTTCGTTCCAAGATGGTGCCTAACAATGCGCTGCACCAGCATGGCCGCTCCATGTCACGATTCTTGCATTCGCAACATGCGCGCCCTACGCTGACCATCTCGTTTGCCTGGACTTTAGGCCGCAATAGAAACTTGGCGTCAGATTTGTCTCTAATCCAGATTTTGTGTCAAGAAATGGGTGCGTATTTCTAAATGACTTTGGAATTGCTCGGGACAATCGCCGAAATCGTTGCCGCAGTCGGCGTAATCTTTTCGTTGCTGTACTTGGCGAGACAAATCCGTATAAGTTCGGATACTGAGAATGCTCGAGCATTTGAAAGTGCGATAAACAGTTGGCACTTGGCAACCGCGAACTTGCTTGATGAGAACAACCGAGATCTGTTTATGAAGGGGTTGGCGGATTACGAAACACTATCGGACAACGAGACCCTGCACTTCCATGCCATGTCGGCGCAGATGATTGACCGCTTCGAAATCATGCTTCAATTTGAACACTTAGGTGTCACCGAGACGGGGCACCTGACGAATATGATCGGTCCATTCATCAGGGACTTGTTTAACTACCCAGGATTTCGAAGCTATTGGGACGGGGAGTCGCCATATTTCAGTCGAAATTTGATTCGATGGCACAAAGAGAATGTCGATGGGAAGGAACATGTGGCCTCTGGATACATAGGGCAAATCTTCGGTGAGTCGGTTGATTGAATGCCAAATGCGGCCTAACAAATCGCCGCACTGGCCGCCGGGCGGTCCCTGTCACACGTTGTGCACTGTTATTATCGAGGCCTCGCACAAAGTGCGCCAGTTACCTGGCGCCAGTCAGCTAAACCGTTAGCAAGAGATTTGAAAGTTCACGTAACCTTGTCTCGCGATGAGCTTCTGAGCGCGATGGACGCTATCGAGAAACACATCGTTCAGCGCGCGA
This sequence comes from uncultured Woeseiaceae bacterium, assembly GCA_945788575.1. Taxonomy (GTDB): domain Bacteria; phylum Pseudomonadota; class Gammaproteobacteria; order Steroidobacterales; family Woeseiaceae; genus UBA1847. The sequence goes on from CALZMR010000038.1 coordinate 11,358, forward strand.
GACCTCAGGCCTCATTCCTGGAGGTGGTCCTTCTATGGATGCCCGTAGGTTTTGCGGTAGCCTACACCCTGAACGTTTACGGTGGTCGAGCAGCGCTAGCGATGGTAGGCGCAGTAGTGGTTTTGGTTGGTGGCACGAACTTCCTGGCCTCAAGGGCCAGAAAGCGCCTCAACAACTACCTCGTTGACGACCTGACATCGCGAGATGTTGAGTTTGAATTTCTTGAGACACATATCACTCTGAAAACGGCAAACAGCGCCGGGCGATCCGAATGGGCATTAGTAAAAGACGCGGTTGAAACGGAGGAATTCATTTTGCTGTTTATCGACAATTCTCACGCCTATGTAATACCGAAGAGAATTTCTGAGTCCCTGGCAATATACGAGTTGGCCAAAGACAAACTTGTGAGCAAAGCCATCTAAAAATGCGCTGCACCAGCACACTAACTCCCGGCACGTACCTTTGCATCTGTATCAGGTGCGCCCAAGGCTGGTCGACTTGTCGATCACACGCCAGGCGTCGAGGGACCATATGACTGGATCGGGGGAATCAATGTCAAGCGAGTATCAGAATATTGCGGGAGAGAGAGAGGCTGAATGCCGCGAGCGCGCAAATTTTTTCGATGAGCGCCTACGTTTCTTCTCCAAAACCAACTGGATCACCGTCCTGGTACCGTCCTTGCTCGGCGTTCTGGCCGGATCGGCGCTATTCTCGGACAGTGGCTCCGTTTGGATCGGTCTCGGCGCCTTAGCTGCAGCATTGCTGACGGCGGTACACAAAGGATTGGATTGTGATACCCATCAGGTGGAATGCCGGCGGCTGGTGCAGGCGTATCGGGGACTGGAAACACGATATAGGACGCTGAGGCAGATCGAGTCGTCGGACATAGCCGAAGAACTACGTGCACTAGACGCCGAGCTTGCTGAATTGCGCCAGTCTCAAGCTGCAACCGTCAATCCACAATGGTTCAAGTCGAAGGAAGACGACACTTAGAGCATTAGTCTCATCTGCATTGGAGGACCTGTCTTGAACTCGGAAAAAGTGACGTCATGGCTGACTCTTGGCGCAAACATTGGCGTAATTGTCGGCCTCATTTTGCTTATCGTGGAAATTCGCCAGAACACGGACATGATGCGAGCGCAGATTAACCAGAGCCGGACTGAAGCGGCACAATCCGAGCAACAAGCGATTTTCAACTCCGACTACATGCCAGCAATCCTGGTCAAACGCGACGCACGCGAAATGTTGTCGGCTGAAGAGATGCGTAGGTATGTTGCGTTCCTTCGGGGATTCAATCGAAATATGGATAATCAGCTCTGGCAACATAACGAAGGACTTCTCGGAGAAAATATTCCCCGCTCGATAAGAGGTGCAGTTCGAGAAGTAATTGGCAGCCACAAACTTAGTATTGAAGTTTGGGATGATCAGAAGTATGGCTTTACCGACGAATATGTAGAATTTGTTGAGGAAGCGATTTCGGATCTGAGACAAGAGATCCAAGAATAGATGGTCAACGATCGGGAGGCCCGGGCATGCATCCACTTCAGTGCAATGTACGGCCTAACAAGGCGCTGCACTGGCCGCCGGACGAATCTGTCACGCAGCTTGCAGCCGCAACCTGCGCGCCAGATACTTGCACCAGTGAGCTAGGACGTTAGGCAACATGCCAATCGATCTCGAAGCCGTATTGCCGTTTCTGCTGCCTCGCGCGATTGAGGGGGTCGAAGCACGATTAAGCTGATGTGGAACACACACACCCGGAGCCTGCCCGAGGGTCTCTGTTACCAGGTCTCGGCTGACGGCTCTCGCCTGACTTTCCGCGAACTATTCGGGTACATGGCGACCGAACCAAACTTCGCCGACTGGTATTCGGAGAGTCTTGCCCGGTCTCCGCAGCAAGCGTTTTTCTGGGAGCATCCCCCGTTAACCGTGCGAAGCATCGATGACGTTGCGGAATACGTTCTGATTGATTCTGCGTCACTGGCTGGCCTACGTCCGGATCCTCGCCCCTTCAAGGACAAATTCGACAGTGCAGCCGGTGCGGACGTGATCGCGTTCGATAATCTCAGCGGAGACGCGAGACTGGTAGTACCGACTCCGGTCGGCCCACTCGACGCTTACACTCATTTGGCCGCTTTCGTGCGAGGGGCGCAGAAGGAGCAGGTTCTGTCACTCTGGAAGAAGACAGCAGAAGCGCTTTTCGAGACGCTCGGCACCAAACCCCGGTGGCTGAGCACGGCCGGGCTTGGCGTCTCCTGGCTCCATCTTCGGCTCGACTCGCGACCCAAGTACTACCGGTATCGTCCCTACAAGACTGTCGAATGACAGCCATACGCCGAACCACACTCGCGACTATCCCGGAGCTTGCGCGCGGCAAGCTCTGCGCCATATTCTCGGGGATTGGACGACTAAGTCCTTCTCCCCAAGACGTCACTGGGCGATGAAAACATGGCAACCTGGATCGCACTCTTCAGAGGTATTAACGTTGGGGGACACAATATCCTGCCCATGGCGAAGCTCAGGAGCGATCTCGAATCACTGAATCTCGAGAACGTCCGCACCTATATTCAGAGTGGCAATGTCGTTTTCGATTCGGTGGACGAAACCCGGCCATCGCTTGCCGACAAGATAGCGCGGCTGATTGAAGAACAACATGGATTTCGACCGCGGATTTTCGTCCTCAACCGCCAG
>CALZMR010000039.1:0-3547 GCA_945788575.1 uncultured Woeseiaceae bacterium
CCCCCGCCGGCGCCGACGACGGCGACGTTGAGTCCGTTCGCGTCCGTTTTCAGACCGATCATTCAGCATGCCTCGTCTTGGCCTGAAGAAACTCTTCGGCACGTTCGAAGATGTGTTCGATGCGCTCCGGCGACTGCCGGTCCAGGGCACGCGGCATTAACGCGAGCCGAGGATTGCCTGCGAAGAAATCGCGGTGCTTGTCGATGAATCGCCAATAGAGTCCGTCCACGATGTCACACCACTCTCCCTTGGGATAGTCACTCATTCTGCGCATGTAATTGGAGCCGCAGATATAGGGTTTGGTGGCGAATATTCCGCCATCGCTGAACAGGCCCATTCCGTAAACGTTCGGGCCCATCACCCATTCGGACGAATCGACGTACATCTCCATGAACCATCGGTGCGCCGATTGTGGCCGGATCTCGCAGAGCGTCATCAGGTTGGCGACAATCATCAAACGGGGTATGTGATGCGTCCACCCCAGCCTCAGTGCGGTTCGAATTGTATCGTCGAGCGGCGGTATCCCAGTGGATCCGGTGTACCAGTCCTCGCTGAGTTCGCGCTCATGCCCAAAGTAATTGGCTTCGTCCTGGCGCTCGCTGTGCAGGCGATAGACGCCACGTACGAACTCCCTCCAACCAATGATCTGTCGGATGAAGCCCTCCGCACTCTGGAGCGGCACGTCGTGGGCGGTCGAATGCTCGAGCACGGCATCGACGACCTCTTGCGCAGTCAGTAGCCCCAAATTCAACATCGGGCTCAGCGCCGAATGAAAGATCGTGTCGCTGCGAGTACTGATCGCGTCTTCGTAAGGCCCGAAGTCCGGCAGGCGTTCGCTTATGAACTCGCGCAGCCAGGCGAGCGACTGCTCGCGTGTCACAGGCCACTGGAACTCTGCCGCCTTGCCCGGGTGATCGGCAAAGTGCTGGCTCACGAGTTCGATGACCTCTGCGGTGTGTGGCGATCCTGCGGGGCGGCTGACAGATGGCGGCTCGACGTCTTTGGGTAGTTTTCGGCGATTCTCTTCGTCGAAAGACCAGCGGCCGCCGATGGGGCCGTCGCTCGCGTCAATCAGAAGATTCTGCCGAAGGCGCTCCTGCTTATAGAAGTCCGCCATCCGCAGCGTCTTCTTCCCATTTGCGAACTCCCGAAATCGATCGCGGCTGCAGAGGAACATCGGCGACGCGAATTCCTGGCGGGGAATCTCCCTCGAAGATGCAAAGCGCGTGATCCGCGCCTCCATCGCTTTGTCCTCGATCTCGAAGTGCATGATGGCCGAGCACTCGGCGGCGGCCATGGACTCTTCCAAATGCTCCTCGTAGGTTGTTGCCGCGGAGGGATCGAGTTGATGATAGTGGACGGTCAAACCTGCCGCCTGCAACTCGTCTCTGTAGCCGCGCATCGCGGCCAGAAACAGCACGATCTTTTGCTGATGGTGACGCTCGTAGGTGCACAAACCCATATCCTCGGCCATGAACACGGATGCTGGCTTGAGCGCCCGCACGCGTTCGATCGGGAATAGCTGATTGCCGAGCACTACGAGCATGCTCTGCTTGTTTGACGTCGGGTCAGTCAAGTCGCACCGGTCGCGGTTAACGGAGCCGAGACCATAAGCCCTCACGGCACCCGAATCCACGGATGATACGAGATGTTACAGGCGGGTTCGGTGGCTTACTGGGCTGCCTGCAGGGCCATAGGTTCCGTCGGCGTTCCGCAGGCCATATCCATTCCGGAGAACAAGCGGCTGTTGGACATGACCTCGTGCTCCCAGCGCATACCGACATTGATCAGTTGCACGCGCCGGTCGCCGAGCAGGAATCGCAGGCAGCATTCACGCACCGCACTCGATCCGGTCCAGTCGGCATCCAGTGCGCTGACGACGGTCTTGAGTGTCTTCGATGCCAGCGGCTTGATGATGCTGACACCGATGTCCTCGCGAACGCAGGTATCGAGCAGATCGGAGACAGGCCCCTGTTTCGCGACATTGCATTGCATCTGAACGATGTCGAAGCAGCCGGTTGAAATAAGCGATGTGGCGCGTAACGGTTCCGACGCCAGCAGTCCGATGTGACCAATGAGACCACGCTTCTTCAGACGCTCCAATTCGGTGAGCGTGTCCTCATTGACGTTGCCGTCTCCGCAGCCATCGCTAAGCGGCCGATCGCTCAGATAGAGTATGTCGATGTGCTCGGCGCGCAATCGGCGCAGCGAGGCCAGTATTCTGTACTCGATTTCGGTGCTGTCCGAGAAGTTGCCGGCCCGCGACGCAAGCAGCACGTCCGCCTGCTTCTCACTTAGCGCCTTGCCGAGCAAAGCTTCGCCGCGTGCGCCGCAGGTGGCGGACGAGGTATCGAAGATATTGATACCGGAATCGAGAGCGGCATGTACCGTCCGGATCGCGAATACCTGGCCGTCGTAGCTCATCGGATCCCAGCCTCGCTCGCGTTGCGCGACGCCGAGCGAGTGACAGTCCAGGCCGAGGCGCGAGACTTCGAGGTCACTTTTGCCGAGACGTACGTACCGCATTCGCTTCAGATCCTCTCGAGACGCTTGTCGGGAGTGACGAAGAAGGTGCCCGTCTCGTGGCGCAGCGCTGAGCAGTCCGACTTGCCGAGCTTGCGAAGATGCACGGTCGGCAAAGAGCGGACCCGTTCGCTTAGAACCCGGAGTACGACGCTCGACACATCCGGCCGTGCGACGATAAGACTCTGGAATTGCGGCGGCTGCTGCCTCTCGACGGTATCGAGATGGTCGTACATGGCCTCGAACTCGCCGACGCCGTTACCGAACGTGACGAGCACGAGCGGCAGATCCCCTTCCAGATGTGCTGATACAGACAGTACTTCCGGCGCCTCCTGCGCCTTGCCCTCTTCCGAGGTTCTGGTTGCTACTGCGAGCATCTCCTTATCCTCCTTTCCTGCGGACCTGGCGGAGACAGGCGAGGTGTCGTCCTTGACCTCGGGCGGTGAAACCCCCGAGCCGGCGGGCGCCTCATGGCTTGCGCGACCGTCGGCCGGGGATTTCGACGCCTCTGTCTCTGTCCTGTTCATGCTCAGTGGTCGCCCTCGTCCCAGCGTTCGTCATCGCCGGAAAACCGGTAGCTGTCCCAGTCAAAGTCATCGCGTTCGACGCGCGTCGCGGTGATGTCGGTCCCGGAGCGATAGCCTTGAACAGAGACGTAATCACCCGTTCGCATGGCGCTGAGGTGGAAGCGGCGATCGTCGTCGTCGCTATCGTCTTCGTATGCCGTCTCGGGTGTGACGAACACTTGCTGGCCGCCAATAACGAAAGAGTCGGCTGCGATCATCTCCACGTGGCCGGACGTTCGTAAGTCACCCGACTGTTCGAATCTGATCGTCTCTGCGACCAGCACTCCGTCGATGTCGAAGCTGCCTTCCACTTCGAGCTTGACGTTGTCTCGAAGACCGAACAACCACCCGTCGATGAAGCGCGTATTCCACTGGTAACGGACGGTCGTGCCGTCGAGATCGAATACGTTCCAGGAGTGTACCGTCGTGACGAGTCCCTCGACTTCGGCGGCAATGCC
>CALZMR010000039.1:3571-18365 GCA_945788575.1 uncultured Woeseiaceae bacterium
AAGTCCACGGCGACACTCGTCGCGATGAGCTGTCCCGATGCATTCAGAGTGGCGCCGGTAACGTCAACGCGTTCGCCGATCGTCGGCATCCCGCCGACGAAACCGAACAGGTTAGCGCTCCCGTAGTCAACGCTCAGGCCGTCAATCCAGAACGTCGTCGTTGCCGAATCCACGCTCGAAATCGCACCGGTGACATCGAAGTCACCGTTGGAGAGTCGATCGGAGACAAGCGTGGCGGCGATTTCGCCATCGGCATTACGGTAACCGGAGATCGAGACAACGTCACCGGCGCCAAGTCCGTCAATTCCGCCGTCGCTGTTGCTCAGCGACCAGGCGGTGTCGGTATTCAGATGCACTGTTTGGCCAAGAACGATCATCCGCCCTGTGGAGAGGTCGAACATGGAGACCGGACCCTCGATAGCGTTGTCGCTAAGCACCACAAACGCGGTGCCTTCGCCGGTCGCCTCGTCGTAGGAACCGTAGACGGTCACGATCTGGCCGACCGCGAGATCGGCTTCGCTGCCCAGCCTGCCGTTGATCAGGAACGCTGCCGAATCCGTGGCGTACCTAACTCCATTGACGTAGACGCTACCGAACCCGGTAACCTCGCCCCGCGATATTTTGTCCTTGTCGCGGTCCGGGTCGTCAGTCTTGCCGCCCCTGTCAATTCCGGCGAATGCATGCTGTCCTGTGACGCCCACGCCTATGACGATGGCCGCTCCGATTAAGCTCATCGACTTCCTTGCGTTCATGGCCTTGTCCTCTCATTGGCTTTTTCTTCGATCCAGTACGAGCCCAGACCCAGCCTGACGGGGTCGGGTGCGCTCTCGTCTTCGTGCTCTTCGAGCCAGGCGTCCACTCGTTCGAGGAACGCCTGGCCTTCTTGTTCGATGAAGTCGCGAAACGCCGGCACGGCGTTCGCGGGAATGTGCATGTTGGTGGCGCGGCCTTCGAATCGGCTCGGCTCGTTGCTGTCCTACGTCCTCGAGCACGTCGCCCGAGCGCAGCATCTGCTCGGGGTCCGTATGCGCGGGCATGTAGTAACGCGTCTTCGCACGCACACGGCCGTCGGTGTCCACTTCAACCGCGCCGACGTGTCGTAGCTCCTTGAGCATCGTTGTCGCCGGCACGTCGCCGCTGTAGCGGTCGCAAAGCGTCTCGAATGACGGGCTGTTGCCCGAGACCGCGAGTGCTCGCGGCTCGCCTGAGGAATCGACGAAGGCCTCGTCCGAGAACCAGCCCGTCAGCACCCGAGTCGCCTGATTCATTCGACCGACCCCGGTCGGCTGATCGGTCTCCAACAGGTTTCTCAAACGACCCACTTCGCGACGGGAGAAGCCGGTCAGAATTGCGACGCGGGATACGTTGGTCGGCCGGCCGCGGATGCCGAAGTCCTGAGTCGCGACTTCGACGTAGGTTGCCTTGCAGACCTCGACGAGCTCTTTCCAGTTCACGCCCGCTTTCAGCAATATTCGAGCGATGGGCCTGAAGATGAGTCTCAGTGCCGCGAGTGCCGTTGTCTTAGTGGATTCCATATGTGAGACAAATTATCTCACTCATGGGCATTCGTCAAAAAAATGCGACTAAAATAATGGTTTCCGGGGAAACCCGAGAGAAGACATGAACTTAGCGGAACTGGTTCACATTTTGATCGAGTCTTATGTCAACCATTTGACGCTAAAGCGCGACGGTTTTCGCTTAGTAGGGGTTGGGCTGCGGCATTTGGGGGTGCCGAGGCGGGACTGACGGCCGAGGTCAGAAATGCTCGAAAAGGGGCCCGGACGGGACGCCCGTGTCGAGGACCTGCGCGCAATGCGTATGCCGGTAGCCGACCGGATCGTCGAGGGGCGTAGGCTTCTCGACCCGGTGGATGCGCTGTTCGCCACGAAGCAGCAGTTCGACCGGCAAGTCCTCAGTCGCGTGGGGCACACCGGGCACCGGCGGTACGCGTTTCAAGGCAATCACCGGGACCGGATACCCATTTGCCAAAGCCGACCAGGTCTTAGGCAAGGCCTCCCGCATTTCATTGAACAGACTACCGGTGCCGTTCGCGAACCTTTCGACGATAATCGGCGCCAGCTTTTGTATCGGCTCGGCGGGCACATCGTGCAGCGAAGTAGCCATGCCGTCGTACTTGCCTTCATCAGGCATCGAATCAGCGTACTTCGCTAGGTCAGCGCGCCGGAATCGCGGAGCGCTTCGATCTCATCGGCGCCGAAGCCGAAGTCCGACAGCACATCGACGCTATCGGCGCCTTCCGCGTGCGGCTCCGCGGGCGTATCGCAGGCCGTGCGGCTGAATCTCGGCGCCGGCGCGGGCTGAACGACGCCGCCGACGTCCACGAATGTCTCTCGTGCAGCGTTGTGCGGATGTCGCGGTGCCTCCGTCAGGTCCAGGACGGGAGCGACGCAGGCGTCGCTGCCTTCGAAGATCTCGCACCATTCGTCGCGGGTCTTCGTTCGCACGACGTCCGCGAGCCGATTTCCGAGGTCGGCCGTGCGATCGGGACCGCCCTGCTTGCCGAATTCCTCCACATCGAGGCCCGCCCGTTCGACGAACTGCGCATAAAATTGCGGTTCGAGCGGACCGATGGAAATGAACTTGCCGTCGGCCGTCTCGTAGACGTTGTAGAACCAGGCACCGCCATCCAGGACGTTCGATCCCCGCTCAGTCGACCAGAGACCGATTTCCTGCATTCCGCGGAGTCCCGACATCAGACTCGCCGAACCGTCGACGATTGCGGCGTCGATAACCTGCCCGCGACCCGACGTTCGTGCTTCGACCAAAGCAGCCAACACGCCGACCACCATGAACAGACTGCCGCCGGCGTAGTCACCGACGAGATTGACCGGGGGGCGCGGTTTGTCGGCGTCACCAATAGCGGCAAGCGCGCCGGAGAGGCCAATGTAATTGATGTCGTGACCGGCACGCTCGGCGAGCGGCCCGGTCTGTCCCCACCCAGTGAGTCGGCCATAGATCAGCGCTGGATTCCGCTCCAGGCACACGTCAGGCCCGGCGCCGAGACGCTCCGCGACACCCGGGCGGAAGCCCTCGAATACCACATCGGCGCGCTCGACCATGCGCAGCAGCACGGCCAGCCCTTCGGGCTTCTTCAGATCGAGAGCGATCGAGCGCTTGCCCCGCGACGTGACGTCCTTGCTCGAAGGGATCGAGATGCCGCTTGGACGCGAGGCGCGTTCGACGACGACAACGTCGGCCCCGAGATCGGCCAGCAACATTCCGGCGTAGGGACCGGGGCCGAGTCCCTTGAGCTCGATGACTCGGATTCCGGCCAGCGGACCCATTCGACGCGCTACAGCTTGGCTTCCAACTCCGGCACGGCGTCGAACAGATCGGCGACCAGACCGATGTCGGCGACCTCGAAAATCGGTGCCTCGGAATCCTTGTTGATCGCAACGATGGTGCCCGCGTCCTTGATCCCGGTCAGATGCTGGATGGCGCCGGAGATTCCAATCGCAACGTAGAGCTCGGGGGCGATGATCTTGCCCGTCTGTCCGACCTGCATCTCGTTCGGCACATAGCCTGCGTCGACGGCGGCGCGTGACGCACCGACACCGGCGCCGAGTTTGTCGGCAAGCTTATAGATGATTTCGAAATCCTCGGCACTACCGAGCGCTCGGCCGCCAGAGACGACGCGAGCGGCGGTTTGCAGATCGGGCCGATCGGAACTGCCCGACTGCAATTCGACGAAGCGCGTGTGCGTCGGCAACTCGACATCGAGCTCGAGCGATTCCACGGCTGCGCTGTTACCGCCACCGGCTGACTTGTATGACGCCGTGCGAACCGTGGCCACGACGACGGACTCCGCCGGCGCCGTAACCGTCACGATGGCGTTGCCCGCGTAGATCGGACGCCTGAACTCATGGCTGCCGAGAACCGCCATGATGTCGCTGATCTGATTGACACTCAGCAGCGCCGCGACGCGCGGCATCAGGTCCTTGCCCCATGTCGTCGATGGGCCGAAGACGTGCGAATAGCCGGATGCCGCGGCAACGACCTGCGGCGCATGCACGACGGCGAGCGCCGGCTCGTTCGCGGCGTTGTTCGCAACCAGCACGCGTGACACGCCGGCGATCTCGGCGGCCTGCGACGCCACCGACTCGCCGTCGGCGGCCAAAACCAGCACATCGATCTCGGCATCGGAGATATCGGCGGCGCAGGCCACGCTCTTGGCCGCGCTGGGGTTGAGTGTCGAGCCGTCGTGCTCGGCTATGATCAGAATCTTCGCCATTACAGTAGCCCCTTCTCTTTCAGCGCACCGACCAGGCCTGCGACGTCCTCGACGATGACGCCCTTCGAGCGTTCCTCGGGGGGCGCGAAAGCACTGGAAACTATGTCGCCGCCCGCCTCGACACCAAGATCCGCGAGGCTCATTGTCTCGAGCGGTTTCTTCTTGGCCTTCATGATGTCCGGCAGCTTCACGTAGCGCGGTGTGTTCAAACGCAGATCCGCTGTGATTACTCCCGGCAGGTCGATATCGACAACCTCGAGGCCTGCATCGACTTCGCGAGTTACGCGTGCGGTGTCACCGTCGACCTCGATGCCCGATGCGGACGTGGCTTGCGGGCGCCCCCAGAGGGCGGCAAGCATCTGGCCGGTTTGATTGTTGTCCGAGTCGATGGACTGCTTGCCCAACAGTACCAGCCCGGCGTTTTCCTTCTCGACGAGCTTCAGAAACGCCCTCGCAAGCGTCAGCGGCTGCGGCGCATCGTCGCTTTCGATGAGAATCGCACGGTCGGCGCCCATCGCAAGCCCGGTACGCAGCTGCTGCTGGGCCTCGGACGGGCCGACGGAAATGACGACCACCTCCTCGGTGCGCCCGGCCTCTTTCAGCCGCAGCGCTTCCTCAAGCGCGATCTCGTCGAAGGGATTGATGCTCATCTTGACGCCATCGGTTTCGACACCGGTGCCGTCGGATTTGACGCGCACGCGGACGTTGTAATCGACCGCGCGCTTTATGCCTACGAGTATGGTTTTCATCGTTTCCTTAGTCTTCTGTATTCATGCAGCAGCGGCTCGGTGTAGCCGTTCGGCTGCCCGGTTCCTTTGAGCGCCAGATCGAGAGCCGCCCGGAACGCGACTCCGTCGAAGTCCGGCGCCATTTTCGAATATGCCGGGTCACCGGCGTTCTGCTCGTCCACGACCCCCGCCATGCGCTCGAAGGTCTCTACGACCCGAACCTCGCTGACGACACCGTGATGCAGCCAGTTGGCGATGTGCTGACTGGAGATCCTGAGCGTCGCCCGGTCCTCCATCAGGCCGACATCCTCGATGTCCGGCACCTTGGAGCAGCCAACGCCCTGGTCGATCCAGCGCACGACGTAGCCCAGGATGCCCTGCGCATTGTTATCGAGCTCTGCCTGGATTTCGTCGGGGGTCAGCGCGCCAGGATCGCCGAACGGCGGCGTAAGGATAGCATCGAGAGACGCCATCTGACGAGCCGTCAGCGACTGCTGTACCTCGGCGACTTCGACGGCATGGTAGTGCATCGCATGCAGCGTCGCCGCGGTTGGCGACGGCACCCACGCACAGTTCGCGCCGGCTTCCAGGTGGGCCTGCTTCGTGTCCAGCATCTGCCGCATCTCGTCGGGTTTGGGCCACATGCCCTTGCCGATCTGTGCGCGCCCGGGCAGACCGCAGCGTATTCCGACGTCGACGTTCCGGTCTTCGTAGGCCGCGATCCACGGTTCGGACTTGATACGTTCCTTGGGCAGCATCGGACCGGCCAGCATGCTGGTATGGATTTCGTCGCCGGTACGGTCGAGGAAGCCGGTGTTGATGAATACGAGCCGATGCCGGACCGCGCGTATGCACTCTTCCAGATTGACGGTCGTCCGGCGCTCCTCATCCATGACGCCGATCTTGATCGTATTGCGCTCGAGACCGAGCATGTCCTCGACGGCGGCAAACAGACGGTCCGCGAATGCAGTTTCGGCCGAGCCATGCATCTTCGGCTTGACGATATAGACGCTCCCGCTGCGCGAGTTGCGCGTTTCACCGCCGCCTCGGACGTCGTAGAGCGCGCAGGCTGCGGTAACGACGGCGTCGAGAATCCCTTCGAAGACCTCGTTGCCGTCCGCGTCGAGCACCGCGTCGGTCGTCATGAGATGTCCGACGTTGCGTACCAGCAAAAGCGAGCGGCCGGGCAGCGTCAGCGGAGCGCCATCGACGGCCGTGTAGACGCGATCCGGATTCAGGCGGCGGGTCATCGCGCTTCCGCCCTTGTCGAAGCTTGCAGTCAGCGTGCCGCGCATGAGCCCCAGCCAGTTTCGGTAAACGCCGACTTTGTCGTCGGCATCGACCGCGGCTACCGAGTCCTCGCAATCCTGAATCGTCGTCACCGCCGACTCGAGGACGACGTCGCTCAGGCCACACGGTGAGCCCTGGCCGATGGGGTGAGTCGGGTCAATCCGAAGTTCGATATGCAGTCCGTTATTTGCGAGCAGGATCGTTGTCTTGTCGCCGCCGCCGGACCAACCGACGAACTGCGCTTCGTTCCTTAGGCCCGTCGTTGCGCCACTATCGAGTGTCGCGGACAGCGTCGCCGGTCGAGCGGACGTATCGACCGTCCAGGCAGTAACATCGGAATGCGAGCCCTGGGCCAGCGGCACGGATTCGTCGAGGAAACGTCCCGCCGACTCGATCACGCTGGCGCCGCGTATCGGGTTGTAGCCGCCAGATCGCTCCCGACCGCCGGCCTCGTCAATGGCATCCGTGCCGTAGAGCGCGTCGTAGAGACTGCCCCAGCGCGCGTTGGCCGCATTCAGCGCGAAGCGCGCATTGCTGACCGGCACGACGAGCTGGGGGCCGGCTACCGTCGCTATTTCGCTGTCCACGTTCTCCGTGTCGATAGTGAACGGTTCCCCGTTCGACTCGAGATAGCCGATCTCGACCAGAAAGCGCCGATAGTGATCCGCATCCCACTCGCTCGCAGGACGCTCCCGGTGGTATGCGTCGATCTTCTCCTGCAGTTCGTCGCGGATGGCGAGCAGCCGGCTATTCTCCGGCGTCAGTGAGGAGACGATCCGGTCGAGCCCGCCCCAGAATGTCTCCGCTGAAAGCTCGAGGTCCGGCAAGAGCTCGTTCTCTATAAAATCCCGGAATACTGGTGCAATGCTGAGTTTGTTCACGCTTGGTAATCTAGCCTGATAGGTAGGGTCGAGCGCGACATGATAAATTGCTTGTGGGCAAACGACCATGCGCTTCGCGAATCGAGGAGCGCCAGTCCTTAGGAGAAGACCATGCAGATCGTCGTCAACGGCGAAACCCATGACGTGGATGTGGATCAGAACATGCCGCTCCTCTGGGTTCTGCGCGACGAATTGGGGATTTTGGGCCCCAAATTCGGCTGCGGTATTGCCATGTGCGGCGCCTGCACGGTGCACATCGACGGCAGGCCGATGCGGTCCTGCTCGCTGCCGATCGGCGTAGTCAGCGGCGAGGTAACGACCATTGAGGGCCTCGGAACACCCGGTGCGCTGCACGCCGTTCAGGAGGCCTGGGTGGAACACCAGGTCGCGCAGTGCGGCTACTGCCAGTCCGGGCAGATCATGTCCGCCGCGGCGCTCCTTGCCCGCGTCCCGGAGCCCACGGACGAAGACATCGACATTGCCATGAACGGCAACCTCTGCCGTTGCGGCACCTATCCGCGCATCCGCGCCGCGATTCACGCGGCGGCCGGCAAGCTGCGGGAGGCTTAGGCGATGGGCAAGCTCAAAAAAATTGCTCGCCGCAGCTTTCTGATCGGCTCTGTCGCGATCGCCGGTGGCGTCGCGTTCGGGTATTGGCGCTACAAGACTCCGTATAAGAATCCGCTGCTGGACGAACTCGCCGAGGGCGAAGCGGCGCTGACGCCGTACGTTCGGATCGATGCCGACGGCATCGGGATCATCGTACCGCGCGCCGAGATGGGCCAGGGTGTCACCACGACGCTCGCCGCACTGGTCGCCGAAGAGCTCGACGTCGCACTAGAGGACATCAACGTCGAGCACGGCCCTGCGTCCAGAGCCTATTACAACGCCGCCGCACTCGAGGAAGGCCTGCCCGGGATCGCCGCCGCTACGGACGAGGGCTGGCTGGCTCGCAATGCTCGCGGCTTCGTGCATGTGCCCGCCAAGTTTCTCGGCATGCAGATAACCGGCGGCTCGTCGTCGGTCCCGGACGGCTACGTGAAGATGCGCGTCGCGGGCGCGGCCGCGCGGCACGCGTTGGTCGCCGCTGCCGCCGAGCGACTCGGCGTGGACCGCGAGTCCCTCAGAACCGAAGACGGTCGAGTCATCTCCGCCGATGGCAGCTCGCTCGCATACACCGAACTCGCCGCCGCCGCAGCGGACGTCGACCTGCCCGACGAGCCCGAGCTGAAGGACCCCTCCGAGTGGCGGCTGCTGGGCCGCTCGCAGCCGCGAGTCGATGTCCTCGCCAAGTCGACGGGTACCGCCGAGTATGCGATCGACGTGACCCTGCCGAACATGCTGTTCGCCACGGTTCGCATGAATCCGCGCCTTGGCGGCGGCATGAACGGCTATGACGCAACACGCGCCGAGTCGATGCCGGGCGTCGAGAGAATCATTCCCTTCGAGGACGGCGTGGCCGTCGTCGCCACTAACACCTGGCATGCATTCCAGGCCGCTCAGGCCATCGACTGCGACTGGGGCGACGCACCCTACCCGGCAACGTCAGCCGAAATGATGGAAGCCGTGCGCAATTCGTTCGATCGCGACTACCGGGACAGCCGCTTCCGCAATGACGGTGACGTCGAGACGGCGCTCATCGAGGCGGACGTCGTCGAAGCCGAATACAGGGCGCCCTTCCTCGCTCACGCCACGATGGAGCCCATGAATGCCGCGGCCTGGTATCGCGACGGCAGACTGGACGTCTGGGCCGGAAGTCAGCTACCCACGCAGGTCTATGCGCTGGCCGAGGAGATTCTCGGGCTCGACGAAAAGGATGTGGACGTACATGTCCCCTACATGGGCGGAGGCTTTGGGCGCCGCGCCGAATTCGACTTCATCGCCCAGGCCATACTCGTGGCGCAGGCCATGGAAGGCACGCCGATCAAGCTGACCTGGACGCGCGAAGAAGACATGACGCACGATTTCTACCGGCCTGCGGCGATGGCCCGGTTCCGCGCCGCCGTCGCGGATGGAATGCCCGTAGCCTGCGACCTCGAACTCGCGTCGCTGTCGGTTATCGCGTCGCAGATGGGCCGAATCGGCCTGCCAGTGCCGGGGCCGGACGTATCGATCGTGCAGGCGGCGTGGGACCAACCGTATTCGATCCCGAATTATCGGGTCACGGGTTACCGGACACCTGCGATGCTGCCGGTCAGCTCCTGGCGATCCGTGGGCGCCTCGCAGAACGGATTCTTCCACGAATGCATGCTCGACGAAATCGCACATGCCGCGGGCGCCGATCCGCTCGAGATGCGCGTGCAGCTGATGAACCATGAGCCGAGCCGCGAAGTACTCAGGGCCGTCGCCGAGATGGCCGATTGGGGCGCACCGCTGCCGGAGGGCCACGGGCGCGGCGTGGCGTTCGTCATGTCTTTCGGCGTACCTGCCGCGGAAATCATCGAAGTGGCTGACACCGGCAACGGCCTTCGGATCGTCAAGGTTTGGGCCGCCGTCGACGTCGGTATCGCGCTCGATCAGCGTAATCTCGAGGCGCAGGTGCAATCCGGGGTCAACTTCGGACTCGCTGCCGCGATGATGGGTGAAGTCACGGTGCGCGATGGCGAAGTGGAACAAACGAACTTCCACAACTACAACTCGATCCGCATCAATCAGGCGCCGCCGATCGAGGTGAGAGTCCTCGAAAACGGCAACCACATTCGCGGCATCGGGGAGCCCGGACTACCGCCGGCCGCGCCGGCTCTGGTCAACGCGATTTTCGCGGCGACCGGCGACCGGATCCGGGAGCTGCCGTTGTCGAAGTTCGTGAGATTCGTCTAGCCAACCTCTCTTCAGAGGTTTCCTTAATACGCTGCCGGACTCAATCTCGCGCCTCTGCCAGCGCGACTCAGATCAGGCTAACGCTGTAACATCGCCTCACATGCGCGATCCGTTTGAAGTCCTGACTACACCGTTGCCGGCCGTTGACGAAGCGGCGGCCGAACGCATTCTCGAGCAGCACTTCGGCATTGCCGGCGATCTCGAACCGCTGGCGAGCGAGAGAGATCGCAATTACCTGGTGTCGCCGCCGAATGGCGAAAAGGCGGTCCTGAAGATCGCGAATTCCGCTGAGGACCGGCTCGTCACGGAGTTGCAGACGGAGGCACTTCTGCACATCGCCGAGTCAGCCCCGGATATCGCCGCGCCGCGCATCAGGCCGAGCTTCGATGGCGACAGCAGTGTCGAAATAGTCGCGGACGACGGTCGGCGGCACGTCGCGCGCGTCGTTAGCTGGCTGGACGGTACGCCCCTGCAGTACGTGGAGCGCGACCCTGGCTGTGCGGCGACGCTCGGAAGCGTTCTTGCACGGCTCGGACAGGCGCTGCGTCACTTCACTCATGACGCAAGCGACTATGCGCTCCTCTGGGATCTGAAGCGCGCTTCTCACCTGAAGGATCTTCTCGACTGCGTGTCCGATTCCGGCCTTAGATCGATCTGCGCGGCGCGTCTCGATCGATTCGACTCGTGGGTTGCTCCTCGTCTCGAGGGCGTGCGCTGGCAGGTGATTCATAACGACCTGAACCCGAGCAACGTACTGGTAGACCCGGAGAATCCCTCGCACGTTCTGGGCGTCATCGACTTCGGTGACATGCTGCGATCGCCGCTGATCGTCGACGTCGCGGTTGCCGCCGCCTACCTGCTTCGCGATGAACCGGACGCCACGCGCGACGTGCTGGAGTTCGCCCGTGCGTACTCGAGGATAGAACCGCTTGACGAACTCGAGCTAGACATCTTGTTCGACCTGACGTTGTCTCGATCGACAATGACGGTGTTGATCACGCACTGGCGCGCCGCTCACTATCCGGAGAATCGCGACTACATTCTTCGTAACGAGACTCGCGCCAGGAAACTGCTCGAGCGGCTGCACGGAGTATCGGAGTCCGATATCGCCGCACAGTTGCGAGAGAAATGCCTGACGCGCTGACCCGGGAGCGAACGCAAGTGTCTGACAACGCGAACCTGCTGGAAAAAAGAGCCCGCCTGCTGGGCCCGGCCTATCGTCTGTTCTACGACAAGCCGGTGCACCTCGTTCGCGGCGAGGGCGTGTGGCTGTACGATGCCGATGGAAGCCGCTACCTCGACATGTACAACAACGTTCCGCATGTCGGCCACTGCCATCCTCGTGTGGTTCATGCGATTTCAGAACAACTCGGAACGTTGAATACGCATACGCGCTATCTGCACGGGAACGTACTCACATTTGCGGAGCGGCTGACAGCGACTCTCCCCGACGAACTCGGGATAGCCATGTTCAGCTGCACGGGCAGCGAAGCGAACGAGCTCGCGCTGAGAATCGCCAGAACGTGCACCGGTGGGACCGGGATCATCGTCGTCGACAATGCCTACCACGGCAACACCTACACGCTCGCTCAAGTATCGACGTCATACGAGTCCGACGAAGGCAAGCCATTGACCGTCGAGACCGTTGCGCCACCTGACGCCTATCGCGGCGAATTCCTGGGCGACGAAGCCGGGGAGCGCTATGCGCAGGACATCGAAAGGGCCATCGAATCGCTGCGTTCTCGCGGCGTACATCCGGCAGCGTTCATGATCGATACGATCGTCTCGAGCAACGGCATTCTCGACGTTCCTGAAACCTATCTCCGGCGCGCGGCGGAGATCATTCGTTCAGCCGGGGGTCTTTTCATCGCCGACGAAGTGCAGCCGGGATTCGGTCGCACAGGCACGACCTTCTGGGGGTTCGAACAGCACGGTTTCGTGCCGGACATCGTGACGATGGGCAAGCCGATCGGTAACGGGCACCCGCTTGCTGCCACCGTCACCCGGAGCGACCTGATCGAACAGTTCGCCAGCAAGACCCGTTACTTCAATACATTCGGCGGCAACCCGGTGTCGGCCGCGGCGGGTATCGCTGTATTGGATGTGATCGAAGAGGAACGACTGCAGCAGAACGCACTCGAAGTTGGGGACCACCTTATCGCCGAGCTTCGCTCGCTTGCCGAGCGTGACGAGCGAATCGGCGATATCCGCGGCTCCGGCCTGTTCATTGGCGTCGACCTGGTTGCCGATCGCATTTCGCGCGAGCCTGCAACCGACCTGGCCGCGGCTGCTATCAATGCACTTCGTGACAACGGCGTGTTGACCAGCACCATCGGCAAACACGCAAACATTCTCAAGCTGAGGCCGCCGACCTGCCTGAGTCGCGACGATGCGGATTACTTTCTGGAGAAGTTCGAGGCGGTATTCGCCGGCCTGTAATTGGGCTTGGCCACGAGCCAGTCAGGAATCGTCATACGCTTCGACTCCAGGCATTCGCGGTTGAGCAGCCGAGCCTGATAGCGCAGACCGGAATCGCACAGGAGCGTGCCCGGCTCGACGCGATAAGAGAGTCGTGAGAGTCTTCCAACCGCGGCGAACAATGGGGTCCTCCGCATCAATCACCGGCGAGGCTGCTATCGATGCACATCCATGAAATCCTGGTGCTTTGCGGCTTGGCGACAGCGGGCTTCGTATGCAATTGGCTCGCGTGGCGGCTGCGAGTGCCGGCGATCCTGTTCCTGCTGTTCGCCGGCCTTGTCGCCGGACCGGCAATGGGCTGGATCGACCCGGATCAGTTGTTTGGCGAGCTGCTGACGCCGATCGTATCCGTCGCCGTCGCCATCATCCTGTTCGAGGGCAGTCTGACGCTCGAGCTCTCCGACATTCGAGGGCACGGTTCGTACGTTCGCAATCTCGTTAGTCTCGGCGTCGTGGTTACCTGGACCATCGCCGCCTTCGCTGCGTGGTGGCTGCTCGGCTGGGATCCGTATCTTGCGGCACTGTTCGGTGCGATAGTAACGGTGAGCGGGCCGACGGTCGTTATGCCGCTGCTCCGAGCCGTCCGGCCAACCGCAACGGCATCCAGCGTCCTGCGCTGGGAATCAATTCTGATAGACCCATTGGGCGCGATCCTCGCCCTGCTGGTATTCGACGTCATCCTGGCGGCTCAGTCCGGCGACGGTGTCGGGCACATCGCGGTCATCGTCGGCATCATCATCGCCACGGGCTCCGCAATAGGCATCGCCGGTGGTTATCTCTACGGCCTCGCCATCCGCCGCCGATTGATCCCAGACTTGCTTCGGGAATACTCGGCGCTCGCCGCTGTGCTAACGATCTTCGCGCTGGCCGAATCCGTACAGAGCGAGTCGGGATTTCTCGCGGTCACGCTGATGGGTATTTGGCTCGCCAACATGCGTGACGTCGAAATCGAAGATATCCTCAACTTCAAAGAGAGCATCACACTGTTACTCATCGGCGGCCTGTTCATACTCCTCGCCGCGAGGGTGGACATCAACAATTTGCTGGGTCTCGGCTGGGGGGCCGTTGCACTTATAGCATTGCTGCAGTTCGTGGGCGGACCGGTGCGCTCGTGGCTGAGTGCCGCAGGAAGTGGCGTGAGCTGGCGCGAGATTGTTTTCGTCGGCTGGGTGTTTCCACGCGGCATCGTCGCCGCGGCCGTCTCCGCTCTTTTCGCATTGCGGCTGGTCGACATGCAGTATCCTGGCGCCGAACGCCTGGTTCCACTGGTCTTCGCTGTCATCATCGGAACCGTAGTGCTGCAGAGCCTGACGGCGCGCCCGCTCGCGAAACTGCTTGGCGTCGCCGAACCCCCTCCGACCGGATTACTGATTATCGGCGCGAATCCTATTGGACTTGCAATCGGGCAGGCCGTGCAGAAGCTCGACAGACGCGTACTTGTCGCTGATTCGCATTGGGCGAGTATTCGCGACGCACGCATGCTGGGCTTGCCGGTCTTCTATGGCAGTCCGGTTTCTCGCTACGCCGAGGAAGAGCTCGACCTGACCGGCATCGGCACGATGCTCGCTGTATCGCGACAGCCGGGCCTCAACGAACTCGCCAGCGTACGTTTCGCGGAAGAATTAGGCCGCGATCACGTGTTCGTAGGGGGCAACGATGTCGAGCTTACTCACGAGAAGCACAGCGTAAGCGGCACCACCGCCGGCCGCGTACTTTATCGCGGATCGATCACCATTGACGAGCTGATAGAGGAGCTGGAGGCAGGCGCTACACTCAGCACGACGGAACTGACGAGCGAGTTTGATTATTCGGACTTCGAGCGAGAGTACCCGGACGGGAGAGTTTTGGTTGCCGTCGATGCCTCCGGTGATCTGCGGTTTCCGACCGACGACCAAAAATTTCATCCTGCCGAGATGTGGACGCTGATAGCGCTCAGCGCGAAGCCGCGGGAGGAGACTTGAGCCTATGCACGAGCTTCGCGAATATCTTTACATAGGACTGTTTCCCGGCCCCAGTGGAGTCGACGTCACTGTCGGCAGGCTGTTGGCGGTTGTCCTCGTGCTCGCAGTGGGCTACGTGCTCAGCCGCGTCGTCGGCTTCTTCCTCGCGAAGCGCCTGGCAACGACGCGAATCAACCCGGACGTCGTGCACGTAATTCGACGGGTCGCATTCCTAACGTTGATCATTCTGGTTGTGCTGACCGCGCTGAGCCTGCTCGGCGTACCGCTAACGGCATTTGCATTCGCGACAGGCGCTATCGCCATCGGCGTCGGCTTCGGCGCGCAAAACATCATCAACAACTTCATCAGCGGCTGGATCCTGATGGCGGAGCGGCCGATACGGAT
>CALZMR010000040.1 GCA_945788575.1 uncultured Woeseiaceae bacterium
TCAGGAAATCAACACGCATGCCCTGTGGCACCTGGAGTTGAACAGTTTTTCCATCTACTGTGAGGATTTGTTCCTGCAGGGTAAGGGCCAAGCACATGCGGGCCTGCACTGACAGCAGAATAAGAAGAAAGATAAAGGATAGATGTTTTTTCATAACTGTTCTCCCCGCCGATCTTCGATAGAAATTATTTTTATATAATATAGGACATTTCTTTGAGTTTACCATTGGGGCGTGGAAATAACATTTTTTCTCCTGCCTGGTTTTCTCAAAATTCCTGACCGCACTCATTACAATTGACTAGGAGTTAGCGGGGAAATACTTTATTCTTTATTCCATGAAAAATCTGATCAAACCGGAAAACAGTGCGGAAGCCCAGGCGCTGCAATCGTTGTTGCAGGAAGAGGGTATTGAGTCGCAGGTGATTTCTTTTCACGATACAGCGTATGATGGTCTTTTTCAGGCGCAGTACGGTTGGGGTGTTATACGTGTCGCCGAATCTGACTTTGGGCAGCAAGTATGCTTACCGGCTCGCTCAGGTGAGTCTCGACCGTGAGGCCGTGCAGTTTTTCGACAACAACGCGAGTCTCTATGCCTTACGCGGAGATTATCGATTCCTCGATCACTACGAGCTCCTTGTCGAGGGCCGAATGCTGTCCATGTCCGATATCGACGAACGCCGGGTCGGCGCGCTGCTGGCGATATCGCGCTATCTCGGCGACCATCTGAAGATCGGAGTCGGATACAACTTCTCGGACTTCTCAGATGACCTGACCGATCTGAGCTACGATCACCAGGGCTTCTTCCTGAACATCACCGGGTCAATGTAGCGCCACACTCTCCCATCGATCGAAGCGGCCGGCGGACGCACGCGCTTCATCCGAGTCACCTTAGCTTCCCTCGTTCCGTGCAGGCCGGTTGGTCCGCGACGGGGCATTGCTATATGATTTGCGCGTCCGGACCCGGCGCGGGCGAGATCCCGAAAGATGAAAGTGCGCTGACCATGATTGCCGCTGTTGAATCGAAGGCAGTTCTTCACGAGGACGGCATCCTGCAGCAGGCTCCGTTCCGACAGTCCGAATCGGGTGTCGCCTCCGGAGTCATCCGCGCCGCGAGATCTGAATGACTGCTGACGCTGAAACGAAACAGAACGAGGCCGAAGAGCCCGAACACGTCGAAGCCCGCGTCAGCGAAGGCCCGCGCATCTCGATGATCTGGCTTGTTCCCATTGTGGCCGTTCTCATCGGCCTGTGGATGGTGTACACGCACTGGGCGGGCCAGGGGCCCCTCGTCGAGATCACGTTCGAGAACGCTGCGGGCATCGAACCCGACAGGACGAAGATTCGGCGGCGCAACGTCGAGATCGGCGAAGTGTTGCGCGTGCGTCTGTCGGAGGACGCAAGCCATGTCGTCCTCGATGTGCGAATTCAACAGGAGAACGCTGATCTTCTTCGCGAGGACACGAGTTTCTGGGTTGTCCGGCCGCGCGTAGGCCCAGGCGGTATCTCGGGCCTTGGCACGCTATTGTCCGGATCCTATATCGAGATGTCGCCCGGCGCGTCCGAAGAGTCGGCTCGGGAATTCGAGGGGCTCGAGACACCGCCGCTCACGCCGATCGGCACACCGGGCCTGTTTGTAACCCTCGACAGTGTCGGCAACAAGGCGCTGCAGGCAGGCGACCCGATCCTGTTCAACGGTTTGCAGGTCGGCACCATCGAGTACGTCCATTTCAATTCGCAGGAGCGGCGTACCTACTACAACGCGTTCGTCGAAGCGCCCTACGATCGACTCATCACGACCACAACGCAGTTCTGGTTCTCCGCCGGTCTCAACATAGAGCTGTCGGCCGACGGCGTTCTTTTCGAGGTACCGCCTCTGACGACGCTGGTTGGTGGCGGAGTGTCCTTTGACGTGCCAGTAGGTCAGCCATTGGGCGAGCGCATCAAGGGTCGTGCGTTCTTCACGATCCACCCCCGCGAAAGCTCGATCTATGAGCGTGACTACGAGCAATCGCTGCAGTATGTGATTCTGTTCGAGGACTCCATTCGAGGTCTGAGGCCGGGGGCGCCGGTCGAATTCCGCGGTGTTCGTGTCGGTGAGGTGCTTCGCACGGATATCGATTACGAGGAAGTCGGCAACCTGTTGGACGCGGACTCGATGATCCCCGTGCTTGTCGAGCTGGTTCCCGCGCGCTTCGGCTTCGAGGATGACGAGCGAGCCGCAATGGAAGCCGAGGCGCAGATCGACGACTTGATCACGCGGGGCCTGCATGGCGGCATCGGTATGGGCAACCTGTTGACGGGCCGTAAGTTCGTCGAACTTCAGTATTTCGAGCACGAGCCGCATCCAGAGGAGACCTTTGCGGGCATCACGGTCATCCCGTCAGTGGGCGGGCAGGTCGGCCGACTGATGGACAGCGTCGCCGATACGGTCGAACGTCTCAATGAACTGCCGCTCGACGAGATGACGACCAGCGCGCTCAACGCACTCGATCAGATCACCGCCACGCTGGCCGAAATGGAAGTGCTGCTGACCGACGAGGCGACACAGAACATCGTCCAGAGTCTCGACGACACATTGCTTCAATTCCAGGGGCTGGCGGAAGACTTCTCCGAGGGCTCGCAGACGCACGAGGACATCCAGCGCACGATGCGTTCGCTCGAGCAGACCCTCCTGGAGCTGGAGCCGGTCCTCAGGAATCTAAGGCAGCGACCTAACAGTTTGATATTTGGTGGTCCGGACGACGAAGATCCGGAACCTCAGGGAGCCCGCGAATGAGCCGTGCACGAGTACTCTTCATCGGCCTTACTCTCGTTAGTCTGACTGCTTGCGGATCGAGCGAAGTGGTCGACGACCACTACTATAGTCTCGTGCTGGCGGCCGGCGTTCCGGCCGATGACGTCGAAGACGTTGCGGCGCACCTTGTGGTAGGTCCAATCGAGCTACCGCGATACCTGAGCGGCCGCGGCCTTTCGATGCAGGTGGGGCCGAACCGCATCGAGTCCGCTAGCCATCATTTCTGGGCCGAGCCGTTGGACGAGGCTATTGCCAAGGTACTCGCGCGCGACATCGACGAACGAACCGACGGTATTGAGGTAGAGCGCGAGTCGGGCCGCTGGACCGGCGACGCGGAATGCCGTGTTCGCATCGAGTTCGACGCCTTCCATCCGACCTACCAGTCGCAGGTCCTTGTAAGCGGGCGCTACTGGATAGTGTCGGGCGATGCGAACGAGCGAAGAGATTTCAGTCTTTCTCGCCGCCTGACCACCGATGGTTACGCTAACGCGGTAGACGAACTGAGAGACGCCCTCCAGGCGCTGGCCGATCAGATCGCCGGTGATATTCGATCTGCGCCGACCTGCGGCGATGATGCCGCGGCCAGTGTGGCAGCAGATCAGACTTAGTTGTCGCCGTTGCTGGCGGTAGCGATCAGCGTCTCCCTGATTCGATCAAGCAACATCTGTTCTACATCGGGCCATTGGTCGACGTTCGTCCCATCCTCGGTCAGTTCTTGAGCCGTATACCCATAGTCTTCCAGATCGTCGATGAAGATGATCATCAGTTCTTTCTGACGCGACTCGTCCGTTAGATACACGAGGCGCGCGTAGGCATTGTTTCGCGGATATACGTAACCGTGGCTGGCAAGAAACTGCCTGGCCATGGCGCCGTCCGTTCCCCGGCGACGCTCAATGTCCGGATCGAACTCGAATGCCGTGGTGTCCGTGTAGAACTCGTAGTCGCCCAGCGTCACTCTCAGCGGCGAGTCGTCGTAATCGTAGGTCCACGATTTGCCGGGGAGATAGGCTTCGTACTGAATCCAATAGACACTCTTCAGTACGTCATCATCAGTGGTCTCGACGAAGAAGTGTTGCTCCGTGTCCGCGACGCCATAGAGAATGAACTTCTGGCCGCCGAGATAGCGGTAATCGTCACTGAAGCTCAATACGGCGGCCGGGTCGAAATCCGAGATCAGATCGTTGCCGGACACGCTGCGTCCCAGATCGCTGAACTCGGGCTCCGTCGTGAAGCGGCTGCGATCGCCGTAGTACCAGTGCGCGAAGCCGGCGCCAGCGACCACGATGGCCAGTCCGATCAGAATGACTTTGGTTCGTATCTTCATATCTTAGTGCTCGGTCAGTAATTGTGCCGCAGCGCGGCATCATCGTCAGTGTGCACAGCCGTGGCGGACAGCAGCAGGGTTGCAGCCGCCAGAATTCGCACGGTTCTGTGCATCGATGAGTTCCTATTGTCAGTTTAGATGCCGGAAACAGGCCGTTTGGTTTCAGACACCTCCTCGTTCGCGGTCCAGCCGCCGTCATCCATCATTCACCCGCTGCTGGCCAACCATGCCTTATCATGCTTACGCGGCGCTTCGGAGAGCCCTTCAGTAGCGTCTTGAGATCCTTTTGAATCCGGAGGAACGCGATGAAGATAGGCATGATCGGGCTGGGCAAGATGGGCGGCAATATGGCGCGACGGCTGCGCGGCGCGCAGATTGAGGTCGTCGGCTACAGCCGGGACGTCGCCGAGGCCCAGGCGCTCGCCGACGCGTGCGGCCTGATCGTTGCCGAGTCTTCCGAGCATTTGGTGGAGCTACTTTCGCCGCCCCGGATCGTCTGGCTCATGCTGCCGGCCGGAGAGGCAACCGAGACGACGATCAATCAGTTGAAGGGGCTGCTCGAGACCGGCGATCTGATCGTCGACGGCGCGAACTCGAACTACAAGGATTCAGTGCGCCGCGGAGAGATCCTCTCCGAGTCGGGGATCGATTTCGTCGACGCCGGTGTCTCCGGCGGAGTGTGGGGGCTAGAGAACGGATACACCCTAATGGTCGGCGGACAGGCTGAAGCGGTCGGGATACTTAAGCCGGCACTCGAGGTGCTGGCGCCGGCCGCCGATCGCGGCTGGCTGCACACTGGCGGTGTGGGCAGCGGCCATTTCACCAAAATGGTCCACAACGGCATCGAGTACGGGATGATGCAGGCCTACGCGGAGGGCTTCTCGCTTCTCGAGGCAAGTGACGACTTCGACCTCGATATCGCCGATATTGCCGAGGTGTGGCGTCACGGCAGCGTCATCCGCAGCTGGCTGCTCGACCTGACCCACGAGGTACTTGCGGAAGATTCGAATCTGTCGGCCATCGAGCCGGTCGTCGCGGACTCCGGAGAAGGTCGCTGGACGTCGATTGCCGGTATCGAAATGGGTATTCCCACCCCTGTCATCACCGCTGCGCTCATGGCCCGATTTTCGACTCAGGGTAAACAGGATTTTGCTGCGAAGCTGCTGGCAATGATGCGCAACCAGTT
Source organism: uncultured Woeseiaceae bacterium (assembly GCA_945788575.1). Lineage (GTDB taxonomy): Bacteria > Pseudomonadota > Gammaproteobacteria > Steroidobacterales > Woeseiaceae > UBA1847. The sequence continues at coordinate 5,305 of CALZMR010000040.1, forward strand.
TGGTGGGCATGCCGTGTCGCAGTCGTCGGCCGGCGACGATTGACGTGCAAAGCCTCGATCGTAGAGATCTAGAGGACAGATACAGATAGCCGGCCGGTCGCGGCCAGCCAAATCAGTGCCGTACAGTTGATAAGCACCGTGGCCCAGAAGACACGTCCAAATGACGCCTTCTTCGATTTGTGCCGCAGCAGTTGCCGAGCGAGCAGTCCACCGGGCCATCCGCCTAACAGGCCGAGCAACTGCAGGGAGCCTTCCTGGGTCCGCCATCCGCCGCTGCGTGCGGCCGACTTGTCGAGCGCGTATGCAACGAAAGTGATCGCGCTCAGAACGACGTAGCCAGCGAAAATCAGCATGGGCAGGCGGCCAGCGAACGACAGGGCGCCGATGGCCCCGAGGAACAGCAAGGCAATCGCGATTGAGGGTCGGCTCGCCTTCCGAGCTGTACGTTGCCGCAGCTTGTCGCCCGGAAGAGTGGCGTCCGCGGCGCAGGGCCTGCCCTGATTGTCCGTAGACAGCGCGTAAGAAACGATGTCCTGGGCTGCTGGTCGTCGATTGCGATTGCTAAAGGCGCTGACATGGACGAAGACTTTCTTGCCTCCATCCAGAGGCGTAATAAACCCGTAGCCCTTGTCGTCATGCCAGGACGTAATGCGTCCTTTGCTTCGCATGCCGCTCATTGGCGTCCCTTGGTTTACTGACGGTCCTCGTCGGCAGATGCGTCACGCACCGGCCGATCCGAATGCGGGACCGGGTATGAGTCCGCCATGTATGCCGGCCCCTTCATGACGTGCACAATGACTGCGCCGATGGCGACCGTGAACATGGCTGTGAGGAAGGTGATCTCGGTCGCGATCGCGAAGATGTCGACGCTCTTGATATGTTTATCGACATCGACGCCGGGCTGAGGCGGCATGACGCGAACGAGCACTGACAGTGCGACGGGCATCAGCGCGCCGATCAGCGTAACGCGCGGCAACAACCTAAGAATCTGCATCTCGAGTCCGGGCGGCACCAGACGGCCGTGACGCTTCTTGAAGGGATTCATCCGTAGTCCTGAGCATGTAGTCCGCATCGAGTTTACCCGCCTTCCGGCGGACGGTATATCCAAGCGAGGACTAAAGTTCCATGGTGCCCTGCCGATACGTACTTCGCAGGGAAGGACTCAACGCGAAGCACACAGGGCATGATGCCGCTGATAGAAACAATGCGAGCACGTCTCGCCGACCGCACCGACAGCGAACATGGGCAAGCAATTGTCCGCATCGTGTTCGTTTCGATCGTGTTCGTCTACTTCTTCTCGCCCGTATTCGCAGCGCGCGCCGACGCAAGCAGCGTGCAGTCCGCCCGGATTCTCGGACTCACTTCAATATCCGTTTCGATAGCCATCTTCGCTGCGATCGTTCTTTGGCCGATGGCATCTGTTCCCCGGCGTCTGGTCGGGATGATCCACGACGTTGCCGCAATCTCGTTGGCCATGTACTTCGGCAATAGCGTGGGTGCTGCCGTCGCCGTTGTGTACCTGTGGATCACGATCGGCAACGGTTTCCGCTATGGAGTGGCCTATCTGTATGGCTGTGCCGCGCTATGCATATCGGGCTTCCTGATCGTCTATTTCTCCAGCGAGTACTGGAGAAGTCAGCCGGAATTGTCGCTGAACATTCTGCTCGCCATGTTGGTCGTGTCGCCGTTCGTCGGAAGCCTGCTGAGGTCCTTGCACGCGGCCAAAGATCGGCTTCAGGAGCAGGCCAGCTTTGATTCGCTGACCGGTCTTCTCAGGCGCTCGGAAATGGAGACTGCTCTCGCCTCGATCTTTGCAGGTGCTCACGAGGGTCACGTCGTGCTGTTCTGTGACCTTGATCGCTTCAAGGAAGTGAACGACGTTGCGGGTCACGCGGCGGGCGACAAGCTACTGACGGATATCGGTCAGATCATCAAAGGCTCCGTCCGGCGAGACGATCTCTGCGGCCGAATCGGTGGCGACGAATTCTGCGTCTTCCTCCACGACTGCTCCCTCGAAAAAGGACGAGAGATCGCTGAGAAAATCCGGAGCCGTGTGACCAGCTACAGGCTTGCCTGGGGCACTGAATACTACTGTGTCGGCGTCAGTATCGGCGTCGCGCCGACCGACGCCGTCAAAGATGCGGAATCGATCCTGCGGCTTGCCGATGCCGCGTGTTACGCAGCGAAAAATGCGGGCCGAAACCGTGTTCACATAGTGGACCCACGTTGGAGTACGCTGGAGACTCAAAAGATCCGCGTCCTGTTCGACGAGAGAGAGCCGAGCGAACAGCAAGCGGAGCGCGCATCGGATCCGCGCTCGAAATGAGTGCCGCCAACCGCGAATAGCGCCGCCGATCCAGCGGACGGAATTGAATGTGCAGAGTTCCGGATTCCGGCCAATCGGCGGAAGCTCAGCCGGTAGGTTGCGCCATGGCATCATGCTCCAGGCGCTCCGCGATCTGCGCGTCGATTCCCATCGATTGAATCATGCTGTCGAGCACGCGACGCTGGCGACTGCTGATGTGGCCGTCCTCGAGCGCTGCCTGCAGCGCTGACTCGTAGACCTGCAGTTTGCGATAGTTCTCATATTCAGGCGTCTGCACGGTATTTGGCATTGCCGCATTGGAAAGTCTCTCCGCGGCGCGTTGAATGGGGTCGAGGAAGAAGATCAGCGTGCCCGTAATGACGACCCCGAGCACGGTGCCGAGTTGGGCGGACAGAATCTCGCCGGCGAGTTCGGAAACTACAAAGAACGTGGCGACGAATGCAGCCGCAATCGTGCTGCGCTTGAGAGTGCGCTTGATCCGCAGATCGACGTCGAAGAGCTGTACTCGCAGCACGCCATAGGCAACCAGCGGTACGTACAGGATCAATGCAGCTGCGTAAGCGAACGGCACGATCTCTGGCATGAAGCCGGTCTCATCGGAGAAGCCTTCTCCGAGAATGCCGTAATAGTAGAGTGTGTTCATCGCAAACGTGAAGGTCCACAGTACGTCGCGAATGCCGAATGCCAGCGTAAAGGCTCTGGCACGCTCGCGTTTGGCCTCACTGGTAGCCGTCGCCCAGGTATGAATGGCCGCAATGAAACCCCATGCGAGTACGACGCAGATGACGACATAGAACGGCACTCGGAAGTGCTCTCGAACCTCCAACGGCAGGACGAACATCGCGAGCCCGATGCCAAGTCCGGCATACATCAGGCCGTTCCGGATCAACGGACTCTTCAGCGGCCGCACCAATGGCGACTCGAGCGTCAGACCGAGAAAGGGCAGATAGACGGCAATCAGCGCCCAGTCGGAGGCTTGATGGATCGCACTCCATGGCTCCATGCCGAGGCCGAGTGCGCCAAGAGTCGCCTCGACGTGCGCCGCGTTGTCGTAGCTTGAGATCACGGCGATGCCGTCGATGACGAGCATCGCGACCAGGAAGCGAGCGCCACGGGTGGGGGGTGCGACGACGAATACGTAGAGCGCGAACGCCCACGCCACGAACGCCGCCGGTATTCCCAGCCACTCTGAAATCACTCGCAGCCCCCTACGGCGTCCGCTCGGTCATCATGCTGAAGGATTCTCGCGTGTGTAGGTGCGGCGTGACAAGGCCCGGGGCGATACTGAGCAGCGGATTGCGGTAGCCGGTCTCGGCACCTATGCTGAATACATACCAAATATAAGGGGGCCCCCATGGCCGCAAGAATCTTCATTGCTTCAGCCTTGATATTCACTTGCTCACAGCTCGCTCTGGCGGACGTGGCTCGCCACGAATCTCTTGAGCTGGGGAGTTCCGGAACGCCGGAGACCTATTCCGTGATCTACGCCGACGACGCTGGCAACCTTCGCGTAGAGACCTATGGCGCCGATGCCACGGCCTCGTCGGGGAGCGCGGCAGGCGGGCAGGCAGATACAGCGTTCAGCCGCGGTGCGTTGCAAGGGCTGATGGTCTTCCAGGCCGCAGAGGGGCGGATGCTGGTCTTCGACGGCGATCAGTGCCAGGTACTGAGTGCTGACATGTCGGAGATGCCGGGCATGCCGCCCGGTGGCATGGAAGACTACCGCGAGCAGATGGCAGCGGCGCAGGCGGAGATGCAGGCTGCCCTGGAAGAAATGCGGCGACAGGATCCTGCAATGGCGCGCATGCTCGAGGAGCGCATGGCCGGTAGCGGCGCAATGGCATCGATGATGCAGCAGCCCCGAGAGATGATCGTCGAGGAGACCGGCGATGATCGAACGATCGGCGACTACGACACCAGCGGATTCATCGTCTATGAAGAGGGTACGGATCGCTTTCGAACATCAGTGTGGGCGGCAGACATTGACGACGTCGAAGGCGGACGCATTGTTGGTGGCGCGATGCAGGGTATGTTCGAGCTCTACCGCGATGTGATGGACAGCATGGGCATCGGTTCGATGGCCGGCGCCGGCCTTGCGGGCGCAGTTCTGGAGAAGATGGGCGACTACTATCCCGTGATGACCGAATCCCAGGATCGCCAGACGCGGCTAACCGGGGCTGAGTTGGGCGGCACCGCGGATTTCTATCCCGAGTGCGAGTAGCGGCCAACTAAGAACGCAGCCCCGCGATGCGGGGCTGCGCGACGATTCGTCGGACTACGAGACCTTACTCGAAAGCGAACAGACTCCGGGGTTTCCGGGCGCTTGCAGCCTCTGACGATCTCCGTTGGGTGCTAGTCTTTTCCGGGTTCACCGGAGCCGACCATATTCTGGGCATTCGCGCCGTAGGCGGCGAACAGCGACAAGGCAACCAATAGCCTCGGACAATTCCTTATAAACTCGCACATCTTCCCGGTAGTGCAGAACGTAGATTTCCCGAGCAGGAATCCGCTATCCGTCCTGCTTGCGTGGCTATACGTTGCCTCATCGGACTAGCGTACGGCAAACAGGATCTTGTCGTTTTCTACGCCGCCACGGTCGACAACCAGGTGCTGGTAGCCCAGGTCGCTCAGTCGTACGTAATTGTCTTCGTTTGCGCCTGCCGCCTTGCCCATGACTTCGCTGCGATAGCGAGCATGGATGTACTCACTAAGCTCATGTGCGGTGATGCCGCCGTCGTCGTTGATATCGGCAAGTCCTTCCGCGACCGCCTCGCTGAAAAAGAGCGACAGATAGCCACCCGCCTGGAATTTATGCGCGACGGCGGACAATACGTCTTCCTCCGACGAGAACAGGCCCATGCGCCCGGGCACCGAGATCAGGTCCTTGGCGAAGCCGCCGCTGAAGCAGGCATCGAGGACAATGAGCGTTGTCTCGGCTTCCACAGTGAAGAACATGTCGGCGAGCTGATCGTCGGTTACCTCGCCCTCATAGAGTACGAGCGTTTCGTCGAGAGCGTCCGGATCCATCGGGAACTGCGGGCCGTCGGGACGAATCTGGCGATCCCCGTGACCCGAGTAGAAGAAGACCACCATGTCGTTCGGTCCCGAAATGGCCGAGATGCGTCCCATTGTCGCTTCCAGATTCGAGGCTGTGGCCTCTGAGTCGGTCAGTATGAAGCCATCGTTGGGATCCATACCGGCTGTGACCATTGCGGAATGAGCTCTGCGCGCGTCTTCGGCGGTGTACATGAGGTCCGCGTCTTCCCCGGGGTAGTCGCTGATACCAACGAACACGCCGTAAATCCGGCCTGCCGGAGCAGTGTTGACAATGAGTTCATACTGTCCCGTTTCCTGAGCGGCATAGGATGTCACGGTGACCCTGTAGCGGCCGGTTTCACGAGCCGTCAGTCTGACCATCGATTGTTCAACGCTGCCATTGAAATCGTCGTTCTCGAATGTCTGACCGCTGGGGCTTTCCACAACGAGGTACGTGTCGAACTCGGATGATGCGAGTTCGATCTCGATGTCTTCGCCAGCACTGGCGTCGAATAGATACATATCATAGTGCTCGCCATTGCCGAGCAGCCCGTCGCTGGTCGTCAGGCGGCCTGCCGTCGCGCGGCCAACCGTGATTTCGACCGTGTCTCGCCCGACGGCCGGTTGTGTGCCGACAACACTATCGGGCTCGAAGTCACCGGGGCTTGCGTCGGCAGGATTGAGCGTCAGCCGGTAGGCACCGCGTTCGCCCGGCTCGTAGGTGGTGACGACCACTCTGTAGGTGCCGGCTTCGGTCAGATCGGCCTCGATAAAACTTCGGCTGGTATCACCGTTAGCGTCGTCATTCTCGATCTGCTCGTGGCTTGGCGTCACCAGAATGAGGTAGGTGTCGAAGTCGCTCGACATCAGCTCGATATGCACGCGTTGCCCGGGCACCCCCTGAAAGTTGTAGGAATCGAGATATTCGCCAGAGCGGAGCGTTTCGTCACCCTGCTGCAGAACACCGCTCTCATTGAGAACTGCGGCGCCGGTCGATTCGGTCTGTGCGTTGATAGACAACGTGTAGTTGCCTCGCTCACCGGGTTGATAGCTCGTGACGTAAACGCGGTAGGTGCCGCTCTCGCTGAGCGCCAACGATACGAGCGATCGCGTCCGGTCGCCCTCGTGGTCGTCGTTGTCTACCTGCTCCCCACTCGGTGCGATGACCATCAGGTAGGTGTCAAACTCCTGCGAGCGCACGTCAATGATGGCCTGCCGGCCTGCTTCTCCGCGAAACGTGTAGATGTCGGCGTACTCGCCCGACCGGAGCGTTTCGTCACCGGCTGCGAGCTGGCCGCGCTCGATGCGGTTGCCGGCCGGCATCGGCCCCCGAGAAACTTCCCGCAGGTCGATCAGCCCGCGGTCGTAGAGGTTGCGGCAGTCGGTTGCGTCCCGATACAGGTCAGCATCGATGAGGATAGAGGCGACACCCTCACCGTCGAAGCGCGGATCGTCGCATTCACCGTCGTTCGCCCATTCGCTGCTGTCGTCGCCGAAGTCGATAGGGTCCTGAGCATTGGCTGAGAAAGCCATGCACAGCATCAAAAGAACGAAGAACTTCCTGTAATTTGCCGATGTCATTCTTGTCTCCCGCATCACGAAGATCCTTACAAGCACGAGCCCTGGAAGCAATATACCGTTCCGAAATGCCCGGACGGCATTGTTTGTATAGACGGTGGCGCCTCGAACTTGTCAGGGTAAGTTTACCGCAAGCGGCCGGTCTGGCGTTCTCACGGGCGAGGGCGGTTCGAAATCCCGGCCGCAGTCAGGCAATGACTGCGCGAGGCGCCGGGCCGCAGTGCATAATGAGGACATGAGCGGGCCCTTGCTACGGTTAATCAGGGAGTTACGCCGCCGCCGTGTATTCCGTGTCGCGGGTGTCTACATTGTGGTCGCCTGGGTAGTGGTGCAGGTATTCAGCGAGGCTTTTCCGGCGCTCGACGTTCCCGCTGGAGCCATACGTTACGTCTGGCTGGGCGCCTTCCTGTGTTTTCCGCTCGTTGTCACCTTTAGCTGGTTTTTTGACGTAACCGTAGACGGTATCGCCCGAACGCCGCCACGTGCCCCGGACTCAAGCGCCGGAATAGAGTTGAGACGGGGTGACTACGCGATCATCGCGGCGCTGGCGGCGGTGGGCCTTGCTATGGCTTGGCAGCTTACGCTGCAGATTCGAGGCGAGAGCATGTGGTCGACAAGCGAGCCTATGTCGATCGCCGTGTTGCCTCTAGAGAATCTTTCAGGCGATCCCGAACAGGCTTGGTTCGTCAGCGGCATGCACGATGCGTTGATTACGGAGCTTTCGCGAATCAGCGGGCTGCGGGTGATTTCGCGCACCTCGACGCTTGCTTACGCGGAAACCGACCAGCGCCTGCCGGACATCGCTCGCGAACTGAACGTCGAAAAGATCATCGAGGGAAGCGTATACCGAGCGGGGGACAGAATCCGAATCGTCGTGCAGCTGATCGAGGCCGCCGACGACTCGCACCTCTGGACGGAGACCTATGAACGCGATCTCACCGACGTCTTGCGATTACAGGCAGACATCACCAGAGCCATAGCAGAGCAAGTGCAGATTGTGCTGACGAGGGATGAAGAGCGTTCACTCATGGGTGCGCCTGCCGTCATAGCTGAGTCCTACGAGGCCTACCTAAAGGGCAATTTTCATCTCGAGCTATTCACTCCCGAGGACATGCAGCTCGCTCAGCGATACTACGAGCGAGCCGTCGAACTCGACCCATCGAATTCGCTTGGCCATTGGGGCCTCAATCGGCTATGCCGCTTTCAGTTGCAGGCTGGCTTGATTCGGCCTCGGGACGGCGAGCCTCGCTGCCGAGCCTTCATATTGCGTGCGCTCGAGCTAAACAGTTCGTTGCCAGAGGCGCACATGGGGCTGGCATTGGGCTATTGGGTTTATGACTACGATTGGACAGCCGCCGAAGCCGAGTTCCAGCGCGCCCTCGAGCTAAAGCCGAACTATGCCGAAGGCCACATGTTCTACTCGCACTTTCTTGCAACTCAGGGCCGCGCAGAGGCCAGTAACGAGCATATGCGAATTGCGCGTGAGTTGGATCCGTTCAATCCCTTCATGCAGGGTATTCACGGCGTGCAGCTGATACTTGTCGGCGCTGTGGATGAAGGGATCGCACTCGTCAACGCGGCGCTGGATGCGACGCCGGGTCTGGGCTT
>CALZMR010000041.1 GCA_945788575.1 uncultured Woeseiaceae bacterium
GACGATCCGGCCGCCGCCGAAAACCTTCACTTCCAGCCGGTCGGCATGCCCGCCAAGTTGAACAATCCTATCGATCAGCAAGCGCATCGCATGGTTGCCGTAACGCGCCGCGCCCCCCGCGGTGATCGACGCACCATTCGGCATCGTGGGCAGCAGGAAATGATTCATACCGCCGACGCCACGGTCTGGATCGCGAATGCATGCAGTAACGCAGGAGCCAAGTACCGTCGTAAGCACAACATCCTTCTCGGATGCATGGAATTGGCCAGGTAGTATGCGAAGTACGTGCGTGTCCAGATGTCGGTCCCAGATCTTCTCGGGCCCAGAGTTCGCGATTTCGAAGGACATCGTATTCTCAGTTGGGCGGCAAATGCGCCGCCAGTCCAAGACTCGCCGCCGCCTGCCCCAGCCTGTCGGGCGGGTTTTTCCATTCGACAGCCAGCCCGCCATCGACCGCGTCACGTGCGAACGCGTACAGCAGTTGCAGCGACGCGCCATCGAGATGTTTCAGCGCGCAGGCATCGACAGTGATCGGCTCGCCCCTGGACAGCGCCAGGGTGAGCGTCTCGTGCAACTCACTGATGTTGTCGACGCTGCAATCGACCGGTAGCTGAATCGCGTTGACTGTCGCGGGCGCCGGCGGCGCATCAAGCAGGATAAAGAAAGCCTCGCCGCTGTCCGATTTCGACTCGGCCGGTTCGGAGCGCTTCTTCCGTGCGGTCTTCCCGCGTGTAGGCTTCTTCCGCGCGCGGATCTTCTTTGTCGCTTTCTTCTTGACAGCCATGACTGGTCGTTGCCTAGTCGGATGCGGACGTGGCAGGTTCTACGAGCTCGCCGTCCGTCGCTATGCTCTCGTTCAGGAGTTCGTTGATATCGAGAAGTATCAACATTCTCTCATCGACGGTGGACAGCCCTTTGATGAACTTCGTATCGACGTCGCCACCGAATTCTGGCGCTGGCTGAATGTCGTTGGAGGCAACTGAGTACACCTCGGAGACGCCATCGACGACCATGCCGACAATCCGGTCCTGACTCGGGCTCTCGACTTTGACAACTATCACATCACCGCGCGATGTCCCCAGGGCAAGCAGCGAGCTGTCCGGTGAGAACATCACGCCCCAGACTCCTGTGCCCACTATGTCTGCCGAAAGCTCTGTGGTTTCTCGTGTCTCGATGAACGTCAGGTACTGATTGGAGTCGTCATGTAGTAATTCGTCTGCTGCGGCGTTGCTGTTCGTGGTCATCGTACTTCCTATGCGGCCGCACTGCCGCTCTTGAGATTGATGGAGTTCGTATTGACGAGTTGTTGCATGAGGCTGGGCGTGTCGACGATCAGCGCGACTCGCCCGTCGCCGAGAATAGTTGCCCCGGATATGCCGTTAACGATGCGGTAGTTCTCCTCGAGGCTCTTGATGACGACTTGTTGTTGCTCGAGCAGGTCGTCGACAAACATGCCCATTGTGTAGCCGTCGCTCTCGACCACCACCAGCAACTCGGACTCTTTTTCTTGATCCGGTGCGTCGAGGTTAAACACGTCACGCAGTCGGGAAACCGGGATATACCGGTCGCGCAATCGGAACACATGGCCGGCACCGACGATGTCATTGACCTGTTTCCGGGATACCTGCACGGTTTCCACGATCGAAAGCAGTGGGAAGATAAATACGTCGTTACCGATGCGGACAAGCTGACCATCGAGGATCGCAAGCGTCAGCGGCAGGCAGATGGAGAAGACCGAGCCGAGGCCCGGATTTGAAGCGACTTCGAGGCGGCCGCTGAGTTCCTTGATGTTATTACGAACAACGTCCATACCAACGCCGCGTCCGGAAACGTCGCTGACCGCGTCGGCGGTGGAGAAGCCCGCATGGAAAATGAGATTGTCGATCTGGGCGTGACTTAGTTGCTCGTCTTGACTCACGAGGCCGCGTTCGATCGCGAGCGCCAGCACCTTCTCTCGATTGATGCCCGCGCCATCGTCCTCGACACGAATGACGATGTTGCCATTCTCGTGCGATGCGCTGAGGTGAAGCACTCCGGTCTCCGGCTTGCCGGCAGCTAACCGTGCCTCGGGCGTTTCAATGCCGTGGTCAAGCGAGTTGCGAACGAGATGGACGAGCGGATCGCTCATCTTTTCCATGACGTTCTTGTCGAGTTCTGTCTGTTCGCCGGAGAAACGCAATTCAACCTTCTTACCCAGCTTCGTTGACAGGTCACGGACTAGTCGCGGGAAGCGGCTGAAGCTCACATTTATCGGGAGCATGCGTATTTGCATCGCGCTTTCCTGTAACTCGCGCGTATATCGCTCGAGTTCGATCAGGCCGTCCTGAAGGTCGCCAATACTATCGGGACTGTAGTCCTCGCCACAGCGTTTGAGCATTGACTGCGTGATGACAAGTTCGCCGACCAGATTGAGCAGCGTGTCGACTTTGTCGACGGAGACTCTAATCGAGCCTGATTCCTTGTTCGACGTGGCCGCCGTAGTCGGCTTGCCGAGCGTGCCTGAGGTTTCAGATGGCGGTGTCTCCGGCGTTGCTTTGCCTGTAGCAGATGTAACGTCCAGGATGTCAACGCTGCAGTCGTCCGTAACCCAGGCGAACGCCTCTTCGATGGCCGCACGGCCGCGATCGGTCACTACGTGAGCGTTCCACGTTAGATTACATTCCATGGGGTCGAGGTCGGCGAGAGACGGCAATTCCTCAGTGTCACACTCAACTTCGACATCGCCGCAACGTTCGAGCTCTTCAAAGATCCGTAGTGGGTCAGTTCCGTTCCTGAACAGTCCGCGAGACGGCTTAAACGTAACCTTCCACCGGGAGCTGCTGACCGCGGAGGGAGCGTTCGGAGGAGGTGCCCCGACCGCGCTGGCAAGGATCGTCTTGATTCGGCCTTGGATATCGGCAGCTTGCGGCGCATCGATCGCCTCACCGCTCCTGATGGAGTCCAGCATTCCACGGAGACAATCTACTGACGCCAGCTGGATCTCGACAATTTCTTCGCTGATTGGACGCTCGCCGGCTCGAATCTGATCGAGTAGAGTCTCGACGCCGTGAGTGAAGTCGGACACTTCGAGAAACCCGAACGTGGCAGCGCCGCCCTTTATCGAGTGGGCCGCACGAAAGATATCGTTGACGACGTCGAGGTTGGCCGCGCCGATATCGAGGCCAAGCAAGCCCGACTCCATGACGTCGAGCCCCTCTGCGCACTCTTCGAAGAAGATCTCGAGGATCTCCTGCATGTCCTTGTCGAGAGACATAGGTGTTCTCGCTCCAAGCAAATTCTCGCGCCGACGCGCCGACGGTCCGCAACCGTAGGTCGGATCCAAACCGGAGCAACGGCCCCACTTACCACTATCGGGTGAGTGGCCGGATTCTTGAATCGCTAAAGGAGCGGCGGCCATGGCCGATAACCAAACCGGACACCTGGAACGACTGGCACGCAAGTGATGAGGTCGGCTGCAAGACTATGCTAAAGAACTCCAAATTCGCGGTGAAGATCGCCATGCTGCCGGCCATGGCCGCGCTCTCATTCGTGATCATCCTCGTCATTTCCTGGACGACTGGCAGGCAGGGCATCGCGCTGCTGGAAGACGTCGAGACGGGCTACTACTCGTCTCTCGAGCTGAACCGGCAATTGTACGATGAACTGGAGGCGATACAGCTTGCGTTCCAGGATGCCGCGGCGATGGCCGATGCGGAATTCATTCGGGACATCGATGGCATGCGCGACCGGTTCATTGCGCTGATGGAGGCGGGAGAGGAAAACACGGTCGTAGACACCACTCCTTTGGTTCAGCTGCAATCCGAGTTTGCGAGCTATTATGATCTCGCCCGCGTAAGCACCCAGCGGGTCATCGACGGCAGCGCTGGCATGAGTACCTATGCTGATCTGCAGGCCATATCAGATATGCACTTGGACCTGCTGGCGGCGATCGAGTCGCTGGCAGCCCGAGACGTCGAAGACGTCTCGACGGCGATATCCGAGGCTCGCTCGAATCAGCGCTCCTCGACGTTTCTGGTGGTGCTTGTCGTAGCAATATCACTTTTTTTGCTAATCGCGATTTCGATTCTGATTATTCGCGTCGCGTCACAGTCCATCCAGACTACTGTCGATGGCATCAACGCGCTCGCGTCCGGCGATCTATCGACCGAACTCGGTTCGGTTTCGAGTGACGAAATGGGGAAGATGGTTCGCCGTGTGAATCATGTCACCGGCACGATCAATGCCCTTACCAGTGAGGTCCATGGGTTGATCGAATCAGTCCGTGCCGGTGAGCTTCGTGTCCGCGGCGAACCGGATAAATTCCAGGGAGCCTATGCGCAGCTGATCGAGAATATCAATGAGCTTATCGATGCCTTTGTTGCACCGATCGACGTGACGGCAAATTACGTCGAGAGGATCTCGCGGGGCGACATACCGCCGGCTATAGACAGTGAGTATCGTGGCGAATTCAACCTCATCAAAGAGAACCTCAACAGGCTCGCGTCGATGATGAATGGGCTGATTCATCAGGTGGCCGCGATGACGTCTGCTGCGCAGTCCGGCAATCTCGAGGAGCGCGGTAACCCCAAAGAGTTCGCAGGCGCGTGGCGCGAGTTGGTCGTCGGCATCAATGAGACTCTCGATGCCGTCACTCGGCCGTTGGGCGAGTTCTCCGGCGTTATCGGGGCGATGGCGCACGGCGACCTAAATACAACCAGTACCAGTCAATACGAGGGCGATTTCGCCGCCCTCCAATCGGACATCAATTCGACGGTGTCACAGCTGACGGATGTCATCAGTGCAATCAAGAATTCCGGCGACTCGGTTGCGGCGGTGGCAACCGATATCGCGAGCGGCAATCAGAGCTTGCGTCACCGGACCGAGGACCAAGCGACAAATCTTCGCACCACGTCTGAGAATATGGAAAGCATGACCGCCATGGTTCGCCAGAACGCGAGCGACGCTCAGCGCGCGAAGATCCAGGTCGAGGAGGCGAGCGACACTGCCAGGAGAGGCGGCGCGGTTGTTGGCCAGGCTGTGCGGGCGATGGACGAGATCAATGCGGCAAGTGGCCAGATCGCGGATATCAGCAACGTCATCAATGAGATCGCATTTCAGACCAACCTGCTGGCACTCAACGCCGCGGTGGAAGCCGCGCGCGCCGGCGAAGAGGGCCGAGGATTCGCTGTAGTTGCCAGCGAGGTACGGAACCTCGCCGGTCGCAGTGCGCAGGCCGCGAAGGAAATAAACGACTTGATTCAGGACAGCGTCAGGAAAGTCGAAGAAGGTTCCCGGCTCGTGCACGACTCCGGACAGACGCTGGAGGAAATCGTCACCGCCGTCATCGAAGTCGCGGACATCGTCACGGATATCTCTGCTTCTTCTCAGGAGCAGACGGTCAAGATCGACGACGTCAATCAGTCGATTGCCTCAATGGATAAGTTGACCGCCAAGAATGCCGAGCTAGCCGACGTTGCCGTGAGGGCGAGCGAGCTGATGGGAGAGGAAGCTGCACGCCTCAACGAAATGACAGCTTTCTTCGCCGTTGCGACGAATCCAGCCCCAAAGAATGCCAATGGCGGCGCAGCTGAATACACGGAGGCTCGGTATGGCGCGAATGACAACGGCACGGTGGCCGAGGCTGGCACAGAGCCTAAGGTGGCGGAGCAATGACTCTGCTTCCGGCATTGTTGCGACATTCGGTCGATGCAGCCGCTTGCGAGAGCGGCAGCCACAAGGAAGTACGTAGACAATACAAATAGGGATACTTGGCGATAATGAACAGGCAATCATCAACCCGGCGTTCGCGCCTTATGGCAATTCTCGCAGCGTGTTTCGCGATGCCGTCCTGGTCGCAGACCGACCCGTTTGCAGAGCGAGTCGTCGAAGGCGACTTGGGTATCCAGATGGTCGTCGTCGACGGCGGCGACTTTCTCATGGGGTCGCCCGACGGAGAACCGGGGCGGTCGGATCGCGAGGGACCTCAGCAGACGGTTAGCATTGCTGCCGCCTTCGCGCTCAGCCGGACAGAGATCTCCGTCGGACAATTCCGCCGCTTTGTGGAGGCGACGGGCTATGTATCAGATATCGAAAGGGCAGGGCGGAGCGAAGTCTTCGATATGAACGCTGGCCGCATGACCGAGAAATCCGGCGTCAACTGGCGGCACGATTTCCGAGGACGTGAAGCCGACGACGAACTTCCTGTCATCCGGATATCCTGGAACGATGCGCAGGTCTTCATCGAATGGCTGTCCAGTATCTCGAATCGGCGCTACAGGCTGCCCAGTGAGGCCGAATTCGAGTACGCCCTCCGGGCCGGGACAGCGACACGCTATTGGTGGGGTAATGCCTCGCCGGACCGCACCGTCGAGAATCTGCCGGGTGACCGAGAACGGGTGGGGACTGTGCGCTGGCCGGTCGGCTTTCGTGGTTACTCCGACCGGCATTTCGGGCCGTCGCCAGTTGCCAGCTTCGAGCCGAACCCGTTCGGTCTGTTCGATATGGGCGGCAATGCCGCGGAGTGGGTCGATGGGTGCTACTCAGCCATTAGCGACATCCCTCCGGACGGCAGCCCGAGCCCGGGCGGAGACTGCTCCATGCGTGTATTCCGTGGTGCCGCTTGGGCGTACCCGCCGCCGCTTGCTCGCTCCGCTTACAGAAATGCTGGCGGAGTCAATTATGCGTCTCCGTTAATCGGATTTCGCGTTGCCAGTGATCTGACCGAGGCAACTGCTCAGCGGGAAGAGTGATGAGAATATCCCGAAAGTTCCCTCGACCGTCCGCCGTTATGGCCGTTGCGCTTGTCGCGAGCACGGTCGTTGGTGCTGTGGCGTCGAAAACGGGCACCTGGCCTCTTGCCGCCGTCTGGGTGGGCGCAGCGGGACTGATGATCGCGGCGGTAATTCACATCTCTACGCGCGGACAGCAGAAGATGGCTGTCTTGAGGAATGTGAGTGTCGTCCACGCGCTGGCGCGCCGCGATTATGAAGCCGCGGCAAACGAGTCTGCGGGAGACGACGACGTCGGCCATGCGTTGACCGAGCTCGCGGACGCTGCCCTCGCAGATTACGCGCGCGAACAGCAGACGTCGCGGCAACGTGATCTGCAGCGTAGATCGCTGGCTGGCATGACGGTTGGAGTCATGGTTACGGAGTCGAGAGGTGAGATCGTGTTCGTCAACCATGCCCTCGCCGGTTTTCTGGCCCGGATCGAGGCGGATGTGCGCGCGACCGTACCGGACTTCCATGGCGACAGTTTGATCGGCCAGGACCTTCACATGCTCGACAGTGAGCTTGACCTGACGACGTCCGGCGTTGCCCAGATCGATCTCGGTTCCAAGCAACTCAAGTTGTCGATCACTGCGCTGGAAGGCCCGGAGCAGTCCCAATTTGGTGCCGTCGTCGTGTGGGAGGACCGCACGGAAGAGCTCAGCTTCGAGCACGACATGGAGACGATTCTCAGCAGTGCGGTTCAGGGTGACCTTAGTCAGCGGGTCGACGTGACGCAACAGACCGGCTTTTCGCGACGGATGGCCGATAGTGTCAATGCGCTGCTGGATTTGGCCGAGTCCATTACAAACGACACGCTGCGCATTTTCGGCGCGATGGCAGGCGGAGATCTCAGCCAAACTATCGATATCGAGTATCAGGGTGCCTTTGAGCGTCTGAAGCAAGACGCGAATAGCTCGATGCGCAGACTTGCCGAGGTCCTCGTCGGTATTCAGCAGTCGGCCGAAGCCGTGTCCACCGCATTCCGTGAGATCAATCACGGCAATATGAACCTGAGCCAGCGAACTGAGCAGCAGGCTTCGAGCCTCGAAGAGACGGCATCGAGCATGGAGGAGATGACTGGCACGGTCCAGAAGAACGCGGACAATGCGCAGGAGGCCAACCAACTCGCCCTCAAAGCTCGGGAGCAGGCGGAAAAAGGGGGAGACGTCGTCGGAGATGCGGTTGGGGCGATGACGGAGATCAACGAGGCCAGCCGCAGGATCGCCGACATCATCAGCGTAATTGACGACATTGCGTTCCAGACGAACCTTCTGGCGCTGAACGCCTCCGTGGAGGCTGCGCGCGCCGGAGAACAGGGCCGCGGATTCGCGGTCGTCGCGGGCGAGGTCCGGAATCTCGCCGGGCGCAGCGCCGAAGCGGCGAAGGAGATCAAAGGCCTCATCGAAGACAGCGTCAGCAAGGTCGCCAGAGGCTCACAATTGGTCGACGAATCGGGCCGAACACTTGAATCGATTGTCGATCGCATTAAGCAAGTCGCAGAGATCGTCGCCGAAATTTCAACGGCGAGCCTTGAGCAGGCCACGGGTATCAGCCAGGTCAATTCGACAATCGCACATATGGACAACATGACGCAGCAGAATGCTGCGCTAGTTGAGGAAGTCTCTGCCGCGAGCGAGCTTGCTGGCGAACAAGCAGCGAGACTGCAAAAGCTCGTCTCATTCTTTGGCGGTGACGGCGAACGCACAATGCCGCTGGCCGCGGGGACTGACGAAGCCCCCGGCTTTGTCGAGGTCCCAATTGTGCCGGTCGTCGCCGAAGCGCCCGCTCAGCGCGCCGCGAACGCCGACTTTGATGCGGATTGGGAGGAGTTCTAGACCCGACGGCTCCTCCACGCCCTGTGCCTTCACTGCGGTCCCGATCTGCTGGTACGCTGCCGTTCCTGACGGAGTGTGCCATGACAGAATACAAACTGACCTATTTCGACTTCGACGGCGGCCGCGGCGAGCCGATTCGGATCGCCTTTCATGCTGCCGGGATCGACTTCGAGGACCACCGTATCTCGTTTCCCGAATTTCGGGCGCAACGCGGTGGCATGCGATTCACCTGTGCGCCGGTGCTGGAAATCGACGGCGTCGCCGTTACCCAGTCCAACGCGATGTGCCGCTTTGTCGGCAAGATGGCGGGCCTGTATCCGGAAGACGATTTGCAGGCGCTGTATTGCGATGAGGCGATGGAGGCAGTCGAAGACCTCCTGCACTACATCGTTCAATCGTTCGGACTCGAGGGCGAGGAACTGCGCATTGCGCGGGAGAAGTTGGTCGATGGCTGGCTGTCGACCTTCCTTCGAGGACTCGAAGAACTTTTGCAGCGCGGCGGGGGAGAGTATTTCGCCAACAACAGGCTCACCGTTGCGGACCTCAAAGTCTTCGTCCAGGTTCGCTCCCTGACCTCCGGCAACCTCGACCACGTACCGAGCGATATCGTGGAGAAGCTGGCTCCCGGGCTTGTTCGGCATCAGGCTCGCATCGAAGCAGATCCAATCGTCACCGCGTACTACGCGTCCCGCTCCTGACCGGGGGCGGAGCCGGATATTGCTCCACGCGCCATTCCGACGGCGTTTCCTGAGTTTCGACCGGTCCAGCGAAGAATGGCCGATGCGCTGACAATTCCGGCCCGCCACCGTCGACTCCTGTGTGTTCTCGATGTCGAGAACAAGAATCGGGAGAGAGACGATGCAATTATTTAACAACACGTTTAGGGTCCGCGCCGCACTTGGACTGCTGCTTGTCGGTCTGACGTCGGTGTCAGGCTGCTCGTTCATGGGCGAGTGCCTGCGCTATGAGTCGCGGACAGTGCAGGTTTGCCAGCGGATGGAGGCGAACGGCCATTGCGCGCATTATGGGATGCGGACACAGAACTATTGCGCCGAGCGGGCTCGCAACGACCGCTTGTACTAGACAGGCAGCGCGATGGGCCATGCGCTCTGCCAGGGCGACACCCCCGAATAAGCATGTGACAAGCGAACGGAGGCTTGCCAGCGCAAGTGAGCCCGTGCACTGAGTTAGACTGGGTGAAACAGACCCGGGGGGTTCGGCGAATGAAACTTCGCTACAAAGTACTCAGTGGTATTGGCGCCGTCTTCTTAATCGCTATCGTGTCGCTGGGCCTGGTTCTTAGCCACGATTCCGCATGCCCGCTGGCGCCGGAGATCGGGTCCGGCGTCGAGACCATGCAGGCGGTCGTCTATCGCTGCTACGGCGGTCCAGAAGTGTTGTCTTTGGAGGACGTCGCAAAGCCCATACCGACAGGAAACGAAGTGCTGGTTCGGATACATGCGGCTGGCGTGAATCCCCTCGACTGGCACTACATGCGTGGGTCGCCGTTTCTGATGCGTCTCGGCACCGGGATCGGCGCGCCGAATGATCCAAGACTCGGCGTCGATTTCGCAGGCACGGTCGAGGCCGTCGGTGAGAACGTCTCGCGCTTCGAGGTCGGGGACCAGGTCTTCGGCGGCGCCTCGGGAGCATTCGCGGAGTACGTCGTCATGCCGGAAGACCGCGCGATCGCGCACAAGCCCGACAACGTGACATTCGAGCAGGCGGCATCGCTTCCGATAGCGGCCATCACGGCCCTGCAGGCGCTGCGGGATAAGGGCGATCTCCAGCCCGGGCAGCGCGTGCTCATCAACGGCGCGTCGGGCGGCGTAGGCACGTTTGCCGTACAAATTGCCAGGTCCTGGGGTGCTGAGGTGCATGGTGTCTGCAGCACACGCAACGTGGAGATGGTGGCGTCGATTGGCGCGGACCATGTCTTCGACTATACCCAGGAGGACTATACCGAAAGCGGCGTGCAGTTCGACCTGATCGTCGACCTTGTCGGCAACCATTCGCCTTCCGCGAATCGGCAGGCGTTGGTTGACGACGGGACTCTGGTGCTGGTCGGTGGCGGCAAGGGCGATTGGCTCGGCCCGATGGTCCGTCCGCTGCAAGCCATGATGCTGTCGCCGTTCGTCGATCAGGAGATGATCACGCTACTTGCGTCGATGAGTACCGACGATCTCGCGACACTCGCGGAGCTGTTGGAATCCGGGGAAGTAGCTCCGGTAATCGATCGCCGTTTCACGCTGGCGGAGGTGCCCGACGCGATCCGCTATTCGGAGACCGGTCGGGCGAGGGGCAAGATCATCGTCAACGTTCTGAAATCTGAGTCTGCTGCGTCCGCAGGCGATTGAGGCGATGGAGGTTCTCGGCAACATCGCGCTCGCGCAGTCGTCCGAGGAGACCGCTGTGTCGGTCTGGCGGGATGCACTCGACTACATCGAAAACATGGGTTTCGTTTCGCGGCAGACTGACATCGTTCTGAAGCTGGCGGATCTTCGACTCGATCGCAACGAACTGGCCGAGGTCGAACCCCTGATCGGCTATCTGATCGAGCAGTCCGACTCGATCGCGAGCGTACGCGCACAAGCTCGCCATTCGTCTCTCCGCGGCGACGTCGCGCGCGCTGTTGAACGCCTGGAACTCGCCCAGGGAGCGGCGGGTGAGGACTGGACGGATACCGACACGCAGTTGCTCACGCAGTATCGCGCAGCGTCCGGGAATTGAAATCGTGATATTGCGAAGCCAACTTATCGCGTGAGTCACTCCGCGCTCCGCAATCGCAACTACGCGATCTATCTGATCGGCAACACCATCTCCCTGCACGGTCTGTGGGTCTATCGGGTTGCGCTTGGTTGGTTCGCCTGGGAGTTGTCGGGATCGGAACTTTGGGTCGGTATCGTCGCCTTCACGCAATTTGCGCCGGCGGTTATCTTCGGCCCGGTATTCGGAGTGCTTGCGGATCGATTCGACAGGCGCGCCACGTCGATTCTCATCAATTCGGCGAGCCTCGCGAACATGTTCGTGCTGGGCTATCTGACCTATATCGGCAGTATCGGCATAGTCGGTCTCGTCGCGCTTTCGTCGGTGCAAGGCACGCTGGACGGCGCGCATGCGCCGGTTCGTATGTCGATCGTGCCCAACCTCGTACAACCCGATCAGTTGCACAGCGCGATCGCGTTCACGTCCGTGGCGTTTAATCTGTCGCGCTTCGTTGGGCCTGCGATTGCTGGTCTGGTGATTGCGGTCTGGGGCGTAGCCGCCGCGTTCATTATCAACGGCGTCAGTTATGTGACGATCATTTTCGTAATGACGATCGTAACATTGCGATCCGTGTCGTCGGACGCCGAGCGCAAGCATCCATGGCTGGAGCTGGTCGACGGGGCACGCTATGCGTTCAGCCACGAACTGATTCGTGCGCTGCTGATACTGGTGGCTATGGCATCTGTGTTTGGCCGGGGCGCACTGGAGATGCTCCCCGCCTTCGCCGATGCTGTATACGCTGGCGGCGCGACGGCATTGGCGACGTTGACGTCGGCGATCGGCGCCGGCGCCGTCGCGGCGGGCCTCGCGCTCTCGCGTGGTACGAAGTGGCTCAACATCACCGTTGTGCGTTCCGCGGTCATCTCCGGAGGCGTACTTATCGTCGCCCTCGCGCTTATCGGCAGCTTTGCGATTGCAGTGGCGATCGTAGGCCTGCTTGGCGTAATTTTGTCGCTGTGTGGAGTTGGCGCGCAGATTCTCATTCAAACACAGGTCAGCGATGGCATGCGCGGCCGCGTCAGCAGTTTTTGGGGGATGATCGCCTTCGGCGGAACGTCGCTCGGCAGTCTGATCATCGGTGCGGCCGCGAGTGTCTGGGGCCTTCAGACCGCCGTAGTGGCAGCCGGCCTGTGTTGTGCCGTCGCTAGCCTGCTGACGATGCGCCCTGCAGACTGAGAATATGCCGCTCGCCCGAGCTACAAACGTGCGAGGAGCCAGCGGTCGTGGTATGTGTCTGGCATGAGCGGTGATGTAAACACAGATTCTCGACCAGCTTTGATCCGGGCGATCCGCGGTCCCGGCATTGCCTTGATCGTAATAAACTCAATGGTCGGTGCGGGTATCTTCGCACTGCCAGGAACGGTTGGCGCGGCGGCAGGGAACCTCAGCCCGTGGCTGTTCGTCGCCATCGGCGTCCTCTTCATCACGATCGTTCTCTCGTTCGCCGAGCTCGCCAGCTATTTTCGCGATTCGGGTGGGCCGGTCCTCTATGCCCAAACGGCCTTCGGGCCTCTGGCGGGATTCAGCTCCGGCTGGCTGCTCTACGTGAGCCGGCTGGCGGCCTTTGGCGCCAATACCAATGCCATGGCTCTCTACATGGCTGCGCTGTGGCCGTGGGTCGGTACCGGATTGGGCCGCGTCAGTTTCATGAGCGCCATCTGCGTCGGACTGATGGTCCTCAACTACATCGGCGTGAAAGACGGTATACGCACGCTTGCGGTGTTTACCATCCTGAAGATCACGCCGATCGTGATTCTCGTCTTGCTGGGCCTCAAAGAGGTCACCGGAGATACGCTCTTGCCGGCGAGCATGCCGACGATCGACGATTTCGGCGGACTGACGCTCCTGATCATTTACGCCTTTATCGGCTTTGAGGTCGCTACGGTCGTATCCGGTGAGACTCGCGAGCCTCGTAAGACCTTGCCCAGGGCGCTCGTCACGACCGTCATTGCGACCTCTATCCTCTATTGTCTGATCATGCTCGTTTTCGTGTCTGTGCTTCCCGAGGGGTCGCGTGAAAACAGTTCGCTGGCCGACGTTGCACGAGTGCTTGCCGGCAACGTCGGTGCCGTAGTTATCGCGCTGACCGCCGTGTTCAGCATCGGCGGAAATCTCGCGTCGAATATGCTGTCGATGCCGCGACTGTCTTTCGCGCTCGGCGAGCAGGGCATGCTGCCGGCCTGGTTCGCCAAAATCCACCCGCGCTTTTCGACGCCGGGCAACTCCGTCATCGTCTTCGGCGCGGTGGCGCTGGTACTGGCTCTGTCCGGTACGTTCGCGCTTCTGGCCGGGGCGAGTTCTCTGGCCCGCCTCACAGCCTACGTGCTCAGCATTGCCGGGCTTCCGCGGATCAGGCGGCGCGCCGAGCCCGATGTGGCCCGAACGGCATACAGGCTGCCGTTTGGGCTGCTGATTCCCGTCATCGCGCTCCTGTTATGCATCTGGATAGGATGGAATGCACCGATGGAGGCATGGGCAATCGCCGGCGGTCTGCTGGCCGCCGGGCTTGCACTCTATGGCTTGAACCAACGATTCTCGCCCGACAGATCGGACACTCAGCCGAACTGAGCCATCAGCGCAGCTCTCGTCCCGGCATCTGCCGGAAACATCAGTTCGATCTTGATGTCGGCGATCGCGATGTCCTCGGCCGAACCGAATTGCGAAATCGTCGAGAAAAACTTGAGCGTCATCCCGTTCGTTCGGTAGTTCGCGGTGATCACCGCGGGCAACGAACCCTGATAGTCGGACTTGTCAGAACCAAGGCTGTCCGACAGACGAGCTATCGCCGCGTCGAGCACCGGGTCTCCGCCAAGATGCGCGCTTTCGGTGCGCAGCCGGGCGATCAAGTGGCGGGCAACTTCAGTCCAGTTTTCGATCGCGTCACGCAGCGGGCCCGGCTCAGCAAATGCATCCAGCAGACTGTCGCCCTGGCTGACTTCCATATTTGTCAGCAGGGCGGTCGCGCTCGCATTCGTGCGGAGTACTCGCCAGTGTCTGTCGAACGAGATGGCTGGAAACGGGTCATGCCGCTCGAGCGTCCAGTTCATCGCCGCATTGACGTATTCGAGTTCCTCGTTACCGAGGTCGCGTGACTCATATGCCCCGGAGAAGCCCGCAGCATGCAGGAGCCGGTTGCGAACCGTGCGCGGTATCTCGAGAGTCTCCGATAGCTGCAGGACCATGGCCTGGCTCGGCCTCGCGCGGCCAGTCTCGAGGAATGAGATATGCCGCGCCGATACTTCCGCAGCGACGCCGAGATCGAGCTGGCTCATGCGGCGCTGGCCACGCCACTCTTTTAGCAGTGCACCGAAGGACTCCGACATCACGTCTCCTCTGGGACGAACCGACGTCGAGTTTAGTACATCGCGCGAGCAATTCACTTACCTTGGACGTAATTGTTTTGCGTCGAGCTCGCGGATACGGTGGGCGCATACGTACTCTTTGGAGACCACCATGACGCAGGAAACGACAGTCCTCTGGCTCAAGATCGGATCGGGCCTAACCGTATTTTTCGGGCTGCTCATTGCCGCCGCGGCGATACCGGCGCGATCGGCGGCGGTGTCATGACCGGCTGGGGCATCATGCTGTGGATGCTCGCAACGCGCCTCTACCCGCGAGAACCGGCGCTGGCGAGGCAGCTGATCGTCACGAGCATCGTCGCGTGGTTCATTGTCGACAGTGCCGGATCGATCCTGTCGGGCGCGCCGCTAAACGCTTTGTTCAACGTGTCGTTTCTACTGATCTTCTGCGTCCCGCTGTGGCGAGCGGCGTAGGGAAGGCCGGTTGTGGGGCCGGCCGCGAAAAGGCCTCGGGGCGCCGGGGCCTTTTCCATTCTCAGGATCGTGCTACTCGTACCGAGTCACCCACGCGAATGTCGCCGCTCTGAATGACGCTCGCGGTGATTCCGCCGTGGCCGCGAAGCGCATTGTAGCCGCCCGGGCCCAGCGCCTCTTCCATGTGCGAACACGGATGGCAAAGCCCCGTATATCGCAGAACGGCATCGCCGATCCGGAATTCCTTTTCCTTCAGCGCCAGCAGATTGATACCGCGCACCAGAACATTTCGCCGCACGGTGGCAGGATCCACGCTCTCGATCCCGAGCATGGACGCGACTCCGTCCAGATGCTCAGCTTGAATCAAGCTTACCTGCCGTTTGCCGCCCGCCTTGGAATAGCGGTCGCCGCGCAGACCGCCCTCAACATCCGCGTTCACACAGTCGACCACGTCGATCGGCTCACGCCGGGCGGGACGTAGCCCGATCCACTCCACCACGCCGGTCTGCGGCAGGGTGTCCATGAGTTTCTGCATCGTCTGCATAGGGAGCGTTCCGGTCCATGAGGAATAGCCGGTACGATACGAGAAAACATGGGAAGATAGAACACGAGGCTCCGGCATGCTTGCGGCAACCTCGCGGTGTACCGGCCGTTTCTTAGTTAGCGTTCGTTCGGAGCGTCAATCAGCTCAATCGCTTTTCTGTAAAGAACGTTGGAAATATCGCGCGCGGATGCGCTGTCGCTATTCGCCAGAACGGCAACTGCAAGGTCCGCGTCTGCATCGAGCAACACGTGCGCTCTGTGGGCGGCAAACCAGCCGTCGTGGCGCGCCACTGCGCGGCCATCGATCCTTCCGAGCCTTAATCCCAGGCCCCTGCCCGTCGGTTGCCGCTCGCGCATGCGCTCTCGCATGCCGGTCGAAAGAACGTCTTCCTCGCCCCGGCCAAGCAGGAACAGAGCCAATCGTCCCAAATCGTTGGCGCTGGAGTAGGCGCCGAAAGCCGGGCTCATCGCGCGGGCATCGTGATAAAGCCTTACGTGTCTGCCCGCGACAGGGTCACCCACACCGGCGAATGGTCGCTCCGCGCTTGGGAGAATCTGGCCACGGGGCGTGTATCCGTTAGCCACGTTTGGCGCCGGTCCCCGCGCGCCGGAGTGCGACATACCGAGCGGGTCCAGAACGCAGGAGCGAAGCGCTTCGGCATACGACATACCGAGGGTTTGCTCAATGACCCTGCCGAGCGCCGCGTAGCCCGTATTGGAATAGTGCAGGGTCGATCCGGGCGGCGAGCGCAGGTTAGTGTCTGCGAGCCAATCGACTAATGCGGTGTCGTCCGGAAAATCTGCGCTAAACCAATAGCCGAAGTCACCCTCGCGCTCCAGTCCGCTGGAATGGCTGAGCAAGTGCGAAATGAGTACCGGGCTGTCCGATTGCGCGCCGGCGATGAAGTCGACGGAGTCGTCAAGCGAAAACTCGCCGTCCTCGACGAGCTTTAACGTCAGCACTGCCGTAAGGATCTTGCTTACGGATCCGATGTAGAGAACCGTGTCGGCAGTCATGGCCCGGCCGCTCTCGATGTCGGCAACGCCGCTCGCACCGGAAAAGAGGAACTCACCGTTTCTGACGATAACCGCGCTGACCCCGGGTACATCCTGAGCGATGCGCACGTCGTCCAGCGTGCTTTGCACTTCGTTCTCCATCTGGCCCACTGCAATTGCAGGCATGAACGCGAAAAGGGATA
>CALZMR010000042.1 GCA_945788575.1 uncultured Woeseiaceae bacterium
GCCGCGACGGTACTCGAATTTGTCGACGGCCTTCATCAGGCCGATGTTGCCTTCCTGGATCAGGTCGAGGAACTGCAGGCCGCGATTCGTGTACTTCTTCGCGATCGAGATCACGAGGCGCAGGTTGGCCTCTACCATCTCTTTCTTGGCGCGCCGAGCTTTCGCTTCACCGATCGACATCTGCCGGTTGATCTCTTTGATCTCGGCAATGGAGAGGGTGGTCTCGTCCTCTACGCCGCGCAGCTTGCGCTGTGCCCTGACGATGTCTTCTTTTAGTCGAGCCAGAATCGAAGAGTGCTTACGCTTCGCTCGGATGTGCTTCTCGACCCAGTTCAGGTCCGTTTCCGATTTCGGGAAGCTCGACAGGAAGTCCTTGCGCGGCATGCCGGCGTCGCGAACACACAGGCGCATCACCTGGCGCTCCTGATTGCGAACGATCGACACGACATCGCGCAGATTCTTGACCAGCGCGTCGAACAGCTTCGGCGCGAGCTTGATCTCCATGAGCTGATCGGCGAGGTCGGCCTGTATCTTGATCGTGCGCTTGTCCTTGAAGCCGTGCGTGAGGATGGCCTTGTTCGCGCGGTTGTGCAGGCGTTTGATCGCCCTTACCCGCGCTTTGACTTCCTCGGGATCCGGACCGGTGTCGACAACTTCGTCGTCGTCGTCGCTCTTGGGCGCGGGCGGCTTGATCTCCTCTGGTTCGTTGGGGTCGATAAACCCGACCAGCAAGTCCTGCATGCGTGTCTCGCCCGCGATTACGTTGTCGGCGACGACCAGCAGCGCGTCAATCGTCGGCGGGAAATGCGACATGTGGTACTTGACCTGATTGAGGCCGTCCTCGATGCGCTTCGCGATCTCGATCTCGCCCTGGCGAGTCAGCAGCTCAACCGTGCCCATCTCGCGCATGTACATACGCACCGGGTCGGTCGTGCGGCCGAATTCGGCATCGACGCTGGCCAGCGCCGCCTCTGCTTCCTCGACGGCTTCGTCGTCGGTCGCGGCAGCATCGGACAACACGAGCGACTCGGCATCCGGCGCCTTCTCGTGCACCGCAATGCCCATGTCATTAATCATGTTGACAATATCTTCGATCTGTTCAGGATCGACGATGTCATTTGGCAGGTGATCATTGACTTCCGTGTAGGTCAGGTATCCCTGTTCCTTGCCACGGGCAATCAAATCCTTGAGTTGCTGAACCTGTTTGTTCCCGCCAATCACAGCACGCTTTTCGCTCAAGACGAAACGACCTCCGGTGAAAAAATGCAAACGAGCAAGTATATCGGATCAGACCCGTCTGATCCATGAAAAATCCCTATATTGCCGGCGCCCTGCAGCGTCATGCGGGATCGCGTCGACGATGTCGCCATATATCTCATCCGAGCTGCCGAAGCTCGGCCTTCTCCTCATCGCTTAGGTTCGCAAGCCGCTGTTTTTCAATGAGAAAATCGACCCTTTCCCGGCGGCCCGCGACCACCAGCTGGTCGAGGCATTCCTGCAGTTCGGCAGCCGCGTCGAAATCGTCGCCCGTCGGCACTTCCACGGCGGCCAGTTTTCCGAGGTGGCGGCCTTGTTCGTCGTGTCGCCAACGCTCCAGCAAGCCTGCTGTGGTCATATTGGGTTCGGACTGGACGGTTTCAATCAGTCGTTCGAGAAGTTCGACGCCGGGTTTTCGAATACCGGCGAGCTTCTCGACGTCCAGCCGCGCACCAGCCTCCGGATGATGCAGGACGAGCGTAATGGCGCGACGCACGACCGAGGGCTTGCCCTTGGCGGCTATCGACCGAACCCGGGCTTTCGGCTCCGGCGACGGCTTCTCAGCGGCCCCGCTGACCATGCTGCGATCCAGCCGGTCGCGGCTGAGGCCGACGCGAGCAGCCAGTGAGTCCATGAGGAGTTCGCGATACACGCCTCCGGGTACTCTGGCCAGTAGCGGCTTGACCAGTTCGGCGAGACGGGCCTTCCCGTCGACCGTTTCGAGATCCACCTGTGAGGCGAGTTCCTCGATCAGGTAATCGGACAGTGCCGTACCGTTGTCCACTGCGTCCACGAACGCTTGTTGCCCCAGTTCGTTTACGTAGGAGTCCGGATCGTGTCCGTCGGGCAGGAATACGAAGCGGATCTGCCGGCCCTCGCGGATGTGCGGCAGCGCGGTCTCCATCGCGCGCCAGGCGGCCTGCCGTCCGGCTCGATCGCCGTCGAAACAGAACGCCACGTTCTCCGTCAGCCTGAACAATCGATTCAGATGCTCGTCGGTCGTCGCGGTGCCGAGAGTCGCCACCGCGAAGTCAATGCCGTTACGCGCCAATGCGACCACGTCCATGTAGCCCTCGACGACGACGAGTCGGTCGATTTGGCGGAGCGCCTGGCGGGCTTCCCAGAGTCCGTAGAGTTCGCGGCCCTTATGGAAAAGCACGGTCTCCGGCGAATTGAGGTACTTGGGCTCGCCTTCGCCAAGCGTGCGGCCGCCGAAGCCGATACAGCGTCCGCGTGCGTCGCGGATCGGAAACATGAGTCGATCACGGAAGCGGTCGTAGTGCCGGCCGGTGTCCTTGCGTATGACGAGGCCAGCGGCGAGCAGCCGCTCTATTGCGTCGTTCGACGTGCCGAACTTGTCCAGCAGGTTGCTCCAGCCGTCAGGTGCGTAGCCGATGCCGAAGCGCTGAGCCGTCGGGCCGTCGATGCCGCGTTGTCTGACGTACTCGATCGCGGTGTCGCTGGCCTTGAGCGATTCCCGCCAGAACTTCTCCGTGCGCCCCATGAGGTCGAAGAGCTCGTCGTAACGCTGCGCCGGACGGTCGCTCTCGTTTCTCGGAACGTCGACGCCCATTGTCGCCGCGAGGCTCTCGATGGCCTCGACGAAACTCATGTGATCGAATTCCATGAGGAAGCCGACCGCCGTGCCGTGTGCGCCGCAGCCGAAGCAGTGATAGAAGCCCTTGCCCGGGCTCACCGTAAACGACGGAGTTTTTTCGTCATGGAATGGGCAGCACGCTTTGAATTCGCGGCCGGCCTTCTTGAGTTGAACGCGCCGGCCGATGACGTCGACGATATCCGCCCGAGCGACGAGATCATCGATGAAGTCCTGAGGAATCAGTCCGGCCATATGTTCCTGAACGCCTGCCCCGGCATAACGGGTCTAGCAGCTTGCTGAAAAGTCCTCAGGCGGCGCATGACCTTGTCAGAAGTTATGCGCTCCCTTTAAGACTGTTTCAGCGGGGCTACGGGCATCCGTCAGCGCCGCTTCGGTCTCGAGGCAGGATCGAGTGTTTATAGGGGACGAGCCCCTGAGTTAATTGAGAATAGCTGCTCGGGCGACGAACGCCAGTCAAGCAATATTCAGGCCAGACGGGCTTTGACGCGCGCGCCGACGGCGCCCATGTCCGCGCGGCCGGCAGCCTTGTTCTTGATCGCCCCCATTACCTTGCCCATGTCGCGAATGCTCTCCGCGCCGGTCTCGGCGATGACGGCATCGACGAGAGCATCGATCTCTGCGTCGCTGAGTTGCTCGGGCAAGTACGCCGAGATGATCTCTATCTCGGCCTGCTCGATATCGGCGAGGTCCTTACGGCCACCGTCGGTGAATTGTTTTATCGAGTCACGCCGCTGCTTGACGGCTTTCTCGATCACCGACAGCACGCTGGCGTCATCCAGCTCGGAGCGGGTATCGACTTCGACGCGCTTGATGTCCGCCAGCAACAGGCGCACGACTTTAAGCCGGTCTTTCTCGCCGGCCTTCATCGCGGCCTTCATGTCGTCGGTAATTGTCTGCTTGAGAGACATTCAATAGGACGTGGGCAATAGGAGGTGGGCGACAGGAGGTGAGCGATAGGGAGGGGCAAACGGCCCACGCTGTGCGCGGTAGTGGTATGCGCCCTAGTAGAGGCGTTTGCGCTTCGCTTCTTCGCGCGAGATACGCTTCAGATGACGCTTAACGGCAGCGGCCTTCTTGCGCTTCCGTTCCTGCGTCGGCTTCTCATAGAATTCGCGGCGGCGCAGCTCGGTCAGAACACCGGCCTTCTCGCACGCACGCTTGAAGCGGCGCAAAGCGGCATCGAAATATTCGTTCTCTTTAACTCGTACGCTTGGCATCTGAATCAGGCCTTCCTTGAGGCTTAGACATAACAAACCCGGCCATGGCCGGGGGAGAACTCACCATTCTAGCGACGGCCGAGGCTCATTGCAATCGGGCTAGCGGGCCTTTTTTCACCGCTGTGACGGAAGTCGCGGCTCCGCGCAGGCTGCTCCGGCCGGGCAGACGCGCGGGGCTCCTGGATCAGCCTTGCGCCAGTCTCGTTGCACGCCCAGGTTCAGCGTTGTACCAGAGGCTCGACTCACTGTGCGCCCGTGCTCTACATGGTCGCGAGCCGATTTACTATTTCTTGTACTATCGCCACCCCATGAATGTCCTCGGCATCGAAACCTCGTGCGACGAGACCGGCGTCGCCGTTTACAGCAGCGAACGCGGCCTGCTCGCGCATATGCTGCACAGTCAGGTGGCGCTACACGCCGAGTATGGCGGGGTCGTCCCCGAGATCGCGTCGCGGGATCATCTGCGGCGCTTATTGCCGCTGATCGAGAAGGTGCTCGAAGAGGCGGGCATCGAACGCCCGGACGCGATCGCCCATACGGCGGGCCCGGGACTCGTGGGCGCATTGATGGTCGGCGGCGGGATGGCGGCCGGCCTCGGGCTGGCCTGGGACTGTCCCGTGATCGCCGTGCACCACATGGAAGGGCACCTGCTCGCGCCGCTGCTCGAAGACGAGGCCCCGGAGTATCCGTTTCTGGCGCTGCTGGTATCGGGCGGCCACAGCATGCTGATCGATGTGCGCGGCCTCGGCCGCTACGAGTTGATGGGCACCACACTCGATGACGCAGTTGGCGAAGCCTTCGACAAGACCGCCAAGCTGCTGGGCCTGGGATATCCAGGCGGGCCGGCGCTGGCCGCGCTGGCCGAAGAGGGTGACGAACAAGCCTTCGAATTCCCGCGGCCGATGCTCGGCAAACCGGGCTACGACTTCAGTTTCTCCGGCTTGAAGACCGCGGTCATGCTCGAGGTCCGGAGGGCCGAAGCGGACGGCACGATCGATGCCCGGCGGGCCGACGTCGCGGCCTCTTTCCAGCGCGCGGCGATCGACGCGCTGGTCGGGCGCGCACTGAGGGCTGCCGCGGATCGAGACCTCGAGCGTATTGTTGTAGCGGGGGGCGTTGGTGCCAACAAGCTGCTGCGGGCGGAAATCGCCCGCCGATTCGACGGACGCGTGTACTATCCGCGACTTCAATTCTGTACCGACAACGGGGCGATGATCGCGGTGGCGGGCGCGCTGCGGCTCGCGGAGGCGGAGCCCGCGGGTAGCATCAGGGCAACGGCGCGATGGTCGCTCGAGAGCCTCTCCGCGCCCTCCGGACGATAGCGAAGACACATGGACACAATCTTTCTTCACGACCTCAAGGTCGAAACTGTCATCGGCATCTGGGACTGGGAACGCAAGATCCGCCAGACGGTGCTCATCGACATCGACATGGCGGCCGACATTCGCAAAGCGGCGGCCTCGGACAGCGTGGAGGACACGCTCAACTACAAAGCCGTGGCCAAGCGCGTCCAGCAGTTCGTCGAGGAGTCCGCGTTTCAGCTCGTCGAGACATTGGCCGAGCGCATCGCGGCAATCGTCACGGACGAATTCGACGTGCCGTGGGTGCGGGTACGCGTCGCCAAGCCCGGCGCTATCCGTGGCGCCAAGGACGTCGGCATCCTGATCGAGCGCGGCTCGCGGTCGGACGGATGACTTCGTGACTATGGAACGCGGCTGTCACGGTGCTGGTGCCTGAGCCGTGGCAAGGGTCTATCTCGGTCTCGGCAGCAATATCGATCCGGAGGCCAACCTCGCGCTTGCGATTCGAGAGCTCCGGTCGAACTTCGGCGAGCTCACCCTGTCTCCGGTCTACAGGAGCGCCGCGGTCGGTTTCGAGGGCGCCGATTTCCTGAATCTCGTCGTCGGTCTCGATTCCGAGGATCCGCCCGTCGATATCCACGCGGTCATCGAAGGCATTCACGATCTTGCGGGCCGGGCGCGCGGTTCCGAGAAGTACTCTTCGCGGCCGCTCGACATCGATCTCCTGCTGTACGACGACCTCGTGCTCGAGCACGAGCGGTTCCACCTGCCGCGACGTGACGTGCTCGATTACGCCTTTGTGCTGGGGCCGCTGGCGGAGATCGCTCCGCGGTTCGTTCACCCCGAAACCCACAGGACGATTGCCGATCACTGGGCCGATTTCGATGTCGCCAGCCAGCCCTTGCAGCTAGTCGACGATATTTTGTAAAAAAGCGCGATCGACCGGGGGATTTCACGGTCCAATCCGGTAACGGCGCCCCATTCCGGGCCGCCGCATTTGTATACACTGATGTACTTATAGCCTTGACGTTGGGCCATGGAGAACCGATGCGACTCTTTCTCGTACTGCTTTCGACCCTCGCAATCGCGGCGTGCAGCAGCAGCGATTCCGCCGGAGTTGCGCCGCCGACGAGCTGCTCGATAGACGACCAGAAGCAGTTCGTGCTCGCCGCGATGAACGACTGGTACCTGTGGAACGATCGTCTACCCGCCAACGTAGACATCAACAATTATGCGACGCCCGAGGAATTGCTGGCGTTCCTGGCGACGTTCAGCCCCGATGACGGCAGCGGTAGCCCGATCGACCGTTTCAGCTTCATCAACTCCGCCGAGGCCGACGCGCAGTTCTTCGGCGAGGGCCGGTTCGAGGGATTCGGCTTCAGCTCGCGTTTCCTCGCCGCGGACGACCTGCGCCTGACTCGCGTGTTCTTCGACAGCCCGGCCAATGCCGGCGGGCTCGCGCGCGGCCAGCGGATTCTCGAGCTGAACGGCCGTACGATCGCCGAGATCCAGGCGGCCGAAGGTGTCAATGCGGTATTCCAGACGAGTCCGCTGACGTTCAGGATGCGCGAACCGAACGGCAACGAGTTCGATACGACGATCGCCCGTGACATCGTGACGATCGATCCCATCCCGCAGTTCCGCGTCATCGACAATGGCGGCACGCCGGTCGGCTACATGGAACTCGCGACCTTCATCAGCACGGCCGACCCCGAGTTCGATACCGCCTTCTCCGCGTTCCGCAATGCCAGTGTCAACGACGTCATCATCGACATGCGTTACAACGGCGGCGGCCTGGTATCGACCGCAGAGTTGCTGGGAGATTATCTCGGGGGCTTCGCGGCGCAGAACCTGGTGTTCTCGGAAACGCGTTTCAATGCCGACCGCGCCGCGGACAATAACTCGACGGAGTTCTTCGAGCTGAGGGCGAACTCGGTGAACCTCGTCCGCTTTATCGTCATTGCATCGCAAAGCACGGCGTCAGCCAGCGAACTCGTCATCAACGGCCTTGGGCCGCATGCCGAGGTCGTGATCGTCGGCGACGACACGTTCGGCAAGCCGGTCGGTCAGGTCGGCTTCACGTTCTGCGAAAAGATTCTCCGTCCGACGGCCTTTCAGACCTTCAATGCGAACGGCTTCGCCGATTACTTCGACGGACTGCCTGTGGATTGCGCGGCCGCCGACGACCTGAATGTCGCCGTCGGCGATCCTGCGGACCCCAACATGGTCGCGGCTCTGGAATACCTGTCGACGGGCGCCTGCCCGGTCATGTCGGTCCCCGGAGGAGTAACCAAGCCGACTCTGGACGACGCCGTCGAGCAGTTGGACCGTCGAGGCCCGCCGTGGCGGGAGTTCGCGGAGGCGTTCTAGTCGGGTCGAGCCATCGCTCGCTGGGCGTGGCTACCAGCCGATCGAGCGCCCGCCGTCGACGGCGATGATCTGGCCGGTGACGTAGTCGGCATCGCGGACCAGGAAGAGCACACAGCGTGCGACGTCGGACGGCTCGCCAGCACGAGCCAGCGGTACCTGCTGGAGAATCGACTGTTTCACGTCGTCGGTCATGCCGCCTTCGGGCCAGAGGATAGCTCCGGGCGACACTCCGTTGACGCGAATCTCCGGCGCCAGATCCTTGGCGAGCGATCTCGTCAGCATGGCGAGCCCGGCCTTCGCCGGCCCGTAGACCAGGTGTCTCGCGAGCGGCCGCTGTGAATGAATGTCCACGATGTTGACGATCGATCCGCGCGCCTTGCGGACCTTGCGGAGTTCGGGCATGGCTGCCTGCGACAGGAATAGCGGCACCTTCAGATTCGTGCCGACCAGGTCCTGCCAATCGGCTTCGGTGACTTGCCCCGCGGGCGTGGGGTAGAACGTCGACGCGTTGTTGACGAGGATATCGAGCCCGCCTTTCCAGTCGACCACGGAATCGATGAGCTTCGGCAGCGCTGCCGTATCGAGCAGGTCCGCCTGGACTGCTCGCGCGGAATCGGGCCGCGCTTCGTTGAGTTCGTCCGCGAGTCGATCCGCTTCGTCCGCGGAGCCGCGATAGTGAATCGCCACGTCAGCACCGTCCGCGTGCAGCGTCCGCACGATCTCGGCGCCGATCCGTCGGGCGGACCCGGTTACCAGTGCCGTCTTGCCTTCGAGGTTGTTCACGACCAGATTCCCGCTATGCTCGCGTGCCACGCTATAAAGATGGCAATTCTGTTGACGCACAGGTCTCCATGCAAGCCGACGATACTCTTCCCGAACCCGATTCGCTGAGCGCGGAGCACAGCGCACGCGTAGCTGCGCATCTGCACGCCCGAATCGAGGAGGCCGGAGGCAGTCTGAGTTTCGCCGAATTCATGCAGGAGTCTCTGTATGCGCCGGGTCTCGGATACTACGCGGCTGGAGCGACCAAGTTCGGCGAGGCGGGCGACTTTGTCACGGCGCCGGAGGTTTCGTCCTTATTCGGTCGGGTGCTCGCCAGACAGTGCGCGGAAGTGCTCGCGAGAGTTCCAGGCGGGGGAGTTCTGGAACTCGGCGCCGGTAGCGGCCGGCTGGCCGTCGATGTGCTGGGCAGTCTGGCCGCGCTCGATGCGCTTCCCGATGAATACCTGATTCTGGAGGTTTCTCCCGAACTAGCGGCTCGGCAGGCCGACGCGATAGAAGCAGCGCTGCCTGAGATGCGCGCGCGCGTCCGATGGCTGGACAGCCTGCCCGAGGCGCATCGCGGCGTCGTCATTGCAAACGAGGTGCTCGACGCGCTGCCGGTGGAACGTTTCGTGCGCCGGGAGAACGTGCGGCAGATTCGCGTTGCGGCTCGCGACCGGCAGTTCCGATTCGTCGAGTCGGACGCGCCCGGGATTCTCGAGGACGCGGTCTTCGCCATCGAAGACGATCTCTGCCGGGCACTGGCTCGGGGATTCACGTCCGAAGTGTCGCTCGGCGCCGCTCCATGGATGACGGACGTGCTCGCATCGCTGCAGCAGGGGGTTGCCTTTCTATTCGACTACGGGCTTCCGCGGCGCGAGTACTACGCACCGGATCGTGACGACGGCTGGCTGCGCTGTCATTTCCGGCATCGCGCACATAACGATCCGCTCATCCTTCCGGGTATCCAGGACATCACGGCCTGGGTGGATTTCACTGCCGTGGCGGAGGCCGCCGTCGAGAGCGGCGCGGATGTCGCGGGCTTCGTCACGCAGTCGACGTTTCTCGTAAACGCAGGCCTGGGCGCCGAGCTCGAAGCGGAAGACGACGCAGCGCTCGTACGGCAGATCGCGTTGTCCGGCGAAGTCAAAATGCTTACTCTGCCGGGAGCGATGGGCGAAGCGTTCAAGTGCCTGGCGTTATCGAAAGGTTTCGATGCGCCGCTCAGCGCATTCCTACACGCCGACAGGACGCACACACTATGACCACAGCCGATGGAGCTGCTACGTGACCTGGTTGCAGATCATCGTGCTCGCAATCGTGCAGGGGCTCACCGAGTTCCTGCCGATCTCGAGTTCCGGCCATCTCGTGCTCGTGCCGAGCGCCTTCGGCTGGAACGATCAGGGCCTGGCGTTCGACGTTGCCGTGCATTTCGGTTCTCTGCTCGCCGTCTGCGTTTTCTTCCGTAAGGACATCGCAGGACTCTTACGCGGCAGCGTGCAGCTGCTGGGTCTTCGCAACGAAACCGTCGAGTCCCGGCTCGCACTGGCGCTCGGACTCGGCACGATTCCAGCGGCGATTGCCGGACTGGCGCTGGCGGGCTGGATCGAAGCGAATCTGCGCGATCCGTCGGTCATCGTCATTACCCTGGCCGGTTACGCACTGATCATGTTGCTTGCCGACCGCTACGCCCGGAGCGACAGGAACATCACCCAAGTCGGCCTTCGGGATGCGGTCGTCATCGGCGTGGCGCAAGCGCTGGCGCTGGTGCCGGGCACGTCGAGATCGGGAGTAACGATCACCGCGGGCCGCATTCTGGGCTTCGCGCGACAGGATGCTGCACGCTTCTCGTTTCTGTTGTCCGTGCCAGTAATCCTGCTCGCGTCGGGGTACAAGACACTGGAACTCGTCCTTGGCGAGGCGCCCGTGCCCTGGCTGGAACTGGCTGTCGGCGTTGCGGTCTCGGGCGTTGTTGCGTACCTGAGCATCGAGTTCTTCATGCGATTCGTGAGCCGGATCGGTTTGCTACCATTTGCGGTATACCGATTCGCTCTGGCCGCGGTGATTTTGTATGTGCTCGTATAGGTTTTTCGCGCTCGCTGGGCTCGCGGCAAACCTGTGCTGCGCTGCGGCCTATGCCGACGGCGGTGCATTCGTTGTCGGCGCCGGCGTCGAAGCGGATTCCGCCGACGGCGTCGCGTTGACGCTGCTCGGGGACGTGAGCATTGCGGACGACACATGGCTTTCCGCCGCGGTGGCGCGGTCGACCGTCGACATCCCGCGCCGCAACGACACGAGCACGTGGTACGGCGACCTCAGCATCGATCATTTTTTCGATCCGGGCGGAATCCGGGTTGGCGTCGCCTACTGGGGCGATTCCGAAGTCCTCGACTCGACGGATGCGCGACTGTCCCTCTACACGCGCGGCGAAACCGGCTTTCTTTCCGTGGACGGCGAATACCGTGACTTTGAGCTGGCGCTGCCGCCCGTGGGGATGTTTCCGGGCGCGGAGCGACCGTTTACCGCGGCAGGACTGGGCATCAATGGCCGCCTGAATGTCACGGATGACGTGTCATTGCGTGCCTCTGGGATGAGCTACGAATATGACCTCGATTTCGGGGTCGGCGAGACCGATCGGGTCGTCGACCTGCTGTCGATCAGCCGCCTGAGTCTGTTGAGCAGTCTCATCGATTGGCGGGCGTCGGTCGGCTTCGACGTCGATTTCGGCCTGCGCCGACTCTCGTTCGACGTCGCCCGCTGGCAGGGCTCGATCGACGATGGCGACAATTACGGGGCGACGATCGGCTTCCTGACCCCGATCGGTTCGCGCGCCGACCTCGAGATCAGTCTCGGCTACGACGACTCCGATCTTTTCGGTGACGTCACGATCCTGTCGTTCTTCGTGTACTTCTATGGCGGCGACTGAACGGCAAACTCCGCGCGGGCCGCATGGATCGCCTCGGCGCGTGAGCGCCGCACGGCGTCTGCAATAGTCTCCGGCGTTGCCTGGGCCGCGATGGCGGCAGCATCTACGCCGGCGGCAGCACGAAACGCGGCGCGCATCAGATCGGCCTGAACGTAGTCCCGATCTTCCAGGCCCTTGCGGCCGCGGGCATCGGCCTCGCAGGCGAGCAGAAATTTCTCGAAGCGTTCCGGGCGTCGGAACGCATCGGCCCGTTCGAGCACCTTCAGCATCGTCGTGTCACGCAGCTCGAACGCTCGGTGGCAGTGCGTGTGGAACTCGGCAGCGATCAGGGCGAGGTCTCGGCAGCGGTTCGGCACCGGCAGCCGCTCGCACATCCTGCGAATGATTTTCAGGCTTCGCTTCTCGTGGCCCGGATGCCTCGGCAGTGCCTTCTTGTCGGTCGTCGCCTTGCCGAGATCGTGTACCAGTGCGGCGAAGCGAACGTCGACATCCTTGCTGAGCCGCGTTGCCTGCTCCAGGACCATTAGGACGTGCACACCGGTATCGATCTCGGGATGCCAGCGCTCCGGCTGCGGTACGCCAAACAGGGCGTCGATCTCGGGAAACACGACCGCCAATGCTCCGCAGTCCCTTAGCGTCTCGAAAAACACGGGCACGGACGTACCGGCCAGCGCCGATTCGGCTTCGCGCCAAACGCGATCGGGCACGAGCGCATCAGCCTCACCGGCCGCCACGATGTCCCGCATGAGTTCGACCGTCTCATCGGCCAGCCGAAAGCCCAGACTGTGGAAACGAGCCGCGAACTTCGCAGCCCTCAGAATCCGTACCGGATCCTCCACGAATGCGTCCGAGACGTGGCGAAGGACGCGATTCTTTATGTCCTTCACCCCGCCGTAGGGATCGATGAGGCCGCCCTCCGGATCTTTGGCGATCGCGTTGATCGTCAGGTCGCGGCGCCCAAGGTCCTCTTCGATCGTCACGTCCGGCGAGGCATTGAAGACGAAGCCGTGATAGCCGGTTCCGGTCTTTCGTTCCGTTCTCGCCAGCGCGTATTCCTCGCTGGTCTCGGGATGCAGGAACACGGGGAAGTTTCGTCCGACGGGCCTGTAACCGAGATCGACCATTTCTTCAGGGGTCGCGCCGACGACACACCAGTCCCGCTCCCTCGGCGGGAGACCGAGCAATTCATCGCGTACCGCGCCGCCGACGAGATAGGTCTGCATGGGCGGATGGTACACGCACTGGCCACATGGAAAAGCCCATACGGCGTGATACATTGCTCTCACAAGCTGATGACCAAAGCTCGACGCCGGAAGAAGAAGCAGAGCGAACGCATGAAACGCACGCTTGCGGTCCGGTCGATGGCAATGGTAGCGACGAGCTGCAAATTGATCACCCCGCGCATGACCGAACAGGCAGTCGAAAATATTGCTGGCGCCGACCGCTTCGAATAGCGCGCGGTCGGGGCTCCGCTGGCTGCTGGCCGCCGCTTGCCTGCTGCTTATCTCGGGGTGCTACTACACCCAGGCGCTTCGCGGCCAGCTCGAGGTCATGGGCAAGCGCGAGCCGATCGACCAGATTCTCGCCGATCCGGAAACGCCCGAGGCGCTGTCACGAAGGCTCGAACTGGTTGCCGACGCACGAGCATTCTCCGTAGCCGAGCTGGGCCTTCCGGACAACGGAAGCTATACGACCTACGCGGACCTCGAACGCGACTTCGTGGTCTGGAACGTATTCGCCACCCCCGAGTTTTCTCTGCGGCCCAGGCAGTGGTGCTATCCGATTGTCGGCTGTGTCGCTTACCGCGGCTATTTCCGCGCGGCGGCGGCGGAGTCAACGGCCGAAAGGCTGGTCGAAGCTGGTTACGACGTGCATCTGGGCGGCGTATCCGCCTACTCGACGCTCGGACGATTCGAGGACCCGGTACTGAACACGATGATGCGCTGGGACGACGTGCAGCTTGTTTCAGTGCTGTTCCACGAGCTCGCGCATCAGGTGCTTTATATCAAGGGCGACACCGCCTTCAACGAATCCTTCGCGACGGCGGTCGAGGAGATCGGGGTCGAGCGCTACCTGAGCCACCGGGGAATGGAGGATGCGTTCGACGGCTACGAGGAGCGCAAGGCGCTGCGACGGCGCCTCATGGCGCTCGTCGATGCCGCACGCGGCGATCTCGAGACCTACTATCGTGAAACGATCGATGACGACGAGAAGCGACTACTCAAGGAGCACCGTCTTGAGATACTGACCGCCGAACTGCGCGCGGAACTCGAGCGTTCCGGTCGCGATGCCGACGGGTTCCTCGCGAGGCCGTTCAACAACGCAAGGATCGTGTCATTCGCGCTCTATGAGGGGCGTTTGCCGGAGTTCCGTCGCCTGCTGGACAACTGCGGCGGCGACTTGGGCTGCTTCTACGACGAGGCGACAAGGATCTCGGAGTTGGAGCCCGCAGCCCGCAACGCGCTGCTCGACGCGCTGTAAGCGCCGTCAGCGCGCGGCGACGCGTTGACCGTCCGACTGCGCTTCGATGAGCAGCAGTTCGCCGCTAAGGCGCCGGGTGTTACCGCTCATGCGCCAATGGAATATTGTCTCGGCCGCCATGACCCGACGTACATAGCTGCGTGTTTCATTGAATGGAATGTTCTCGATCCAGATGCGCGCGTCCATGGCGCCTTGCTCCGGAATCCAGCGGTCCACCCGATGCGGTCCGGCATTGTAAGCCGCCGTTGCGAGCACTCGATTGCCGCCGTATCGCTCGGCCATCCGCGCGAGGTAGGAGGTGCCCAGCCGAATGTTCGACTCGGGATTCGTCAGCGTGTCGAGGCCCCGGTAAGGCTCGTCGATGTCCCGGGCGACGCGACGGCCCGTCGACGGCATGAGTTGCATCAGGCCTACCGCGCCCGCGCTCGACCGTATGTCGCGCATGAATAGGCTCTCGCTGCGAGCGACGCCGTAGGCCCAGGTCGTCGGGATGTTGACGGCCTCCGAGGAAGTTACGAATTCGGAGCGGTATGGCAACGGATAGCGAAGTGCCAGGTCGTCGAACTCGCCGATGCTGCCCGCTGTCGCTATAGCCCGTGAGTGCCAGCCCCATCGATCCGCAAGGATCGCGGCCTGCGCCTTTTGCTCGGGTGAGAACCATGCGATGACGGCGTCCCACTCGGAGCGGCCACGGCCATCCTGACCGACGAGGAACAATTCTCGCGCCCGGAGCAGGTCTTCGCGCGCCGCCAGCTCGCTCAGAGCCGCTTCATCGACATCCAGCGCCGCAAGTTCCAGCGCGTAGTCGAGGCCGAGTTCGTCGGCGGCAAGGAATCCGTAGTAGCTGCGTTCCTCGGCAAGCGACGCGAGTTCGCCATTTGCCGCGGGAATCTGGCCGGCCCGCTTCAATCCGATTGCGCGCCAGTAGCGCCATTCCTCGGAGTTCCTCTCGTCGCCGGGCATGGCCGCAACATCTTCGAGCAAGGCAGTCCAGTCTTCGCCGCGCAGGCTCGTGCGCGCCCGCCAGCGAACGACCTCGGCATCCTGTCCTGCCGCAGGCAGCGCAACGAGAGCATCGTATGCGCCAGGCAGATTGTCGCGAGCCATCCATAGCGCGATGTGGCGGCGCGTCCGGATGCGGAGCTCTTCAGCTACCGGGTATCGGCGATCTATGGCATTCCACAGTTCAGCGGCCAGCTGCGGGTCGGAATAGGTCAGTCTCTCCGCCGCATAGGCGAGTTGTTGATGTGCGACGGCCGTATTGGCGCGTCGCTCGTGACTCCGCAGGAAACGTGCGGCATCGGATGCCGCGCTTTGCCAGAGCCGCGCCTCTTCCGCATGCGCGTCGTCGATCGAACGAGCAAGCCAGCGGGCCAGGGAGAATTCTCGCGCCTCGATCGCAAGCCCGTAGCGCCGCCGATAGTCCAGCGCGGTGAGATGCTGATTGTCGTAGAGCCAGGCAAACACGGGGTCGCACTCATCGACCTGACTCTTGCCGACGACCCAGAGGTCCCTCGCTCGGGCAAGCACGCGCTCCCCGCGTTCATGTGCGATCTCGGCGCGCAACGCCAGACAGTCGAGTTCAGCGACGCCCATGCCCTGGTAGAAGGACTCGTAGATCGCAAAGTAGCGGTCGAGGTCGCCTCGGCGGGCGAGCTCGAGCGCATATCGGTAGCGCAGTTCGCGAGCGGGCTTTAAAAGACCGTATTCGTCCAGAAACTCCTCGACGACCTCTGGCTCCAGCGTACGCAGGTTCGCCCGCAGCCACGTGCCACGAAGATCAGGCCAGAGCCGGTACTGTTCGAGAAGGCGGCGGTCGTCGCCGTCGAGCTCGCTGACCGCGCCCCAGTTTCCGCGTTCGACCTCCGGGAATACGCGTCTGTAGAGCTCGCGCTGGGTGTCGATGTCGGCGGCGAAGGCCGGAGCGCAAACAGCCGCGCAGAGCGCGGCTGTCAGCGTGATTCGTTTCCAGGTCCCGATTACGATTCGCATCGGAAAATCTTACTACGTCTAGCGGATCTGAAGCATTAGTTGTCGGTCGCCGCGTTGAACGAGCAAGAACAGAATCTCGTACTCGCTGGCGATCTCGATCAGCTCGGCGATCGAGCGCACCGCGCGCCGGTTGACGGCGATAATGACGTCGCCGCTACGCAGGCCGCGCTGTGCAGCTGCGCTCGCACCTTCGACCGAGGTGACTTCGATGCCATTGCCGCTGGTTGTCGTGTTGGAGGCGAAGTCCGCGCCAGCAAGCCCCGGATGAATGTTTTCGCCGGAACTTGCGGCGGCAACACGCTCGCCGAGTTCCGCGCGTGTGACGAGCGTTTCGCCGCCGCGGATGTAGCGTATCGAGACCGTCTCTCCCGGCGAACGCAGGCCGATGACATTGATGAGTTCGCGATTGTTGGCGATACGACGGCCGTTCACCTCGATGATGATGTCTTCAACCTGCAGGCCGGCCTTGTCCGCCGCCGACTCGGGGACGACCTCGGTAATCAACGCACCGCGATCGATTTCGGCGCCGAGCGCCTCGGCCGCTGCCTCGTCCAGTGAACTGATCGTCACCCCCAGCAGCCCGCGACGTACTTCGCCGTGGTCGAGAATCTGATTCATGATCGAGCTGGCAATTTCTGTCGGAACGGCAAAGCCGATGCCGACGTTTCCGCCCGTGCGGCTGATGATTGCCGAGTTGATGCCGACCAGTTCGCCACGCATGTTGACGAGCGCGCCGCCCGAATTCCCCGGATTGATCGAGGCGTCGGTCTGAATGAAGTCTTCGAGCCCGTCTCCGATGCCGGTACGGCCGAGCGCACTCACGATTCCGGATGTAACGGTGTGGCCGAGCCCGAACGGATTACCGATCGCGATCACGAAATCGCCGACACGAACGCCCTCGGAGTCGCCGATCGGCATCTCCGTGAGGCCGTTTGCATCGACCTTGAGCACCGCGATATCGGTGGCCGCGTCCGAGCCAATGAGCTCGGCATCCAGCAGATCCCCGTTAAACAACGAAATCTGGATTTCGTCGGCGCCGTCGACGACGTGATGATTGGTCAGGATGTAGCCGTTCTCGGCGTCGACGATGACGCCGGATCCCGCGCTCGAGACCTGCCGGGATCCGCGCGGCGCGTCGGGCAGTCCGAACCAGCGGCGAAACGCCTCATCGGCAAACGGCGAGTTCGGCGAGTCGACGGTCTGGCTGACCTGAATGTTGACGACCGCGGGGGATGCACTTTCAACCAGCGGCGCCAGGCTCGGCACCGCCTGATCGCCGACCTGCAGCGGCAGCGCCGCATGGGCCGATACGGCGAAGAACAGGGCAAGCCCCGCGGCAACTATGCGGATTTTCGACTTCATACTTCCCTCATCCAAACGGGCGCGTGGCGGGTACAAGACTACTCAATCGCGCCTGAATCCGAAATGAACCTGTCCACGCTCCGCCCATTATAGGCGGACGTCGCGGATTTCGGCCTGTCAGGATTAAGATGCCCGGCCGCCGGCATGCGTCGCAGCCGGGCATCGATCAAGCGTCAGGACGCCTGCACGGCGATACGCCGAGCCTGAATCTCGGGGCGCTTCGGTATCGCTACCTCGAGGATTCCGTTGCTGCTCGCGGCCGTGATGCCATCGGCGTCGGCGGTGTCCGGAAGCGTGAACCGGCGCAGGAATCGGCCGGAGGCGCGTTCGAGACGCCGGTAGCCGTCGTGTTCGCTGACGGTTTCGGTCTGGCGCTCCCCGGCGACCGACAGGACTCCCGAGTCCATGCTGACTTCGATGGCCGTCGGATCGACCCCGGGTACATCGGCTCGCAGCAGGAAGCGGTCCTTTTCCTCGACGATGTCGACGGCCGGGGCCCAGTCCGCGACCGAGTGTTCATCGCCGGAATCGGCCATCCGGCGGGTTGCGAGGCGGTCGAGATCCCGATGCAACAGATCGACGATCGACCAGGGTTCAAAGCGAGTCAGGTTCATACTTTTCTCCTTGAATTAAGCTTCACGGGCCTTCCCAAAAGGCCCTCGTAAATCACTCTGCTGCGGCGATTTATGAGGGCAAAGGGGAGCAATTCAAGGCGGTTGGCGAGTTTACGTAATGCCACAATATGTAGTGGCAGGCGAGTTTCATCAAACTGCCACATTTTTTGACACTTTCTTAAAGCAGTTTTTCGTAAAATCCTCATAAGTTATTGATTAGAATTGCTAAATAGCCTTCCAAAAAAAACCCGCAAACCCTTGACACTGCACGCCCAGGGGCATAATCTAGCGGTCACTCGGACACAACATCTTGTGTCCACCAAGTGGGGAAAAGAGGCCAACTCTGGCTCTCGCCGCGGAAAAATCGACTAGCGGCGAGCGGGCAGCTATTCCCTGGATACAACGCGGGTCAGCTAGACTTATCAAGAACCTCCGCAGGGAGCATAGGGGAGAATTTCCAGCCATGAAGAGTGCCGTTCAATTGGATGCGCAAACGGTTTCTGACATCGAATTTCAACCGGCGTCGCTCGATATATGGGACGCAAAGTACAAGCTGACCGCTAAGGACGGTACCAGCATCGATGAGACGATCGACGACACCTACTCGCGCGTCGCGCGGGCCCTTTCAGAGGTCGAGGCGGAGTCGCTACGTGAGCAGTATTTCGAGGCGTTCCTGTGGGCTCTCCGCAGCGGCGCCATCCCCGCCGGCCGTATCATGTCCAATGCTGGCGCCCAGCAACACAAGCCGGCGACGTCGACGATCAACTGCACCGTATCGGGTACCGTCGGCGATTCGATGGACAATATCCTCA
Source organism: uncultured Woeseiaceae bacterium (assembly GCA_945788575.1). Taxonomy (GTDB): domain Bacteria; phylum Pseudomonadota; class Gammaproteobacteria; order Steroidobacterales; family Woeseiaceae; genus UBA1847. The sequence continues at coordinate 18,713 of CALZMR010000042.1, forward strand.
ATAAGGTCCACGAAGCCGGACTGACGCTGAAAGCCGGTTGTGGCATCGGCTACGAGTTCTCGACGCTGCGGCCGAAGGGCGCCTATGTAACCGGCGCGGGCGCCTACACGTCCGGCCCGCTGTCGTTCATGGATATCTACGACAAGATGTGTTTCACGGTGTCGTCCGCCGGTGGCCGTCGCGGCGCCCAGATGGGCACGTTCGACGTGGGCCACCCGGATGTCATGGAATTCATTCGCGCCAAGCGCGAGGACGGCCGGCTGAGACAGTTCAATCTGTCGCTGCTCGTCACGGACGAGTTCATGCAGGCCGTCATGAGCGACGACGACTGGCAGCTCGCGTTCCCGATCACGCATAAGGAACTGGAAGAGGACAAGCTCGACATTGCCGACGCCAGCCAGATCGTATGGCGCGAGTGGCCGGAGCCCGGCAACTACGTCACCGACGGCCAGGGGCTCGTCGCCTGCAAGATTTACAAGACGCTGCCGGCGCGCCGCGTCTGGGACCTGATCATGGCGTCGACCTACGATTTCGCGGAGCCCGGCTTCGTGCTGATCGACAAGGTCAACGAGATGAACAACAACTGGTTCTGCGAAAACATTCGTGCAACCAATCCCTGTGGCGAGCAGCCATTGCCGCCTTATGGCTCCTGCCTGCTTGGCTCCGTGAACCTCACACGCTTCGTGCTCGATCCGTTCGGCGAAGAGGTACGGTTCGACTGGGATACGTTCCGCAAGGTCGTTCGCTTGTTCACACGCATGCTCGACAACGTCGTCGAGATCAACGGCCTGCCACTGCCGCAGCAACGCAACGAGATTCAGCGTAAACGCCGCCACGGCATGGGCTTCCTGGGGCTCGGTTCGACGATAGCGATGCTGCGCATGCGCTACGGCGAGGCTGACGCCGTCCGCTTCACCGAGGACGTGGCGCGCGAGCTCGCGATCGCCGGCTGGCAGGAAGGTCTGGAACTCGCACGCGAGAAAGGGCCGGCGCCGATCATGAACGAGCAGTTCGAGGTTACCGAGGAGATGCTTCGCAAGCGTCCCGAGATGATCGCGGACGGCTATCAGCCGGGGGACAAGGTCCCGGGCCGTATTCTGCATGCTCGCTACAGCCGCTATATGCAGCGGATTGCCGAGATCGAGCCCGAGCTCGTCGAGGGGCTGGCCGAGACCGGCGCGCGGTTCACGCATCACAGCTCGATTGCGCCCACGGGTACGATCTCTCTGTCACTCGCGAACAACGCGTCCAACGGCATCGAGCCCAGCTTTGCGCATCATTACTTCCGTAACGTGATCCGCCAGGGCAAGAAGACCAAGGAAAAGGTCGACGTATTTTCCTTCGAGATGCTCGCGTATCGGGAACTCGTTGACGCCACGGCGATGCCTGAGGCGGGAAGTCCGGAAGATCAGCACGGTGTCCTGCCAGAGTACTTCGTTGCGGCCGATGACATTACGCCGAAGGCACACGTGGACATTCAGGCAGCCGCCCAGAAGTGGGTGGACTCGTCGATCTCCAAGACCGCGAACGTACCGACCGACTATCCTTATGAGGACTTCAAGGACATCTACTTGTACGCCTACGAGCAGGGGCTCAAGGGTTGCACGACCTTCCGCTTCAACCCCGAGGCGTTCCAGGGCGTGCTGGTCAAGGAGAAGGACCTGAAGAGCACGACCTACACCTTCACCCTCGACGATGGCTCGACAGTCGACGTCAAGGGCGATGAAGAGATCGAGTACGACGGTGAAGTTCACACCGCGGCCAATCTCTTCGACGCGCTGAAAGAAGGCTACTACGGCAAGTTCTAATCTGATTCTCCCTGGCACGTCGTGCCGGGGAGCTATGGGAAATTCTGATGACGGTAAAGATCGACAAGAAAATCGTTGGCTATGACGTCAGCAAAAAGGAAGCGGAGAAAGCGGCCGACAAGCCGGAGATGGTGCGCGAAGGCGGTGGAGACGGCCGCGCCGAAGTCATCCGCATGCACGAGAGGCTCGAACGGCCGGAGATGCTCATCGGCTCGACCTACAAGGTCAAGACGCCTGTGTCCGATCACGCTATGTACGTGACCATCAACGACATCATCCTCAATGAAGGTACGGAGCACGAGAAGCGTCGGCCCTTCGAGATATTCATCAACTCGAAGAATCTCGACCACTACCAGTGGATCGTCGCGCTGACGCGCATCATCTCGGCGGTATTCCGGAAGGGCGGCGACGTGGCGTTTCTCGTCGACGAACTCAAGGCGGTATTCGATCCGCGCGGCGGCTACTGGCAGCCGGGCGGTAAGTTCATGCCTTCGATCATTGCGGAGCTCGGCTACATCGTCGAGAAGCATCTGATCGCTATCGGTCTGATGAGCCCGCCGGAACTCAACGAGCATCAGCAACAGATCCTCGCCGAGAAGCGTGCGGAGTTCGAGGAATCGCAGCGGCAGCAGGACGCCTTCTCCAAGGCGGAATATCCGGACGGTGCGCAGCTTTGTGCGAAGTGCAACACGACCGCGGTGATCATGATGGATGGGTGTATGACCTGTCTGGCCTGCGGCGACTCCAAATGCGGTTAGGGCGGTCCTGAGCCGCCCCATGCGGTGTCAGAAGGCCCTTGGAAACTGCTCATGTACCTTTTCGTACACTGGGCGTTTCCAAGGGCCTTTTTCTTTTCCGGCGGCCGCCTAACAACGAGCGGCTGCGCCGAAGCCGTGTTCGGCGCAGCCTCTGATTTGGCCTAGTTGTTGGGCAGGCATGTGAAGGTTGGTGGGAATTCGTAGCGTAAGCTGACAAGTTCGCCGTTCGCGTTGAACGTTCCGGAGATCGTGAAGTTCTTGAGAAGGTCTACGTAGTCGCCATCTGCATGCCAGACTTCATGGCGGAAGAAGCTCTGAGTCCCCTGCGGATTGTTGCCGTTGTCGTTTGCGACAAACGGCCCACCGCCGCGCAAGG
>CALZMR010000043.1:0-18723 GCA_945788575.1 uncultured Woeseiaceae bacterium
GTTCAGGCTCGGCAGCAGCTCATCGTCAGAGAAGGAATCTGAGAAGGGGCCGACAATCAGGCTGGCGCCCGAACCGGATGCATTCTGACCGAAGGACTCCTGATCCCACCACTGGAACGCCAGGCCGAAGTTACCGCTCAGCGGCAGACCGCCGATCTCGGTATCGAGGTCGAACTTGACGTAAGCAGTATGGACGTCCTCTTCGACAGTCCAGGACTTCTCGAGGATGTCATCGTAGAGATACGCGCCCTGCTGGATCTGGCCGCTCGCGAACAGGTCGTACGGGTTGTACGACACGATACCAGTGTTGCTGCCCATCAGGCCCCAGCCACCGAGATCGGCGACACCAGCGATCGAAGACGGAATCTCGACTTCGGTAGCCAGCAGGCCCGTGCCCGGATCGATGAGGCCACTGGTAATGACGCCCTCGTTCGCCTGGCGAGATTTATCGCGTGATGCCAGGTTGTATCCGAACTCCACCTGCGAGATGCCATTCCAGTCCATCTCACGCTGAAGCTGGAGGCGGAACGCGTTGATGTCGTCCTCGACGTCGAACACTTTGTTGTAACCGAACTGGCCGGCAGGAACATACGGCGCCAGCGCGTTCGGGTCACCCCAACCGTATGGGCTGGTCGCGTAGACCGCGTTGCCGGACGCATAGTCGAGGTTGGAATAGTCGAGACCGGTCTCGAACTGTGTTCCCGAACCGCTCGTCATGAAGCGGACCGTATCGTTGATTCCACCCGCACCGCCGAGACCGCCGTTCGACTCGAACTCAGCCGTATCGGAACGATCGATGCTGGAATGCGAGATATCGCCTGTTGCCACCCAGCCGTTCAGCAGATCGAACTCGACGTTGAGGCCCATCGACTGAAGGTCGGCGTCGCGGAGGAACAGGTTGTTCTCGGTCGCGAGCGTCGTGTTACCGGCGTAGGTGCCTTCGGTAACCACGCCGTTTGACGTGGAGATCGGCGTCATCGCGCTGCCGTCGAGGTTCATGACGAGACCGTGCTTGATCTGGTCTTCCTCGAAGCTCGAGAAGAAGCCATCGAACTCGATCGAGAGCTGATCGGTGGGCTGGAAGTCCAGCGCGGTCACGAAGCTGTCGCGGGTCAGTTCAGAAGCGCGAGCCCAGACGCGGCCGCCGCCGATGGCGACGTTGCCGGCGCCGTCGCCGACATAGTAGCCCCAGGCGTTGTTGTTGCGTCCGAAGCTCGGCGTCGTCGCGTGCGCGTAACCGACCATTAAGCCGACCGTGTCGTTAGCGAACTGGTTGATATAGGTCGTCGAGAAGCGCTGGCCGCTGTCGTCGCGATTGGAGACGAGGTCGTATTCCAACATCTCGTAGCGCGCGTTGACGGTCAAAGCGAGATCGCCGTATTCCAGCGGGCGAACCGTCTGCAGATCGACAGTGCCGGCCAGGCCCTGACCGATCAGAGCGGCGTCCGGCGTCTTGTAGACGACGACGCGCTGCAGCAGCTCGGACGGATACTGGTCGAATTCGACGCCGCGGTTGTCACCGACACTGACCTGCTCGCGGCCATTCAGGATGCCCGTGGAGAAGTCCGGCGACATGCCGCGAAGGTTGACGACCTGACCGCGGCCGTTGAGCCGCTGTACCGTCAGGCCCGGCAGTCGCGCCAGGCTCTCGGCGATCGAGACATCCGGCAGCTTGCCGAGGTCTTCAGCCGATATAGCCTCGACGATCGACGAGTTGTCGCGTTTCGACGCGATCGAGTTAAGGAGGCTCTCACTGTACCGACCGTACGTGATGACCTCGTCATAGACGTCTGACGTTGCTTCGTCAGCCTCTTCGCCCTGAGCCAGCGCCGCAGTCGGCAACGCGAACGCGCCGACCAGTGCGGCCGTCACGGCCAGGGATACGGCGTTACGCCGTGGGGCCGGTAGCAAGCATTCGTCTACTCCCGACTCTGCGCTTGCGCGCTTCTTATTCACCATCTGTAGTTCCCCCGCAAGGAATGTTGGTTCTGTAGCTATCCGGGCCATCTTATGAACCGCTCCATCTTGGGGCAATGCGTTGAATACGTATTCATCTATTGAATACGTATGCATGCGCTTGCTCTGCCCGGTGGCGCTGATAGATTTTGGTGCGATGAAAATGGGAGCGAATGGTCAGGTGCTGCCCGCCGGGCGGCAGGCGGGGGTTTGTCTGCATATCAGTGCCTTACCGGGCCGCTACGGCATCGGTGAGATCGGTGAGCAGGCGCTGGCCTTCATCGACTCGATGAGGCGCATGGGCCTTCGCGTCTGGCAGTTCCTGCCGCTCGGGCCGACCGCTTACGGCGATTCGCCCTACCAGCCGCTGTCGACGTTCGCGGGCAACGAGATGCTTATCGACGTCGGCGATCTCGTGCATCGCGGGCTTCTCAGTCATGAAGAGACCTGGGAGCTGACGCGCCTGCCAACCGACTATGTCGATTACGGCGCCCTGATCCCGATGAAGACCCGGCTGCTGGCGCTGGCCGCGAGCCGATTCGACGAGCAGGCGGACGCAGATACACGTGCCCGTTATGAGAACTTCCTCGAGGAACACGATCAGCAGTGGCTGCACGACTACGCGCTGTTCCGAATCCTCAAGTCCCAGCACGGCGAGCGGCCATGGCCGGAGTGGGCCCCCGAGTATGTTCGCCGCGACCCGACCGCGATCGCGGAACTCGAGAAGCGCGAGGCGGCGCGAATCGAGAACATCAAGGTCGTCCAGTTTCTGTTTCACGATCAATGGCGGATTCTGCGGGACTACGCACATGAGCAGGGCGTAAGCCTGTTCGGCGACATGCCGATCTGCATCGCACTCGACAGCGCCGATGCCTGGGCGAATCGCGACCTGCTGCTTATCGATAGCCTCGGCCATCCCGAAGCGGTCGCCGGCGTACCGCCCGACTACTTCAGTGAGGACGGTCAACTCTGGGGCAACCCGCTGTACGACTGGAAAAAACACGAGGAGAGCGGCTACCGCTGGTGGATCGACCGCCTGCGTGCGTCGGCCGACCTTGCCGACCTCGTCCGCATCGACCATTTCCGCGGCTTCGAAGCGTATTGGTCGATTCCGGCCGACGCCGAGACGGCTCGAACCGGCGAATGGATTCCAGGACCCGGCGACGCGATATTCGATGCGATGCGCGAGTCGATGGGTACCCTACCGATCGTCGCCGAAGATCTCGGGGTCATCACTCCCGAGGTCGAAGCGCTGCGCGACCGGCACCACATTCCCGGCATGGTAGTGCTGCAGTTCGATGCGTTGTCTACACGGGCACCCACGACAACGACACCACGCTGGGATGGTTTCGTGGCAGCCCGGACGACATCCGCTCGGCCGAAGAAATCGAAACGGCGAGAGCTGCGGCGCTCGAAATGACCGGCGGATCGGAGGACACGATTTCGATGGACATGGTGCGCTCCGCGTTCTCGACCGACGCTCGACTTGCCATCGCTCCGATGCAGGACTTCCTGGGCCTGGGCTCGGAGGCCCGCTTCAATACGCCCGGAACATCCACGGATAACTGGCGCTGGCGCCTAAATGTCACGCAATTGACGGACGGATTCTGCGAGAATGTAGAAAAAGCCGTGCGTGGCACTGGGAGGGAGCTGCCGGATGATCGATACCAAGCAAACGGATGACCAACGTTTTGTAAGTCGCTTAACACGCGACACCATTGCTCTGATACTGGCCGGAGGCCAGGGGTCCAGACTTCACGAGCTGACCGAGTGGCGCGCCAAGCCGGCGCTCTATTTCGGCGGCAAATTTCGAATCATCGATTTCGCCCTGTCGAACTGCATCAACTCCGGCGTGCGCCGAATCGGCGTATTGACGCAATACAAAGCACATTCTCTGATTCGACATCTCGTGAACGGCTGGTCCTGGTTTCAGGCGGCGCAGCGAGAGTTCGTCGATATCCTGCCGGCGTCCCAGCGGGTTGGCGGCGAATGGTATCGGGGCACTGCCGACGCGATCTACCAGAATCTCGACATCATCCGCACTCACGAGCCGGGCCACGTTCTGATACTCGCCGGCGATCACATCTACAAGATGGACTACGGCCCGCTGCTCGCGGCGCATCATGCCGAGAATGCCGACATGACCATCAGCTGCCTCGAGTTGCCGCTCGAAGAGGCCGCGGGCCAGTTCGGTGTGATGACCGTGGACAAGACCGGTCGCATCATCGACTTCCACGAAAAGCCCGAGAAACCGAACCCGATACCGGGCAAACCCGACCTTTGTCTCGCGTCGATGGGCAACTACCTTTTCAATACCGAGTTCCTCTATGAGCAGCTTATCCGCAACGCGGATATGAAAGAGTCCAACCACGATTTCGGCCGCGACATCATCCCGCCGATCATCAAGAATTATCGAGTACTCGCTTACCCGTTCCGGGACCCGGAAACCGGCAAGCAGGCCTACTGGCGCGACGTCGGCACCCTTGATGCTTTCTGGGAAGCAAACATGGAGCTCGTATCCGTGACGCCGCAGCTCAATCTGTACGACAAGAAGTGGCCCGTGTTCACGCACCAATGGCAGACGGCGCCCGCGAAATTTGTCTTCGACGAGCACGAGCGGCGGGGCCAGGCGATCCAGTCGATGGTCTCGGGGGACTGCGTCATCTCCGGCGCCAGCGTGCACGGCTCGCTGATCTTCCAGCGCTGTCGCGTTCACTCGTACAGCCACGTGACCGATTCTGTCATCCTGCCGGACGTCGACATCGGCCGGAACTGCCGGATACATCGTGCAATCGTCGACCGCGGCTCGGTCATCCCGAACGGCATGGAGATCGGCATCGACGCGGCCGCTGATCGAGAGCGCGGGTTCCGGGTAACGGATTCCGGCCTTACGCTGGTCACGCCCGACATGATTGGCATGAATCTCCACCATACGCGTTAGCAAGACAGGGCACGCTCCATCAGTACAACGCAAGTCATCTTCATCGCCGCGGAGAACGGCGCGTTGCCCGGAGCGAAGGTCGGTGGCGTCGGGGACGTCATTCGCGATCTGCCGGCCGCGGTCGACAAGGTCGGCTGGCCCGCGGTCGTGCTGACGCCGTCCTACGGCCGACTCCACCTCCTCGAGAATGCCCGCGAGATCGACCCTGTCATGGCCGGATTTCGCGGTCAGGATCACAGTGTCGGCGTGTACGAGATTCCGCACGCCAACAATGACGTGCGCTACATCGTCCTCGATCACGCGTTCTTTGTGCCGACCGAGCCGGGCATCGTGTATCACGACGACACGGGTAGCCGGCCGTATGCGACCGATGCCGACAAGTTCGCGTTCTTCTCCTCGGCCTCGGCTGCGTGGATCGACGCGCAGGACGAGCTTCCGGCGGCCGTCCACCTGCACGACTGGCATGCGGGAATTTTCGCAGTGCTCCGAGAGTTCGATCCGCGATACGCACGTCTCAAGCAAGTACCGATATTCTTCACGGTTCACAATCTCTCGTATCAGGGCCAGCGGCCTTTGCGCGGCGATCTGTCATCGCTGGAAGCCTGGTTCCCCGATCTGGACGTGGACGAGGCGTCGATCGGCGATCCGCATGCCGAGGAGGTCGTCAATCCGATGGCGGCAGCGATAAGACTCGCCGACCGCGTCAACGCCGTGTCGCCGACCTATGCGGAGGAGATCCAGCGGGCCAGCGATCCGGAACACGGCTTCATCGGCGGCGAGGGACTGGAGAACGAACTGGCGCGCGCCGCGGCGGACGACCGCCTCGTCGGCATACTCAACGGCTGTTATTACGACGTACCGAAGGCAGAGCGGCTGCGCTGGGCTGGTTTGCTCAAAATGGCCCGCTCCACCGTCTGCGGATGGCTGGAGAAGCAGCCTGGCGAAGCCTTACACGAGCTGGCACTCGAGCGTCTGAGCACACTCGGACGGCGCAGACCCCTGCACGTCCTGACCAGCGTCGGCCGGGTCGTCGATCAGAAGATGCGACTCATGCTCGCGAATACGGCGTCCGGCACCGGCGCGCTCGAACAGCTTCTGGAGAATCTCGGCAGTCGAGGCGTGGTGTTCCTGCTCGGCAGCGGCGAAAAACGCTACGAGCAAGCGCTGTATGATATTGCGAGACGTGCCGACAACCTGGTCTTCCTGCGCGGCTACGCCGAAGAATTCGGTGCGGCACTGTACGATGCGGGCGATCTGTTTCTGATGCCGTCGAGCTTCGAGCCCTGCGGCATTAGCCAGATGCTGGCGATGCGCGCCGGCCAGCCCTGCGTCGTGCACGGTGTAGGCGGCCTCCGCGACACCGTCGAGCACGGCGTCACGGGCTTCGTCTTCGGTGGCGATTCGCCATCGGCACTGGCAACGAATTTCGTAAGCTGCGTCGACGACGCGCTGACGCTGCGCGCGGAGCACCCGATACGCTGGCAGCGCATTTGCACCGCCGCGCGTGAAGCTCGATTCGACTGGAAATCCTCAGCGGAACAATACGTAGAACTTCTCTATGACCATGCTCGACACTGATTACAAAAAGCACGCCGATCAATTCACGGCCGTCGTTCGTGGTCAACACCACAACCCGTTCTCCATTCTCGGGCTGCACCAGGCCGGCAACGCGCGGATCGTGCGCACATTTCAGCCGCATGCGAGCAAGGTCGACCTCGTCGATGGAAACGGTGAGTTGCTGGCCAACATGGATCGTATTGACCCTGGCGGTTTGTTCGCCGCCGTGATGCCGCCGCGAAAGCGCCGCTATCTCTTGCAGATAACGGACGTGAGCGGTGACGTATACACCATTGAGGATTGCTATCGCCTGCCATCGACACTGGGCGACTTCGACCTTTACCTGCTGGGCGAGGGCTCGGACAAGAAGATCTACGAAAAGCTCGGCGCACAGTTGCGCACGGTAGACGGCATCGACGGCGTGCGTTTCGCGGTATGGGCGCCGAACGCGTCGCGCGTATCGGTCGTCGGGGACTTCAATCGCTGGGACGGACGCTGCCACGTCATGCGCCTGCATCCTGCCAACGGCCTCTGGGAGATCTTCGTTCCCCATATCGGCTCCGGTGCCAAGTACAAGTTCGAAATCACGGATCAGCAACGCCATCTGCTGCCGGTCAAGACCGACCCGTTCGCGAGGTATCACGAACCGCCGCCCGGCAATGCATCGATCGTCTTCGAGAGCCGCTTCGAGTGGAGCGACAACGACTGGATGTCACGCCGCACGTCGACGCCGGACCTCGGTACGCCGATCAGTATCTATGAGGTGCACCTCGGTTCCTGGCGCCGAAAAGCCGACGAACACAATCGTTATCTGAGCTACCGGGAGCTTGCCGAGGAACTCGTCGAATACGTCCGCGACATGGGCTTCACGCACATCGAGCTTCTGCCCGTGTCCGAACATCCGTTCGATGGCTCCTGGGGCTACCAGCCGATCGGCATGTTCGCGCCGACGCAGCGGTTCGGTAATCCCGACGACTTCCGTTTCCTTATCGACCGCTGTCACGCAGCGGGCATCGGCGTCATCGTCGATTGGGTACCTGCGCATTTCCCGCGCGACGAACACGGGCTGGCGCGCTTCGACGGCACGGCACTCTACGAGCACGAGGACCCGCGCAAGGGCGAACACGCCGACTGGGGCACGCTGATCTTCAATTTCGGTCGCCGCGAGGTGGTGAACTACCTGATTGGCAGCGCACTCTACTGGGTCGATGAATTTCACATCGATGCGATACGCGTCGACGCCGTCGCGTCGATGCTGTACCTCGACTATTCACGCGAAGACGGTGAGTGGGTAGCGAACGAATTCGGCGGCAACGAGAACCTCGAGGCGGTCGAGTTTCTGCGCAACCTCAATGCCGAACTGCATTTGCACGGCGCCACATCCTTCGCGGAGGAGTCCACGGCCTGGCCGGGCGTTTCGCGACCCGTCGACGCAGGAGGCCTCGGCTTCACGTACAAGTGGAACATGGGCTGGATGAACGACACGCTGGTATACATGGGCGAGAATCCCGTCCATCGAAAATTCCATCATGACAAGATGACCTTCGGTCTCGTGTATGCCTTCACCGAGAATTTCGTACTGCCGCTGTCGCATGACGAAGTCGTTCACGGGAAGAGCTCTCTGATCGGGCGCATGCCCGGAGACGACTGGCAACGGTTTGCGAACCTCAGGGCGTATTACGGCACGATGTATGCGCACCCGGGCAAGAAGCTTCTGTTCATGGGCAGCGAACTCGCGCAGCGCGACGAATGGAATCACGACCGTTCACTCGACTGGCACCTGCTCGACCACGAGCCGCACCGCGGCGTACAAACGCTGCTGCGCGATCTGAATCGCGTCTACCGGGAAACACCCGCTCTTTACGAAGTCGATTTCAGCGGAGATGGCTTCGAGTGGATCAACTTCGACGATCGTGACAACAGCGTATTCTCGTGGATACGACGCGACCGCCATGGCGGCTTCGTCGTCAGCGTCACGAACCTCACGCCCGTGACGCGACCGAATCACAGGCTCGGCGTTCCCGAAGGTGGGAATTACGTCGAAATCATCAACACCGATGCGGGCCGGTATGGTGGCAGCGGCGTCGTCAACGGCGAACTCAATGCCGAAGCCAGCGAAAGCCACGGCAGGCCATTCTCCATACTGCCGACACTTCCGCCGCTGGCCACGATATTATTGAAGAAGGCCGGCTAAGAGCCTGCACACTTTTGGGGCAATGTCTTGCCCCGGAGATATTTATGTCAGCACGTCCCGATAAGACCAAAGGCATTGGCGACATCGAACTTTTGCAGGCGCCCGACCTGCCGATGTCGGCCGACGCGATACTCGAAGACTTCACGCATTACTTCGGCCGGATGCTCGGCCGGCGTACGATCAGCCGCACGTCGCCGTATCTATACCAGTCCGTCGTGTTCGCGGCTCGCGACCGGCTGATGGAACGCTGGGCGCGTACGCGCATGGCCGTCGAGCGCAACGACTGCAGACGCGTCGGGTATTTTTCGCTCGAGTTCCTGATGGGGCGCCTGCTGCGAAACGCATTGTTGAATCTCGGGATCGAAGACGAGACCCGTGACGCGCTGAGCCGACTCGGTATCGCATTGGAAGACATCTACGAACGCGAGTACGACACGGGACTTGGCAACGGCGGCCTGGGCCGCCTCGCGGCCTGCTTCCTGGACAGCTGCGCGACGCTCGGCCTGCCCGTCGTCGGATACGGAATCCGCTATCACTACGGCATGTTCCACCAGCGAATCGACAACGGTTATCAGGTCGAGGAGCCGGACGTCTGGTTGCGAGAGGGATTCCCGTGGGAGATAGAGCGTTTCGAATTCACGCAGACCGTGCATTTCGGTGGCTACTCGGGCACATACAAGGACGCTAGCGGACGAACGCGCTACGAATGGCGCGATACGGAGGACGTCCATGCGGTTCCCTATGACATTCCCGTTCCGGGATACCAGAACGGCATCGTCAACACGCTGAGGCTCTGGTCCGCGTCAGCTACGGACGCATTCGACCTTCGAGAGTTCAATGCCGGCAGCTATACCGACGCCGTAGCCTCGAAGAACGAGGCGGAGAACATCACGATGGTGCTGTATCCGAATGCGGATACGGAGAACGGTCGCGAGCTACGGCTCCGGCAACAGTACTTCCTCGCCTCGGCGAGCCTGCAGGATACGATCAGATTCTGGATCGACCACCACGGTCCGGAATTCAAGGAGTTCGCGGACAAGAACTGCTTCCAGCTAAACGACACGCATCCCGCGATCGCGGTTGCCGAACTGATGCGCTTGCTGCTGGACGTGTACGGCCTCGAGTGGGACGAGGCCTGGGACATCACCACGAGCACCATGGCGTATACGAATCACACGCTGCTGCCGGAGGCGCTCGAGATGTGGCCGGTGTCGATGTTCCGCAGGCTGTTGCCGCGGCTGCTGGACATCATCTACGAGATCAACGCGCGTTTCATTGGCGAGATCAGCCAGCGCTGGCCGGGCGACACCGACCGGATAGGACGGATGTCGCTGATCGCCGAAGGCAGCGAGCCGATGGTGCGGATGGCATATCTCGCGATCGTCGGCAGCTTCTCGGTGAACGGTGTGGCCGCATTGCACTCGCGACTCTTGACGGAGGGCCTGTTCCGGGACTTCGCCGAGCTCTGGCCGGACAAGTTCAATAACAAGACTAATGGGGTCACTCAGCGCCGCTGGCTTTATGCGTGCAATGAAGACCTGAGCAATCTCATCACGGACAAGATCGGCGACGGCTGGATAACCGATCTGCCGCAGCTCCGGGGCCTGAGCGAATTCGCCGACGACAAGGATTTTCAGCGCAACTGGCGCAAGGCGAAGCTCGCCAACAAGGTCCGCCTTTCACGGAAGATTGCGGATAGAACCGGGATCGAGGTACCGACCTCCATGCTCTTCGACATTCAGGTCAAGCGTATCCACGAGTACAAGCGGCAGCTCCTGAACGTTCTGCACGCCGTTCATCTCTACGACCGAATCCGTCGCGGCGATGGCGACGACCTGGTGCCGCGCGCCATCATCATCGGCGGCAAGGCTGCGCCCGGCTATGCAATGGCCAAGAACATCATCAAGCTGGTGAATAATGTCGGCCGCGTGATCAACTCCGATCCGATCATGGACGAACGGCTGCGGTTGATCTTCTATCCGGACTACAACGTTTCCGCGATGGAAATGATCTGCCCGGCCGCCGACGTCTCCGAGCAGATCTCGACAGCCGGCAAGGAAGCATCGGGCACAGGCAACATGAAGTTCATGATGAACGGCGCGGTGACGATCGGCACGCTCGATGGTGCGAACGTGGAGATTCGCGAAGCCGTCGGCGAAGAGAATTTCTTCTTGTTCGGACTCACGGTCGAACAGCTCGCCGAGCTGCGCGGACACTACGACCCGAACAAGATCATCGAAGGCGACGAAGACTTCAAGCGGGTCATGCACCTGCTGGAATCGGGACACTTCAGCCGGTTCGAGCCCGGTGTGCTGGACTCCGTTATTAAGGCAATTCGCGAGCCGGCGGACGCCTGGATGACCGCGGCTGACTTCCGCAGCTTCATCGACGCGCAGAGCCGCGTCAACGAGGCCTGGAAGGACGTCGATGCGTGGACGCGCATGAGCATTCTCAACACCGCTTGCTCGGGTCGATTCTCGACAGACCGCACAATGCACGACTACAACGAACACATCTGGCGGCTCGACGAGATTCAGCTAAACGGCTATTGATGGACGCCGGACGCCCTGCGCCGCTGGGCGCGACGCCGGACACGGACGGCGTCAATTTCGCCCTCTACTCGTCCGTCGCCGAGCGTGTCGAACTCTGCCTGTTCGGTGACGGCCGCGACGAGCGTCGCATCGAACTCGAGGCTTGCACCGACGACGTATGGCACGGATTCGTGCCGGGCATCGGTCCGGGTCAGCACTACGGCTACCGCGTGCATGGTCCGTGGGATCCGCACCTGGGCCTTCGCTGCAATCCCGCAAAGCTTCTGATCGATCCCTATGCGCGGCTGCTCGACGGTGAGTTCCGCTGGGACGACGCCGTATTCGATTACCTGAGCGAAGATCCCGACAGGGCCTGCGGTCTCGACAGCGCCTGGTTCGTGCCGAAGTCGGTGGTGACCAGCCCGGTAGTCGCGACGGAGAACAAGCCCGCCGTTCCATGGGCCGAAACGATCTTCTACGAACTCAATGTGCGCGGCTACACGATGCGCCATCCCGCGCTGGACGAGAGCGAACGGGGAACGTTTCGCGGGCTGAGCAACGCGAACGTGGTCGCCTACCTCAAGTCACTCGGCGTCACATCGATCGAACTATTGCCGATGCAGGCGTTCGTCGACGAACATCACCTCGCGAAACTCAGGCTGAGGAACTACTGGGGCTACAACACCATCGCTTTCTTCGCGCCGCAGAACCGCTATGCGGGCGCTGAGCCTATTGTCGAATTTCGCGACATGGTGCGAACGCTGCACGATGCGGGCCTCGAAGTGATCCTCGACGTCGTGTTCAACCATACGGCCGAGGGCGACCGTTACGGGCCGGCACTCAGCTTCCGCGGCATCGATAATCTCGCCTACTACCGCGTGGAGCCCGACACGCCGTCGGAATACGTCAACGACACCGGTACCGGCAACACCGTCAACACGGACCGCCCGGTCGTCAGGCAGCTCGTCGTGGATGCCCTGCGATACTGGTCTCAGGACATGGGCGTTGACGGGTTCCGCTTCGACCTCGCAACCGTTCTCGGCCGGCATGGCAACGGCTTCTCGGCGACGCATCCCTTGCTGCGCGAAATATCCGACGATCCGGCACTGGGCAACGTCAAACTCATCGCCGAACCCTGGGATCCGGGCCCCGGCGGTTATCAGCTCGGCTCGTTCCCGCCGCCGTTTGCGGAATGGAACGACCGCTTCCGGGACGCGGCACGCCGCTTCTGGCGCGGCGATGAACACATGAGCGGCGAACTTGCGCGGCGCCTAAGGGGGTCGTCGGACCTGTTCGAGGCCAGCGGCCGCCGACCGGCCGCAAGCGTCAATCTCGTCAGCGCGCACGACGGCTACACGCTCGCCGACGTCGCGGCCTACGAGCGCCGCTACAATCATGCCAATGGTGAGAACAACCGCGATGGTCATTCGCACAACTACAGCATCAATTTCGGCGTCGAGGGACCGACGGATGACAATAGGATCATCGCGGCGCGAGCCCGCCACCGCCTTAATCTGCTCGCGACATTATTCTTCTCGCAGGGTACGCCGCTCCTGCTGGCCGGCGACGAGTTTGGTCAGACGCAGTTGGGCAACAACAATGCTTATGCACAGGACAACGAGACCGCGTGGCTCGATTGGGGCCTGTGTGAGCGGAACGAAGGTTTCATCGACTCGGTCCGGGATCTGATTCGATTGCGGAAGGAAACTTCGCTCGTGCACTTCGGCGAATACGTCCACGGCGTGTTCGAGGGCGATGACGGAGACGTAACGATCAATTGGATCAACCCGGACGGCGGTCCGCGCGGGGAAGGCGACTGGCGGTTCGGCCATGCGTTCGGTCTGTTGATCGATGAGCGCGACGGCAGCCATCGATCCGTTGCGGCGTTGTTCAATGCCTGGCGCGATGCGCTGGACTTTAGACTCCCCGCGGCACCCGCCGGTCAGGAATGGCGAGTCGAGTTTTGCAGTGCAATCGAGGGCTGCGATCTCGCGCAGGATACGCTGGCAGTCGAAGGCCGCTCGATCGTGCTGCTCAAAACCGCGAATTGCGGCTGAGCGTCTTAACAGTCTGTCTGGAATTCCTGCCTAAAAGGCGGCAAGCACGTCGCGCATCGTGTCGTTAGTGATGCACTTGCAGTTCGTGGAACCGACGTAGCGTTCACAATAGCTCACGTGACCCTGCGGACAACTCAATCCCTCTCGTTCCTCGCGTCGAGCGAGAACCCGCTCGCGCTGTTCGACGGCCGACCAGTCACCGGTCAGCATCGCCTCACGTTCGAGTTCTTCCATGCTCGCGAAGCTGCCGCAACCGGCAACCAGCATTGCACCTAATAACACCAAAACCCTCATGGTCTCTCCCTTTACGTTTATCCCAAACGCTCTTGCTTACGCGGTAACAATTACTCCGCGGGAAAGGCGCAAACGGTGACGCGAAGCACAGATCGACCGCCGGCTTTTTGACGCTGGGCTAAAGTGCGTCGGGACAACAGCACCGGGTCTTGGAGATTGCTCGGATAGGACTATTGTTGCGGAAACGCAACACGCAGGAGGATTTGCATAAGTGTGACGACGGTCACGTCGACGAATGCGAGACACGTCACGGCGGACATAATCCGCGCGTAACACAGGTGAATTCAGGCCGTGATCGGCAGTTCCGTGGAGTATTTCACGCGTCGCAGGACGAACGTCGAACTCGCCGAACGGACCGCGGGATGCTTCAGGATCTCCGTGTTCAGGAATTCCGTATAGCTCTCCATGTCCTCGACCACGACCTGCAGCATGTAGTCGCGTTCCCCGGCGACCGAATAGCATTCGGTGACTTCCGGGAGCCTTCCGATGTGGGTCTCGAAGGCCAGCCTGTTCTCGTCCGTGTGCTCGGTCATGGCGACCAGCAGCAGCACCTGGATATTGAAACCGGCGAGTTTGGGGTCCAGCAGCGCCACCTTGCCGACAATGAGTCCGGCCTCCTCGAACTCGCGCACGCGGCGCCAGCAGGAGGTTCTGGACATGCCGGCGTCCTCCGCGACGTCGGCCTGGGGCCGTGTAACGTCACGCTGCAGGCCTTTGAGCAAACGGCGATCGGATCGACTAAGCTTAATGGGCAATTGAGTCATATTATTCCGGTAGACTGAACGGATGTTTCATCCTAGCACGATATATGTCTCATCCAGGGCACATTGTGCGAGACATCTGGGCATCATGTCGGAATCAGCACTATCAAGCGGAGCACCTCATGGCTGACCTGTTCGAAAACCCCATGGGCCTCGACGGTTTCGAGTTCGTCGAGTTCGCCTCGCCCGAGCCAGAGAACCTCGCCCGGGTCTTCCACATCCTCGGCTTCGAAGCCGTCGCCCGGCATCGTTCGAAGGACGTGACCCTGTATCGTCAGGGCGGCATCAACTTCATCCTGAATAACGAGCCGGGCAGTCACGCACATTACTTTTCGCAGGAACACGGCCCCGCCGCCTGCGGCATGGCGTTCCGTGTGAAGGACTCACACCAGGCCTACGCTCGGGCGTTGGAACTGGGCGCACAGCCGATCGAGATACCGACCGGGCCGATGGAGCTCAGGCTGCCCGCCATCAAGGGCATCGGCGGCGCCCCGCTCTATCTCATCGACCGCTACACGGAAGGCAACACGATCTACGACATCGACTTCGAATTCTACGACGGTGTCGAGCGTCACCCCGATGGCTGCGGCTTCAACGAGATCGACCATCTGACCCACAACGTCTATCGCGGGCGCATGGAGTACTGGGCCCACTACTACGAGTCGCTGTTCAATTTCCGCGAGATCCGCTACTTCGACATCAAGGGCGAGTACACGGGACTCTTGTCGAAGGCGATGACCGCGCCCGACGGCCGTATCCGCATCCCGCTCAACGAGGAATCGTCAAAGGGAACCGGTCAGATCGAGGAATACCTGATGGCGTTCAATGGCGAAGGGATCCAGCACATCGCGCTTTCCTGCGACAATCTCTACGAGTGCTGGGACAGGCTGCAGGCGCGCGGCATGGAATTCATGACGGCGCCGCCCGAAGCCTATTACGAGATGCTCGAAGAGAGACTGCCGGGGCACGGCGAACCCGTGGACGAACTGAAGTCCCGCGGCATCCTGGTCGACGGTTCGACCGCCAACGACGATCCGCGGCTCCTGCTGCAGATCTTCTCGAACAACATGTGTGGCCCGACCTTCTTCGAGTTCATCGAACGCAAGAAGGACGAGGGCTTTGGCGAAGGCAATTTCACAGCGCTGTTCGAGTCGATCGAGCGCGACCAGATTGCCCGCGGCGTCATCTCGGAATCCTGAGGAGAAACGACTTTGGAACTGAAGCGTATTCATCACGTCGCCTATCGCTGTAAGGATGCGAAGGAAACGGTCGACTTCTACCAGCGCATGCTGAACATGGAGTTCACGGTCGCGTTCGCCGAGGACACAGTGCCGTCGACGAAGGAACCCGACCCATACATGCACGTGTTTCTCGACGCTGGAATGGGCAACGTGCTCGCGTTCTTCGAGCTGCCGACCAGGGAGCCAATGGACCGGGATCACAACACGCCGGCCTGGGTACAGCACATTGCATTTGAAGTAGAAGACTACAACGCGCTGACGGCGGCCAAGACGCACATCGAGGCGCAGGGCGTCGACGTCGTCGGGCCGACGAATCACGGTATTTTCCAGTCGATATACTTCTTCGACCCGAACGGGCATCGGCTGGAGCTGGTCGCCAATACCTGCACGCAGGAGCAGATCGACGAACTGAAACGCGTAGCCCCGGACATGCTCGAGGAGTGGAGCCGCACGAAGAAGGCACCGCGCCATGCAGCCTGGCTGCACGAGCTCGAGTTCACGGGCGACGTATCATGAAGCTGGCATCTCTGAAATCGGGGCGCGACGGGCGCCTCGTCGTCGTATCGATCGACCTGTCGCGCCACCTGCCCGCCGACGACATCGCGCCGACATTGCAGGCCGCGCTGGACGATTGGGACAACGTTGCGGGTGCGCTCGCAGAACGCGCGAAACAAGTCGAGTCCGGCGAGGGTGAGCCGTTCGATCAGGCGGCGTGCGCATCGCCTCTCCCGCGCGCGTATCAGTGGGCCGACGGCTCGGCTTACGTGAATCACGTCGAACTTGTGCGCAAAGCACGCGGCGCGGAGATTCCCGAGAGCTTCTGGACCGATCCGCTCATGTATCAGGGCGGTTCGGACTCCTTCATCGGTCCGCGCGACGATGTGCTGGCTGCCAGCGAAGACTGGGGCATCGACTTCGAAGCCGAAGTCGCGGTGATAACCGGCGACGTGCCGATGGGTGTCAGCCCCGAAGACGCCGGCCAGTATGTCCGGCTGGTGATGATCGTCAACGACGTCTCGCTAAGGAACCTGATCCCTGGAGAACTCGCCAAAGGCTTTGGCTTTTTCCAGTCCAAGCCGTCGAGTGCCTTTGCGCCCGTCGCGGTAACGCCGGAGGAACTCGGCGATGCCTGGCGCGACTCGACGCTGCACCTGCCGCTCGTCTCGCACCTGAATGGCGAACCCTTCGGTAAGCCCGATGCCGGCGTGGACATGACCTTCAATTTGAGTCCGGCGCGCCGAAAACTTCGTTCATGCAGTTCGGCGACCGAATCCGCATCGAGATGCTCGATGCGGACGGCCAGTCGATTTTCGGCGCGATCGATCAGGTCGTGACAAAGTACGAGCGATGAAACTCTACGACTACTGGCGTTCGTCCGCGGCGTACCGCGTACGCATCGCACTGAACGTCAAAGGCATCGACTACGAATCCATCTCGATCCCGTTGATCGGTCCGGGCGGTTCGCCAGGCAAGCAGTTCTCCGAGGAATACCTCGCGATGAACCCGCAGGGGCGAGTGCCGTTCCTCGACGATGGCAAGATCGCGCTCGGCCAGTCGCAGGCGATCCTCGAGTACATTGAGGAAGCGTATCCGGATACGCCGCTCCTGCCCGGCAGCGCCATCGCGCGCGCGCACGTGCGCTCCTTCTGCAATCTGATCGCCTGCGACATCCATCCGCTCAACAACTCGAGCGTGATGGTGTATCTGAAAAAGGAACTGGACGTCTCCGACGAGGACTACGTTACGTGGTACGGGCACTGGATACGGCGTGGCTTTCGCGCCGGCGAGACCTTCGCGAAGGAGCACTCAGCGAGCGGCGAATTCGTATTCGGCGACTCGGTGACGCTTGCCGACTGCTTCCTCGTTCCTCAGATGTACAACGCGCACCGGTTCAACGTCGTGGTCGACGATTTCCCGACGTTGAACGGCATCGTGGCCGCCTGCAACAAGCTGACGGCGTTCGCGGCCGCTATCCCGGAAGCTCAACCGGACGCCAGCTAAACGGCGAGGCGTCTTCATCCTGGGATCGCCCGTAAGACGGGCTCCTACAACTTCGATCAACGTCGCCGCGACCTGTAGGAGCTCGTCTTACGGGCGATCCCAGGTCAGGAAGGGTTCCCTTACTCGACCGGCGCCATCGCCTCCTCGAGCATCTGCACGAGCTCGGCGAATCGTCGACGTATGCGGCTAAGTCCGGCTGCGGGCCTATTACTTCTAGGCCCGCTGCGCAATCGAAATACGTTTGGAGCATCAGGCCACTCACGCATTCGGGTGAGGGATGAAATGCCGCAGTTCTCTGTCGTGGTGTCTTCAATGTTCGCCGGTAGGCTGGCCCGACCCACTTGAGGCGCCGGCCCTCTTCACGCGGTCGGCGCGAGTCCGCAGCCAATGCCCAATCGGATCGAGCCTGATAGACTAAGCTTTTGAAGATATTGGCATTTCGGACTGACCAGCTGCGCAAATGCCCAACTCGATGGAAAAGAGCTTTCGCCTGCACGGGTTCGAAGTCGTACCGGCCGAAAACACCGTGGTCGGACCAGACGGTCGACGCATCCTGCGGCCGAAGAGCATGGCGCTGCTCTTGCTGCTGGCGTCCCGAGCGGGGGACTTCGTTGACAGGAACGAGGCCCTGGCGCTATTCGCCGACGCGCCGGGCGGGGCATCCGAAGCGCTCGAGGCCGCCGTCGACGAATTAAGAGCCTCTCTGGCAGATCGCGACGTCACCCCGATCGAATCGGACGCCGACAACAATATCCGAGTGACCTCGACGGTTTCTTCGACCGACGAGTACGTTTTCGAGACGGAGTTCGGTCCCATCCGGGTCCGGCCGGTCGAAGGCCGGAACACGGGCGAATATATTCTGGAGACGAAGAGCGGACCTGTGCTCTTGCACCCGGCTGACGACGAACGGCACGGTGAGTTGTTCAGCTGGGCCGCGGAGTTGAAGAAGCGCAGGGTCTTTCGCGCAGTCGGGGCGTATGCGGTCGTCGCGTGGCTGATCCTGCAGATTGTCAGTGTTCTGATAGAGGCATTTCCGTTACCGAACTGGACGCTGGCGGCATCGGCCGTGACTCTCGGTATCGGGTTTCCGGTCGCGGCGGTGTTCGCATGGATATTCCAGCTCACGCCCGCGGGCGTCATCGCCCACGAGCGCCGCGGCGGCGAGGATATCCCGATAGATCGATCTCGAC
>CALZMR010000043.1:18768-20925 GCA_945788575.1 uncultured Woeseiaceae bacterium
CTGTAGCGGTCATGCCATTCGAATCTCTGAGTAACGAGGGTCGGGACCGGTACCTTGGCGAAGGTATCGCCGACGACATCCGCGCCCGGCTTGACGACGTACCGAACATTCGGATTGCAGCGCGATCGTCTTCAAGGGCGCTCGCAAATCAGGAGGAGGACGTCAGGGCCTTGGGCAACCTTCTCGGAGTGGAACACATCCTCGAAGGTCAGCTCCGCCGAGTCGGCGATCGTATCCGGCTCAACGTCCAGCTCGTCGACGTCGCCTCCGGCTTCAACCAATGGACAAAGACCTATGAAACGACCGTCGATGACGTCCTCGACGTTCAGAACAAAATCTCGCTGTTCGTAACAAGCGAGCTGCACATCTTTCTGACCCGACAGATCCGCGACGCTCTAGCACGAAATGCGACCGACGACACCGACGCGCTACTCCTGTATTTCCGGGCACGGGACTTCCGCGATCAGCCTACGACGGACGAGAATCTGGAGCAGGCGACGACTTACTATCGCGAAGCAACGGTCGAGGATCCGCGGTACTGGCTGGCCTTCGCAGAGTTGTGCCAGACCTACCTCGATCGTTTTCAGAGTTCAGGTGATACTCGCTACGTCGCCGAGGCGGAAGACAGCTGCAACAGGGCGCTGGCCATCGATGACTCGCGTAGCGAAGTGCATACCGCGATAGGTGAGTTTTATCTCGTGACCGGCGACCTGGAACGGGCCGAGGAGTCGTTCCGGAGAGCCATCGAACTCGAACTCGATGCGGTCGAAGCTATCGAGGGACTCGGCGACGTGCATGCGCGCCGCGGCGACGCCGTCGCCGCGGACGGGCTGTATCAACGGGCCATCCGCGAAAGCGCGGGGAACTGGAGCGGCCTGAACAAGTACGCCGGATTCCTCTTCCGGCAGGGACGCTATGAAGAGGCGCTCGAGAATTATCAAAGCGCAGTTGAGCTTGCACCAAACAATCCGAACGGCTTCAACAATCTCGGCGTCGTTCACTACGTGCTCGGCAATTTCGAGGCTGCCGCGGAGCAATATCGGAAGTCCCTAAACCTCGATCCCGGTCGCGCCGCTTACTCCAACACAGGCACGATGTACTACTTCGCCGGTAAATTCGGCGAGGCCGCCGCGATGTTCGAGCGTGCGATTGAGGAGGCAGATTCGGACTATCGGCTATGGGGGAATCTGGCAGATGCGCAGCGCTTCGACGGCACCGAGGACCAAGGGCGGACGTCGTACCAGCGGGCGATCGAGCTCGCCGGACGGCAGCTGGAGGTGAATGCCGACGACGCCGAGACGCTGACCAACGTCGCGTGGTACTACGCGAATCTCGGCGACGACGAGGCGGCGAAGACAGCTCTCGAAACAGCCCTGTCGCTCGCAGATGACGATCCAGGCGAGGCATACATTACCGCTCTCGTCTATATTCTCTTGGATGACCTCGAGAACGCGCGCGTAGCGCTCAACGAAGCGCGTTCGCTCGGTTTTCCGCAAGCGATGCTCGAGGCGACGCCCGAACTCGTAAATGCCGGGCTGCTGAATAACTAACAAGAAGGGGAAAACGCCATGCCATATGAACAAGTCCGATTTGAGACTGGGACCTGCGACCATCCGCCCATCGTCGTTGACAGACCAATCGTCAACATCCCGCCGAACGCGTCGCTGAGGATTCATAACGGCCTCGACAGCAACACCGATGCGACGATGCAGTTCTTCAGCCTGCAGGGCGGCAAAGCATCACCCATTGGCGGTTTCTGCGAAGACATGTCGGGTGTGGACCTGCCGCTGCCCGGGACCGGCGCACCCACCGATTGCATTCCGACAACTCACGGCTCTTTCGCTTACACAGTGACAGCCAGCAATCACCAGGATCTGGACCCGGTGCTTATCATCGAACCCAACTTATCCAACCTCCTGCCCGGCAAACCGATCTTCGACGCGCCGGCGTTCAATCCGGTGACTTTGGGAATCACGCTGCTCATCGGACTCGTCGTGGGCGGCCTACTCGGACGTCGACGAACTTAGCCGCAGCAGAGGATGGCGCATATTTCAGTGCACCGGTGCCTCGACTCATGAAAGCGCCCATCGCTGGCCGCTGCCCGTCGGTCAGCGGTTTCGTTCCGGGCCCGAACTACTCGAATCTCACACGGCGATG
>CALZMR010000043.1:20968-22894 GCA_945788575.1 uncultured Woeseiaceae bacterium
CACAGATGCCCTAAACCACGATCCAGACGTTTTCACTCAGACAACCATTGAGGCCGCACCGTCTGTGGTGATGCTCACTGGGCAGTTTGGAGCGAGCAGGTCAGGAAGTTCGGTTCCTTAATTGACCGGCGCCAGCGTCTCCTCGGGCATCTGCACGAATTCCGCGAATCGTCGACGCTCGAGACCAGGTCCGCCGCGGGACTAGTACTTATAGACCCACTGGCGCAATCGAAATACGTTTAAAGCATCAGGCCACTCACCCGTTCGGGTGAGGGTTGAAATGCCGCAGTTTTCTGTCGTGGTGTTTCCTCAATTGCTGGGCACACCACCAGAGAAGAAACGACTCTTGCAACACTGGAGGTGCAGCGTGCGACAGCATTCCTGGGCTGAGCCTTACAAGATAAAGGCTGTCGAACTTCTCAAGATGACGACCCGCGAGCAGCGTGATGCGGCGATTCGGGAAGCCGGATTCAATACGTTCCTGCTGCGTTCCGAGGACGTTTATATCGACCTGCTGACCGACTCGGGCACGAGCGCCATGAGCGACCGGCAGTGGGCTGGACTGATGCGTGGCGACGAGGCCTATGCCGGCAGTACCAACTTCTATCACCTGCGCGATGCGGTCGAGGAGTACTACTCCTACAAGTACACGGTACCCACGCACCAGGGCCGCGGTGCTGAGAACATCCTCAGCCAGATGCTGATCAGGGATGGCGATTACGTCCCGGGCAACATGTACTTCACGACGACGCGCCTCCACCAGGAACTCGCAGGCGGCACGTTCGTCGACGTGATCATCGATGAGGCGCACGACGCGCAGTCCGAACATCCGTTCAAGGGCGACGTCGACATGGCCAAGCTCGATGCGCTCGTGGATGAAGTGGGCGCCGAGAAGATTCCGTACGTCTGTATCGCGACCTGCGTGAACATGGCGGGCGGCCAGCCGATTTCGCTGGCTAGTCTGAAAGCGGTACGCGCCTGGTGCGACAAGCACGGCATCCGGCTTGCACACGACATGACGCGCGTCGCCGAGAACGCGCACTTCATTCAGCGGCGTGAAGCGGGCTATGAGAACAAGTCAGTCAAAGACATCGTCTACGAGATCTGCGACCTGACGGACATTGCAACGATGTCGTCGAAGAAGGACGCGATGGTCAATATCGGCGGATTCCTCGCGATGAACGATCCGGAACTGTATGAAAAGGCCTGCGCGCTCGTGGTGGTCTACGAAGGCCTGCACACCTATGGCGGCATGGCCGGTCGAGACATGGAGGCGCTGTCGATCGGCATCGCCGAGAGCGTCGACGACAATCACATCCATGCGCGTGTCGGACAGGTCGAGTACCTCGGCAACAGGCTGCGCGACGCCGGCATTCCTATCGTATTGCCGATCGGTGGCCACGCCGTATTTCCGGACGCGCGCCGCATGCTGCCGCACATCCCGCAGGAGCACTTTCCGGCACAGGCGCTCGCCGCAGAGCTTTACCGCATATCCGGTGTGCGTGCGATGGAACGCGGCATCGTGTCCGCGGGACGCGATTCCGTCACGGGCGAGAACCACAAACCCGAACTGGAGACTATCCGGCTGACGATTCCGCGCCGCGTGTATACGCAGGCGCACATGGACGTGACAGCCGAGGCCATGATTGATCTGGCTGAGCACGCGAATCAGATTCGGGGACTGAAGTTTGTTTATGAGCCCAAGATGTTGAGGTTCTTTCAGGCGCGGTTCGAGCAGGTTTAGCTATAACGACAAAGGCCGCCCATTGGGCGGCCTTTTTGCGTTTGGTGGTGATGGGTGGAATTGAACCACCGACCTGCGGGTTATGAGTCCGCCGCTCTGACCATCTGAGCTACATCACCAAATCTTTTCTGTCTCCAATCCTACCCTTGATGGGTGGAATGGACTCGGGCCTTCGGCCCTCA
>CALZMR010000044.1:0-2425 GCA_945788575.1 uncultured Woeseiaceae bacterium
CGCGGTCATCGCGAGAAAGGTTGCGGATCAGTACGTCGTTGGACACACAAAGGCTCTGGGACAACTTGATATCAAGGTAACAGCGCGAGAACCCGGCTGGCAAACCGCTGCCTGCGCATTGTCCGTCGCGCTGAGCAGTCCCGGCATTGCGGATGACGACGATAGGCGGGGCGCAAGGCGTAAGGATTGTGGAGTCTGCTACTCTGCGTCATGTTTCCGCAACAAGCTCGGCGCTCCGCTGTGGCTGCACGAACGACGAATTGGGGGTTCTATGAAGACTCTGAAATGCGATCTGTGCGATCACGAAGCACAAGGTGAAACGTTCGAAGACTGGATGAAGGCACTCATGCCTCACTACATGGAGGCACACGCCGACGTCATGAAGGACCCATCGAAAGGCGAGGCCGAAAGAGAAAGATGGATGGCGGAAAATCGGGCGCGGTTCGACGCAGCTTAGATTGTTGGCGCAACGGCTTCTTCCTGAAGTCGCCGTTCAGCCCTAATCGGCTGAAATCACAGCCACTGATCCGGAACGGAAGTAACGCCTGCAGGGGCCCGCTCCCCGCTGGGGACAGACGCATGCGGGCGATCGATTTTGGTAGTCTGTTTCTGCCCATTGCAGACATTCAGGCCGTGCGATATGTGGTTGGTTATATTGCTCGTTAAGCCGCCCGAGGACATGCAGTGACCATTTTTGAATATCTGTCTGTTTTCATCTCGATCGTCATTGGCCTAGGGGTCGTGCGGGTGCTGGGCGGCGTCGCTGCGATAATCGACCGTCAGGATGCACGTTCCGATTGGGTCCATTCGGCGTGGGTCGGTTACTTCGTTTTCTATCTACCCTATTTCTGGTGGTTTACGTTCGACTGGCGGCGAGCAGAAGTATGGACATTCCCGGTGTTCATTTTCGTCGTTTTTTTTGCAATGCTCGCCTACCTTACCGTTGTCGTACTTGTTCCGACGCGTGACTCAGATGTCGCGGACCGGAAAGCCTATTTCGACAGAGTGCGACCTCGATTTTTTTCTTTGTTCGCGTTGCTAATGACTACAGATGTGGTCGATACCATTCTAAAACCCGGAAATCTGGATGATGTGGGGTCATCCTACGGTCCGATAATGGGCATCATGATTCTCGGTAACGTCGCAGCGGCGATTACCGAACGCAGGTTGTTTCATCAAATATGGGTCGTCGTGACGATCTTGCTCACCTTGACGTTCGGACTCGGCGTTTGGGCGGATATTTTTCCGGTGAGTAACATCTGAGTGAAGGAGCTGCTGCAAGGCTTTGTACTTCTCGCTCGATAGACTGCTTCTGGCCGAAAGCTGTCACCGCTGATCGCCCGCATGCGTCTGTCCCCAGCGAGAAGCTGGCTCCTCCATGGGGATTCGAGCATCCAATTCTGGCCGATAGCAGTCCTTCGAATTGATACAGTTCACAAGAGTCGAGCGACCGAAAAGGTCGCGCGTAAAGCGTATCAGCCTATCGGATTGACCGCAGCGACCGGCTCGCTGTTGAGCGCCATGAGGCTGTCGTAGCTCGCCCGATCGAGCAGCATATACTTCACGATCGTATTCTTGTTCTTCTGTTCCTTGCCATCGTCATCGTATTCGAGCGTAACCACGTCGAGTGAAGCACAGCGCAACTCCGAACCCGGTGCCGTCATTACCGTAACTTCGCTGAACGCGCCGGTAGTCCCATCCTCCGGCTCCAGTACTGCGAGCAACGCGCTTGGGGTTTCGATCACCTGGTTGGGATCGACAAGCCGGAATCGCGTCGCAAGGGTGTTCTCTTCGGTCCATTGATTAGTCGTTTCGCAGAACGGCACATCGGTTACGGAGTGAGCCAGAATGGTTCCGCCGCCAACGATTATCACGCCTTCAATGCCCCAGATCACCCACAACGCCGCCCCTTGTGGTGTCCAGTCGAAGATCGACCACGCACCGGTTGCGGCGATCCGGTTCATCATGATCCACAGCTCGTCCGGTTTATAAATCGTTACGTCGGCCATCAGATCGATCCAGACGATCCAGTGCACGTAGTACGCAACCAGCGACACGACGAATGCGAGTTGCGTCGTAACCCCGTTGTGCCGGATCTTTCCGCCCTGCGCGAGAGCGCCGGACACGACCGAGAGCACGAAACCCAGCCCAATGGTCAACAGGAACAGAATGTAGATGAAGGGGATCCAGTAAATGGCCGCCGCGTAGATCGCGCCCAGCAACGCGGCCGCGGCGGAACCCGCGACCAATGTCAAAAGGACCCCGCCGACCGGCGACTTGCCGGAATGCGTGTAGTGCGTGGCTGGTAGCACGGTGCCCTCCCCGCCCGGCAATCGCCGAGACATCAATCACTTAGCTTCAGGAGTGACTCTAGGGACGCGACGCCGGCATGGTCAAATCAGCTATCCAGAAACTGTGACTCAGT
>CALZMR010000044.1:2432-25013 GCA_945788575.1 uncultured Woeseiaceae bacterium
GACCGCCGGGGGGCGGCTCGAGTACCGAAGCGCGTTGGTTTCAGCTGACCAGCATGATTGCGATCGAGACTGTCGCCAACGCCGTGGCGATCACTCGAATGCGGAAGTAGTGCTGCGTAATGATGCGATTGACCAGAATTCGCCCATCGATGGCCAACAACATGACGAAGGCGACGAACTGCGTCGCGAGCGCGAACCGGAGTTCGACAAGTTCGTACGACACCCAGACGACCAGAAAAACCGCGTTACTAATGACGAACAGGTTCGCTGGGGACTTCTCGGGCTTGTAGAGGAACGTCGCCCAGTGGATGCCGGTCAGAAAGCAGAGGATCGCCAGGCCGTATCGGGCCGCGAGCTCATGCAGATCGCCCAGCGGCTCTATTGCATCCACACCAGCGAGTGGCAGCAGGGCGCAGGCGACGAACGGCAAAGCGCCCGCCAACGCCAGAACCGAGTACAAGCGTCTGTCGTCCATGCATCGGAGTCTAATACCTCCGGCCACCAGAGCCGAGCATGTTACGACTTGTTACAGCGCATCTGTGGCCAGCCGGACTTCTCGACGGCAAGATTAGCTTATGCCTGAAGGACCTGAGATTCGCCTTGCCGCCGATCGCGTCG
The DNA here is from genome assembly GCA_945788575.1 of uncultured Woeseiaceae bacterium. Classification (GTDB taxonomy): domain Bacteria; phylum Pseudomonadota; class Gammaproteobacteria; order Steroidobacterales; family Woeseiaceae; genus UBA1847. Next base: position 3,051 of record CALZMR010000044.1, read on the forward strand.
CGAGCGTACTCGTTGACAACGAGATCGTCGACGTGGCGCTCGAACTGCCAGCGATTCGGCCTTTCGAGCCACGGCTCCGCGGCTCTCGCGTAACGGCTGTGGACACGCGCGGCAAGGCGATGCTGACGCGCTTCGACAACGGACTGACTCTGTTCAGCCACAATCAACTCTACGGCCGCTGGTACACGACCGAGCGTCCGAAGATCCCGAGCACACGACGCTCGCTGCGCGTCGCGCTGCACACACCCACCCACAGTGCGCTGCTCTACAGCGCCTCGGATATCGAGGTACTTACCGAGGAACAATTGAAGGAACACCCATTCCTTTCCCGTCTCGGCCCCGACATTCTGGACAGCGACCTTACGTCGAAGCAGATAGCCGGCCGGCTGGCCAGCCAGCGATTCCGCAACCGCTCGCTCGGTAGCCTGTATCTCGACCAGCAATTTCTCGCCGGCAATGGCAACTATCTGCGATCGGAGATTCTGTGGGCCGCCCGTGTGGGCCCGAGGCAGCGACCGAGTGACCTCGACAAGCGTGCACTCAATAGACTGGCGTCCGCAACGTTGAAGATCGCGAGGCGCTCATACCGGACCCGAGGCATCACGGCAACGTCGGTCGAAGTGCGAAGGCGTGCCGCTCAGGGAATGACCTATCAGCAATACCGGTTTCAGGTCTACGGCCGGGAAGGTCTCCCCTGCCACGTGTGCGAAGCGCCCGTGCAGCGCATCACGATGGCGAGCCGTGCCGTCTTTCTCTGCCCGTCTTGTCAGGGTTCCTGACGCTTCTCGTTGACCAGTAGCAGCAGCTCCGCGGCGGCTTCCGCGTCGCACATTGCGCGGTGGTGGCTCTTTAGCGAGATGTCGTACTCGCGGCAAAGCGCGGCGAGGCTGTACGAGCGGTGCCCGGGATACAGCCTGCGCATCGACGCGCAGGTGCAGAGCTTCGGGTGTCGAAACGCGCGGCCGATGCGCCTGTACTCCGACGCGATGAATCCGTAGTCGAACTCGACATTGTGGGCGACGAATATCGCGCCCTCCATGAACGCCTCGAACTCGTCGGCGACATCGAAAAAGTAGGGTGCGTCGGCCACCATGGCCGGAGTGATGCCCGTGAGCCGCGTGATGCCCGGGGGAATCGTTCGTTGCGGGTTGAGCAGCGTTTCGAAGCGGTCGACGACCTCTCCGCCCTGCACCTTCACCGCACCGATCTCGGTGACGCGATGCTTGTTGCCGCGGCCGCCGGTTGTCTCCACATCGACGACGACGTAGGCCTGCTCGGGGTCCAGTACCCAGCGCACCCGCAGTACGTCCGTGCGGAACCCGGCCTCACGAAGCTGGCCTATTCTGAGAAGTTGATTCCGACGCAGCTGATCGCCTGCTGTTTTGACCTCGACGAATCTCGGGCCTTCGCCATCCAGAACCAACAGATCCGGATAACCGTAGCGGGAGCTCGAGTAGTCGGTGCACAACGACCTGAGTACTGCCGCCAACGCCTCGGGCGCGCAGACGTCCAACAGCGCGAACACCGCATCCAGCATCGAGCGCCGCCAGCGGAAAACGCCGTTGGGAGTGCCATAGCAACGCGTGCTGATCTTGAGGATCGACTGCTTCGCAGCGCTCCGATCGGCTAGTCTCGACAATTTCGCTTCGATTGCGTCCCGGTGCTGGTCGTAAAACGTTCCGCTGCTGAGCGCTGCCGGCAGGCGCTCGAAGGGCGAGTGAGAGTCACCCGCAGCGAATAGCTCATCCCAAAAGTACAAGCCGAACAGCGTGCGCCAGAATAGGTTCTCGGTCCGATAGGCCGGCAAGCCCGATGCCCGGAAATACTCCATCACCGCACGCTCCGGCGCCCCGCTCTTCGATTCGTCGATATCGACAACGTCCGCGGCGCGCAGCAGGTCGGTCATTGCCGTCGTACGCTTCTTCTTGAACTTGCGTTCGTAGAGGTCGGTCGCGACCAGCCATTCTTCGTCGCTGCGCGGTTCGTCGATACAGCGTTCGAGATACACCCGCGCCTCTTCTCGGCCGCCGTTCGCAAACATCACGCGAACGGCCCGCTCGCTGCAGGCGGCAGACTCTCCCGTGCGGTAAAAGGCGAGCGCCAACGCGGTATCACCGGCCCGCTCCGCCGCGCGACCCAGCCTGTGTGCGAGCTCATCGCGCAGTACCGCACTGCTGGCGAAGTTCGGCTCGGGCCATGCGGCAGCTTCTTCGATCAATCGCGACAATGAAGCGGCATCCGCTTTCTGTGCCGCCTTGAGCCGTACCGCGAAGAAATAGTGTTCGAGCGCTTCCTCGCGATCGCCGAAACGCGGCTCGTAGCCTTCCGCGGCGTCCTGCACACGGACGAGACCGAGATCGCGCATCGTGAACTGCGACAGGCTGCCCTGGATCCGACCGAAGTACAGATACATCAGATAGCGCGTTTCGTCTCGACGATGCTGAACAAGAACGCGCTTTGTATCCAGGCCAGCGACAAACGTGTCGGGCTCGATATTCTCGAGCGCGAAGCCGACCAGCTCGGCTTTCTTCAAGGAACGACTCATGCCGGTGACCCGTGGCAGCAGCACGTCGTAGATCTCACCGCGCGTCAGAAACCCCAGCATGTCGTGAAAGTGCTGCTGATCCGGTGCGCCGAGCCAGTTTGCCGTACGCAGCTCTTCGATAAGCGGACCGAGGTCGCCAAGCTCCGGATATCGCAGCTTGTTGCGGGCGAACACTCCACCCTTCCGGTTTACCAGCCGGACATACAGGCATTGTGCCTCGCGGCCCAGCGCTCTGAAGTCCTGCAGGTAGCGAACATGCTCGTCGAGCAATACGTGGGCATAGTGCTGCCCAACGAAGTCGAGCAGTTCGACGAAGTGCTCATGGTAGTAGAAGGTCGGTAGCGGCTGCCGGCGCCGGACAGGCGCCCAGTGCGTTTGGTCGAAGTGTTCTGGGTCGGTCTCCACCGGGGCAATGTAACAAACCTGCCCACCGCGCGGACTACACTTCCACTGCGATCATTGGGTTGTTCGGCAGCGATTTCGAGTCGGTAGAACTACTGATTCAGGGTCGCCTGTGGCGGTGAGAGGATGACGTCGCAATGAAGGGAATCTCGTCGAATCTCAGCTATGTTCACGGCGCCGGCGGCCCGCCGCTGGCCGGGCTGACGATAGGCGAGGTTCTCGACGCGGCTGCCGAGCGATGGCCTGACAGCGAGGCTCTGATCGTTCGCGATCAGGGTGTGCGCTGGAACTGGAGCGAACTGCGCGAGCACGCCCGAGCACTAGCGGGCGGACTGCTCGCGCTCGGTCTAGAGCCCGGTGACCGGATCGGGATGCTGGCGCCCAACCGCGCCGAATGGCTGTTGGCGCAGTTCGGCAGCGCCTATGCCGGCCTCGTGCTCGTCAACATCAATCCGGCCTACAGAACCCTGGAACTCGAGTACGCACTCAAAAAGGTCGGCTGCAAGGCGCTGATCATCGAGACTACGTTCAAGACCAGCGATTACCTGGCGATGCTGGGTGAGCTCGGCCCGGAGATAGCGGATCAGACGGCGGGCAAGCTCGAGTTGCAGCGATTGCCGACGCTCGAGACGATCATTCAGCTGGGCGACGCCGAGGTGCCCGGCATGTTCGGCTTCGGGGACGTTCTCGCTCGCGCGGGCGACGATCTCGACGAACGATTGCGGGCCGTCGCGCGTGCTATCGACTTCGACGCACCGATAAACATCCAGTTCACGAGCGGCACGACCGGCTCGCCCACAGCGGCGACCTTATCCCATCACAACATGGTCAACAACGCATTGTTGTCAGCGTCCGTAATGAGATTCACGGCTGACGACAAACTCTGCATTCCCGTGCCGATGTATCACTGCTTCGGCATGGTTCTGGGCACCTTACTCTGCGCAACGACCGGGGCGGCTATCGTATTTCCGGCGGCGGGATTCGATGCCCGCACAACACTGGAGGCAATCGAGGAAGAGCGCTGCACGGCGATGCACGGCGTTCCGACGATGTTCATCGGCGCGCTGGACGACCCCGAATTCTCGCGGTTTGACCTCTCGGGCCTGCGTACGGGCATCATGGCCGGGGCACCCTGCCCTATCGAACTCATGAAACGCGTCATCGACGACATGCACATGACCGAGGTCACAATCGGCTACGGCATGACCGAGACCGGCCCGCTGTCGACGCAGACGTTGCCAAACGACCCCATCGAGATGCGAGTGGGTTCAGTCGGCCGCGCATTGCCCAATACGGAGATCAAGATCGTCGATGAAGCGGACCGCATCGTTGCCCGTGGCGAGCCTGGCGAACTCTGCGTTCGCGGCTACAACGTCATGCTGGGCTACTGGGAGGACACGGAGCGGACGGCCGAGGACCTCGACCAGACGCACTGGATGCATACCGGCGACATCGCCGACATGGACGAGGACGGCTACATCCGCATCGTCGGCCGCAGCAAGGACATGCTGATACGAGGCGGCGAGAACATTTATCCACGTGAGATCGAGGACTTCCTGTATACGCACCCGAGGATCGAGCAAGTCGAGGTCGTGGGCGTGCCGGATCCCAGGCTCGGCGAAGAGATCGCCGCGTGCATCCGCCTTGGCGAAGGCGAGACCTTGACCGAACAGGAGATTCGCGATTTCTGCAAAGGGCAGTTAGCCCACTTCAAGATTCCGCGCTATGTACGTTTCGTCGACGAGTACCCGATGACGGTTACTGGCAAGGTTCAGAAATTCGTACTTCGCGATCAGCTTAAAGAGGAACTCAGGCTAGCGTCCTGATCGATTGACAGGAGAAGCCATATGTCAGACAACATCTTCGCTTATTGCGACGAAATCGGTCCGAAGGCCATCGTGCACGTTCACGAGCCGACGGTAGGACTGAAAGGCATAGTCGTCATCGACAATGTCGCCGCAGGGCCCGCAATCGGCGGTACCCGCATGGCCCCGGACGTATCTCTGGATGAGTGTTTTCGGCTCGCCCGCGCGATGACGTTGAAAAATGCGTCGGCGGGGCTGCCACACGGTGGCGCAAAATCCGTCATTGCCGCGGATCCGTTGATGGAACCGGCAAAAAAGGAGCAAGTGATCCGCGCATTCGCGCGCGCCATCCGGCCGTTGACCGACTACGTGCCCGGACCGGACATGGGCACGAACGAATATGCGATGGCGCTCATCAAGGACGAAGGCGGCCAATGCGCCGGGCTGCCGAAAGAGATTGGCGGCATTCCTTTGGATGTGATCGGCGCAACCGGCTATGGCGTGGTTGCCAGTGCCGACGTGGCCATGCGCAGCATGGGTAAGACACTGGAAGGCGCCCGTGTCGTCGTACAGGGTTTCGGCGCCGTCGGGGCCCACGCGGCGCGCTACTTCGATAAGGCGGGCGCCGTAATAGTCGGTGCCGCGGACCTCAGCGGCTCGGTCTACAACGCAGACGGCCTCGATGTCGCCGAGATGATCGCGCACAAGAGCGAGGGAGGCGTTGGCCACTTCGAGGGCGGAGAGCATTTCGACCGCGACGCCGTCATCGGCTTCGACTGTGACATCCTGGTCCCGGCCGCTCGTCCTGACGTTATCCGCGCGGACAACGAGGCGGAGGTAAAGGCGCCTCTAATCGTTCCCGGCGCGAACATCGGCATAACGGACGAGGCCGAAGCGATTCTGCACGCGCGTAACGTACTTTGCGTACCCGACTTCATCGCCAATGCAGGCGGCGTAATCTGCGCGGCGGTCGAATACGGTGGCGGAACCGAGGCTCAGGTCTTCCCTATTATCGACGAGAAGATTCGGGCGAACACCGAAGAGACGCTGGGACGTGCCGAGCGCGAAAGGATTCTGCCGCGGGAGGCCGCGACACAGATAGCTCACGAGAGGCTGTTTGCAGCAATGCGCTACCGCCGCTTCCTCTGATTCGCGCCTCTGCACGGATCGCGGAATCCCGGTAATCTGGCCTGCGTGGACAGGCAACGGCACTGGAACGAGCGCTACAGTACGACTCCGATCGAAAGACTCGGCTGGTATCGTAACCACCTCGAGCGCTCGCTCCGCTGGATCGACGATCTCGACCTGGCGCGCGATTCGGCGATCATCGACGTCGGCGCTGGCGCATCTACCCTCGTCGACGATCTGCTGCAACGCGGCTTTACCGACCTTAGTGCGCTCGATGTCTCCGGGGAGGCCCTCGCGATAGCCCGCAAGCGGCTCGGGGACAAAGCTCGGCAAGTTGACTGGCTCTTAGCCGATGTAACGTCAGCAGACCTCGCGGATGCGTCGATCGATCTTTGGCACGATCGTGCGGTATTCCATTTCCTGATCGATCAGGCGGACCGAGATCGTTACCTGGAGACGCTTCGTCGTTGTCTGCGACCCGGCGGCCATGTGTTGATTGGCGTGTTCTCGCCTGACGCTCCGCCGAAATGCAGCGGCCTGCCGGTGCAGCGCTATACGCTCGACGAGCTCAAGTCGGTGTTCGAGGGCGTGTGCGATCTGATCGACGAGAGTCGCGAACTCCACGTCACTCCGGGTGGCATCGAGCAACCCTACGTTTATGCGTTACTCAAGCGTCGAGACGAGGGCTGAATGTCCGTTAGGCCAGGTGTTCCGCGGCGTCTTCGACCGACTCAACGGCTCGAATAACGCCTTCCTCGGCGAGCTGGCCGGGATTCGATTTGATGGCACGGTAGAGTTCCGAACCGTTCTTGTCCCATTGGAGGCACTCGATTCCAACCCAGGCGTTTCGCTTTCGCTTGGCTTCGTACATCGCCGCATCGGCCACGCCCAGCACCTCTTCCCAGGTCAGCAATTCCGGCTGATCTTTTAAGAACGGATAAGAAGCGTAGCCGATAGACGTCGTTATCCTTGCGACCTGTCCATTGCCCACCGGGAATACGCGCTGCGCGAGGTTCGCTCGGATTCGGTCCGCGAGGATCGCAGCGTAGTGGCGATCGGTCTCGCGGGCGACGATCAAGAACTCGTCACCGCCCCAGCGAACGACGTCGTCAGTCGAACGGCAGGCATCGAGCAGCACGTCCCTGACCTGCAGCAATAATTCGTCACCAGACTCGTGACCACAGCTATCGTTTACGGGCTTGAAGTTGTCGAGGTCGACCATGAGGAAGGTCAGATCGCTATTGTCGTACTCTTGCGAATGCTCGTCGCGGTTCCGGTAGTGACGCATCACCAGATCGACGTCTTTTCTTGCCTGCTCGAAGAGATAGCGCCGGTTCCTGAGTCCGGTCAGCGCGTCCGTCGTGCTCGCTTCGACGAGCTTCTCGTTCGCGTGCTTTAGATCCTTGTTGCGGTTCTTCAACTGGGCAGTACGCTCCCGCACCTCGGCCTCGAGCCGGCGGCTGTATTCGTACTCGCGCCGGAGCCGCGCCTGCTGTCGCTGCCACAACGCAATGATGATGAGCCCGAGTGTTAAGGCGTATAGCAGGTACGCCCACCATGTTTTCCACGGCGGGTACGCGACGTTCACCGGAATACTGATACCGCGCTCGTTCCACGTGCCGTCGCTATTGGCCGCGCGGACTCTGAGGATGTAATGGCCGCCATCGAGATTCGTGTAGGTAATGCGGCGATCGCCGTCGAGCCGGTTCCACTTCTCGTCGAAGCCTTCGAGCATGTATGAAAAGCTGTTTTCCTCTGGCGCCGCGAAGTCGAGTGCGGCAAAACCAAAGGAAACAACGTAGTCGTCGAAGCCGAGTGAGATGCCCTGCTCGAGTTCGGTCGCTGAGGGCAACGGCTGCGGCTCATTAAGAATCGACAGCGAGGTCAGAGCTACGTCGGGCGGGCTCAGATTGAAGTCGAGTTCCTGCGGCCGGAATGCATTGAAGCCGTTCGATCCGCCGAAATACAGGGTACCGTCGCTGCTTCGGAAGCTGGCGCCGAAATTGAACTCCTCGCCCTGCAGGCCCTGATTGAGGTGATAGTCCTGCACTACTCCGGTTGCCGGATCGAAGCTGAACAAGCCGTTGCCGGTGCTGAGCCACAGGACGCCGTCTTCATCGGGCTGAATGCCGAAGATGGCCGACCTGGGTAGACCAACGTTGTCGGGCATGTTCGCCACGCGGTAGCCACTATCGCGCCCTGCATCGCGAACTACGAGGTCGAGGCCCGCCCGTGTACCGACCCAAAGCCGGTCGCGTGCATCCACATGCAAGGAGTAAATCGTGTTCGATTTCAGGCTCAGCGGATCGTCGCGATCGTGCTGGATAGAGTCCCACGCGCCGTCGTCGGTTTGCAGGTAGTTCAGGCCACCACCATCGGTGCCTGCGAAGACCACACCTGTCGACGACTCTGCGAGACTCGTCGCTCGCGAAGCGGTCAGGCTGCCGGCTTCATCAGAGCTGTGGCCGAAATTCGTGAAAGTCACGCCATCCTCGTTCAGCCGACTGACGCCGCCACCAAACGTGCCAACCCAGATTCGGCCTTCGGCGTCCTCGAGCAGCGACATCACACCATCAGCCGCCAGGCTCGTGGGATCCTCCGGATCGTGCCGAAAAACTCGCGTCTGCATGGATTCCGGTGCGACGCGGTTGAGGCCACCCGTCATTGTTCCCACCCAGACGGCGCCACTGGAGTCGGCGAGCAAGGTCATGACCCGATCGTCGCTTAGGCCTCCGCTATCCTGGCGGATCTCACCAACGAAACGATTGTCGGCATCGATGAAGCCGACCCCGCCGCCGAACGTCCCGACCCAGACGTGCTGATCGTCCGCCTGAGCGAACGAGGTCACGTTCGTACTGCCGAAGCCGCCCGACTCGGTCACATCCGGTCTGACGTGGCCGAAGGACCACGAACGCGGATTCCATTTGCTTATTCCGCCCGTGCGCGTGCCGATCCAAAGAACACCGCCACTGTCCTCCGTGATCGCGAAAATACTGTCGCCGCTCAGGCTCGTCGGATCGGTCGGATCGTTTCGGAAGTTCGCGAAGCCCTGATCGTCGCCGAGGCGAAGACTAAGACCCTGGTCAGTTCCGGCCCAGAGCCGGCCGCCGCTGTCTTCGAAGATCGCGTCGACCCGATTGCTGGCGATGCTCGATGTGTCCTGCGGGTCGTTCAGAAAATGTTTTACCGCAAACGTGCCTGGATCGAGGCGGCACAGACCGAAGCTGTTCGTGCCTACCCACAACATCCCCGTTGAATCGACAAACAGGCTGCGAATACGGCTGTCACGGCTCGCGTCGTCCGCTACCCGCTCCACCGAACCGCTGTGCGGGTCCAGTCGATTGATGCCGTCGCGGGTCCCGATCCAGATCGCTCCGTCGTGCCCTTCGGCGATCGCGTACACGTCATCATTGCTTAGGGAGTCCGCATTCTCGGGATCATGGAGAAAGTGCTGAAACTCACCGGTCGCGGGGTCGAGTCGGTCGAGGCCGGCGCCGCGTGTGCCGATCCAGACGTAGCCGGAGACATCGACCATGACGGTGCGAATGCTGTCGGTCGCGATACTCGCCGGCACGTTCATGTCGTGCCGATAGGTCGTAAAGGTATTTGTCGACGGATTCCAGTGTGAGAGGCCACCGCCATCTGTCGCTACCCAAAGGCTACCGTCGGGCGCGACGTCGATGTCGCGCGCGAAATCACTCGCCAGTGCATCCGGGTTGCCGCGCTCCTGGCGGTAGTTCGTGAAGTCGTGACCGTCGAAGCGGTCGAGACCGTTCTCGGTCGCAAGCCACATGAAGCCTTCGCTGTCCTGAGCAATGGCCATAACTGAACTCTGTGAGAGTCCTTCGGCGACCGAGATCCTGTCGAAACGCATGACGGTACGTTCGGCCGCCGACAGCGCCCCGGCAAGCGAGACGCCAACGAATACCGCAGCGACGAGTGCGACCAGGCCAGTGCCTGTTTTGCCGTGTCTGCGTGTCATGCCGAAATCCGGCTCCTCTCCCTGTGTCTCGCGCCGTTGATGCAGATATTGCGGCCGGTGATCCCGAACCGAGGCGACTCACTGGGTTATCGGCACGCCGTGCCGGTATCTTGAGCCGTCATCGCTACGAATATTGCGATCGAAATCGCTGCCTCGGCCGTCCGTGGCTCCCATGCCCCGGACCGCCGTAACGAGTCAGTCAATTGCACCAGTTCGGACCTCTTCCGGGGAGTGCAGCGATGGTTGCATGTGAAATGAGCGTGTGACGGGCGTCACATAATCGATGGGTTAAATTGAAGCTCGCGACCGGCTTAGCGGGCGCTGGCGCCCCACTCGAGCCTGGTGCGAACAGTGTCGAGGTCGAGTTCGTCCTCGCTGTCCGTCACCATCCTGAAGGCGTCGAGAAAAGCGAGCACATCTCCGGCAGCCATAGGCTCGGAAAAGAGGAATCCCTGCACCGCATTGCAGCCGCGCTCGCGCAGGAACTCGACCTGCAGCTGGCTCTCCACGCCCTCTGCGATAACCGTGAACCCGAGTTCACGCGACATTGCGATCATCGCCGCGCAGATAGCCTGTTTCGGCCCTGGCTCGCGCACGCCTTCTACAAAGGCTCGGTCGATCTTGATGGCCTTGAGCGGCAGGCGCGTCAGATTCGCAACGGACGACACGCCCTGTCCGAAGTCGTCGAGCACGATGCCGACGCCGAGACGATGTAGCTGCTCGACGCGCGTCTCGGCCAGCCGATTCCGGAGCAGCAGACCTTCGGTCAACTCGAGTTCCAGCAATTCGGGCGGCAAACCGCTCTCTTTAAGCGCCGCGGAAATGAGGTCGGCGATATCGTCACGCATGAACTCCGACTGGGAAAGATTGACGGCGACCGGCGGCACGTCTTCGCGTATCTGACGCCATTCGGCGACCTGCTTGCAGGCGGTCGCCGTGACCCACTCGCCGATTGCGAGGATGAGTCCTGTCGCCTCGGCAAGCGGGATGACCTCCTTGAGCGGGACGCTGCCGCGCAGCGGGTGTATCCAGCGAAGTAGTGCCTCGAGACCTGCAACCTTGCCGGACTCGAGGTCGATGCGCGGCAGGTAGTGGACCTCGAGCTGCTCTTTGTCGATCGCCCACTCCAGTTCGTTCTTGACGTCCAGCCGCTTCATCGACCGGAACTTCATCGTGTTCGTGAAGAACTCCTGAGCGTTGCCACTAATCACTCGCGCCTCATTGAGCGCTACCCGTGCATTGCCGAGCAACTCCTCCGCGTTAGCACCGTCCATAGGGAATTGGGCAATGCCAATGCTCATGCTGACGGTCACCTCGTGTCCTTCGACGGACAGAGGAGTCTCGAACGCATCGGTGATTCGCGTCGCCACCGTCGCGACATCGTCGCGTGATTCGATCTCCGCGAGCAGCAGCACGAACTCGTCGCCGCTGATCCGCGTCATAGCCGAACCCGAGACGTCATCGATCCTGGCCAGCTTGTCGTACTCACGCAGGCATCGCGACATGCGCTTGGCGGCGACCTGCAGAACGGCATCGCCAATCTGCCGGCCCAGCGTCTCGTTGATTCGAGAAAAGCGATCGATATCGAGACATAGAATCGCGAGACCGCGTTCCCGCATGCTTGCATCTGCAATCGCTTCGTCCAGCCCCTGCATGAACAGGTCTTTCGCCGTCAGTCCGGTCAGTGTGTCCTGGATGCCGCGAGCGCTGCTAGGGGCCGCCGAGGCCTGGCCGGACGAGAGGTCCCGCGCGATCATCATGACCCGGTCACGCCCCTGAACGAGCAGCCTCAGCTCGTAGTTGCGGCCGGTACCGCCAGAACCGAGTTCGACCTGCAGAATATGGCCGTCGCGTGAGCGGATCACACGTCGGATGGCCTGGCCGACGCTGGCCGCGGCGACGGCTGGCCAGACTTCCTTGAGCTTCTTGCCCTCGAGTTTCGATGGACCCAGGACCGGGTCGCCGGCGGCGCCACCGAGGTACTCGCGAACACAGCCGTCATTGCCGAGGATGAAGAATGCGTCCGGCATATTGGAGAGGATATCCGCTCCGAACGGCTGCAGCCGGCGGATACCGCTGATGGTACGCCCGGTATCGCCGATCGATCGAATGCGTTTCGTAAACTCTTTCTCGTCAAAGGGCGACTTCAGAATCGCCGTTACGCTCGAGTCGTAGGCATCGGCCTCGTTAGCTGCATCGGCGCCACCGACGTGTAGGAACAGCGGGATGTACTCACAGCCTTCGGTCCGGCCTATGCGACGGCAGGCCGGGAGCGGATCTTCTTCGAAGGCGGCCGCGTCGGCGACGATTACCGCGGGCGGATAGGCCAATGCGACCGAGCGGAAGTCGTCGAGGTCTTCCGTCTGTATGGGGGCGTAGTTCTCGGCGTCGAGCACGCCCTGAACGCCCTGCCAGAATTCGTCGTCATTCGTAATGACGATCGCGTACCCGGTCTTCTGATCTTCGCCTGATTGTTTGTTCTGCTCGGAAGCTGCCATCGCGATGCAAGACTCGAGTCGCCCCAGTACATTTTTATCGGCTGGCGACCCGAAATCTTAAGCGCTGGTGCCCGGGATCAGGCGTAGGCGTCGAAGAAGTCCTGGCTGGGCAGCGCTCGGCTGAACAGGAAGCCCTGACACTCGTGGGAGCCCCACGAACGCAGCATTTTCAGCTGGTCCGTGGTCTCCACCCCTTCGGCAATTATCGTCGCATCAAGCCGTTGCGCCAGCGCGACCATGCCGGACCCGATCGCCTCATGGCGCTGACTGCGATCCTTCCCGCTTATGTAAGAGCGGCCGATCTTGCTGACGTCGATCGGCAGATCCTTGAGATAGGCCAGTGCCGCCTGGCCGGTGCCGAAGTTGTCGATCGATATCCGCACGCCGAGTCCCTTCAAGCGGCAGATGTCGCCGAGCAGCGCGGGCTAGGGGATTCCGGGACCGCAAGTGTCGGTGGCTGCCAGGCACGGTCGATCCGCGCGCCGAACGCCGCGCTGTTACCCCGCATGACGTCGGCATAGCTGTCGATGAACGCTTTGGTCCGCTCAACGTAGGCCGGATTCTCGTGAACCGGGATATCCGGGTCGTAGACGTCGGCGAGATCGCGCATTTGCTTCTGGTCGTGGACCACGAACCCCCGGGTTTGCCGTTCGGCGTCGTAAGCATGCATGCCGAGAGCCTCGAGCGCCGAGCGCCCGGCGCGAACCGCACCATCGAAGTTCTCGCGGATAATGTCCCGCGCACCGGCAGCCCAGAGTTCGTAGACGTGACGCCGATCGACGGCCCGCACGACGACGTAGACATGTGGGTGATTACCGCGGACGTGGCGCACGAGCTCGGTCGCCTGCTCCTTATCGTCGATCGCGATGACCAACATGCTCGCTTCTTCGATCCCTGCTGCATGCAGCATATCCGGACGCGTCGCATCGCCGAAAAACACTTTGATGCCGAAGGCCCTGAGTACATCGAGTTGGTCTGACTGGTAATCGAGAACGACGGTCTTGAAGCCCGCGGACGAGATAATTCGGTTGACGATGCCGCCGAAGCGGCCGTGTCCTGCAATGATCACCGACCCTTTCTCGTCGATATCGTCGGCATCGCGCGTCTGCGCGTTGGCGAAACGCGGGGCGATGAGTTTGTCGAAGGCGATGAACAGCGCCGGCGTCAGCAGCATCGAGAACGCGACGACCAACAACAGCAGGCTCGACAATGGGTTTGCCGCGGGATCGGGAAGGACTTTCTGGGTGACGGCGAAGTTGATCAACACAAAGCCGAACTCGCCCGCCTGTGCAAGCCCGAGTGTGAACAGCCATCGGTCGGCGCCACGGATCGCGAACACGTGGCTCAACCCATAAAGCACCGCAGCCTTGATCGCTATCACCCCGAACGTCAATGCGACGACCAGGCCCAGATTCGAGAACAGAAGATCGAAGTTGATCGCCGCACCGACTGTTATGAAGAAGAGTCCGAGCAGGAGACCCTTGAACGGATGGATATCGCTTTCGAGTTCGTGCCGATACTCGCTATTAGCCAGCACGACGCCTGCGAGGAAAGTACCCAGCGCGGGGGACAGACCGACGAGGGTCATCAGCAGCGCGATGCCGACCACACCCATGAGCGCGACCGCCGTGAACAACTCACGGAGCCTTGCGATAGCGATGAACCGGAATAGCGGTCGGGTCAGCACGCTGCCGCCGACCACGACGAATGCGATCGCACCGATCGTTACCAAGGCGCGCTGCCAGCCGGGCAGACCTTCGACCAGACTCATGCCCCCGTCGCTGCCACCCGCGGCCTCGGACGACGGATCCACGCTGTTGAAGAACTGTGCGATATCGGCAAGTTCGGGCAGCGCCAGCAAGGGAATGAAGGCCAGCATTGGAATGACGGCAATGTCCTGGAAGAGGAGCACTGAGAAACCTGCCTGACCACCATCGCTCTTCATCAGACCCTTCTCGTTGAGTGTCTGCAGGACGATCGCGGTCGAGGACAAGGCAAAGACCAGGCCGATGGTCAGAGCGTATGACCACTCGTCCACGAACAGCGTGGCTCCGCCGGTGATCAGAGCTGCCGTAATCGTGACCTGCAGCCCGCCGAGACCGAGCAGTCGCGCTCGCATCTCCCACAGCATCTTCGGCTCGAGTTCGAGGCCGACGAGGAACAGCATCATGACGACGCCAAACTCGGCGAAGTGCTGAATGCTCTCGACGTCGACGCCGAGCTTCGTTAGAAGCGGACTCAGTGCGATACCGGCGAGCAGGTAGCCGAGTACCGAGCCGAGTCCGAGGCGCGAAGCGATCGGGACCGCGACGACGCCGGCTATGAGGAAGAGGAACGCGAGCAGTAGTATTTCCGCCATGTCAGACCTCTTCGCGTATGGGCAGTGAATCGAAGCCGACCGTAACGTCGGTACCGCTGGCCTCGAAGTCGTAGCGATCGTCACGAATCGCTTCCAGCAGCTGCACGTAGCCTTCGACGTGCGGTTCCACGAGCCCGGCGTCAGGCGCCTGCAGCGACCCATAAAGAACGTAGGGCGACGCGAAGCTCATGCGGCAGAGCCGTGCAGTCTGCTCGAGAGGCGTCAGGAAGGTGCGCATCGGGAAGTGCTGATAGCCGTCGGTGGTATATGCCTCTGAGGGGCCGGCCGCTGTGATGGCCAGCAACATGCGCTTGCCCTCGAGCTTGTCGCCGCCGGCACCGTAAGCGAAGCCGTGCTCCAGGACGATGTCTTCCCACTCCTTGATGAGCGAGGGTGTCGAGTACCAGAACATCGGAAACTGGAATACGATGACGTCGTGCTCGAGCAGCAGCAGCTGTTCACGGTCGCAGTCGATCCCGAATCGCGGGTATTCGGCGTAAAGGTCGACGAATGTGATTCTCTTGATCGCTCGCGCCGCCCGCGCCATGACGCGATTGACGTGCGAGTGCTTGTGCCCCGGATGGGCGTAGTAGACGAGGACCCTGGCCATCCGGCGGAGTTTAACGCAGCGAGGGAGTCGCGGACGACCGCACACACACGTTGAAATAACCCGGGTCGCCGCCGGGTCTTGTTGAGCTGTAGTCCATGCCCTGGAGCGACACGAAATGCGTCTTAGCCCGATAGTTGCCTTCGGCTTGTTTTCGGCGGCAATGCCGCTGTATGCAGCAGAGTCGCCCGACTGGACGTTTGAGACCATCGACGGCGAGCAGATTACGCTCTCCGAGACGGTCGCCGAGCAACCGACGATTCTGCTCTTCTGGGCGACGTGGTGCCCCTACTGCAAGGCGCTGATGCCGCATCTGCAGAGCATCGAGCTCGAATACGGCGACGACGTGCGAATTCTTGCCATTCATTTCCGCGACGATAACGATCCGGCCGCCTTTATCGCCGAATCAGGCTATGACTTCACGCTGCTGCCATCCGGCGAGGAGATCGCATCCCTGTATGGCGTCTGGGGAACGCCGGGTGTCCTGATCGTCGACGGCGACATGAAGGTTCGTTTCGATTTGCGGGAACTCCCGGCGCAGAATCTGCCGGACGATGTCGAATCCGCGGGTCATGGCCGTCGCTCGGCCCATCGGGCCCCCTGGTGGGCGGCTCGTATTCGCGAAAGCCTCGACGAGGTAGTCGGCGAGAGCCGATAGTTAGGCCGGCCTGCCGAAGCTGGCCTGCTCATCGTTCAAACCGGCAGCGTTGAGACGGTGATCCGCGAGGCCGAGATCGAATACCTCGAGGCAGACCGCAACTAGGTCGTTGTCGGTACCGGGAGCAGGGAGTATCTTGTCCGAGTCACGCTCAGCAACCTCGAACGTTCGGTAGCACCGAATCAACTCACCAGCACGCACTGCAGCTATCTCGTGAATATAGATCGGATCGATGAGATACGTTCGACCGACTCGGGACGGCACGAACTACAGATGCACAGCGGCAAAATCGTCCCACTGAGCCGCGGCTACCGGGATGCGTTTAGGAACGTCGTGGCTTCCTGATACCGCGTACGAGAACAAGCAGGGGAAATACATGATCGACAAACGTCTTATTGTCTTGCTGGCCCTTGCGGCGGCCGGCTGCGACTCCACCGTCGAAGAAAGCCGACCATCGGCGGACCTCCTGCTGACCAATGCCCGCGTCTATACGATGAACTGGTCGGAAGCCGCTCCTGACGGAAGCATAACCAGCGAGGCGCCGCGTACCGAGAATGGATGGCAACCCGATGCCGAGGCCGTCGCCGTCCGAGGCTCGGAAATCGTGTTCGTCGGCAGCGACGAGGAAGCGCACGAGTGGCGCGGCGACGGGACTCGCGTCATCGATCTGCAGGGCGCCACCCTCCTCCCGGGTCTCGTCGACTCGCACACACACATATTCGAACTCGGTCAGAGAATCGCACGTGTGGATATCGTCGACGTCGCAACGGAAGAGGACGCTGTCGCGATGATCGTCGAGCGGGCACGTGATGTTCCCGAGGGAGACTGGATCATCGGCTACGGCTGGGACGAAGGGGCCTGGGCCGATCGCTATCCTGACAAAGCGCTGTTGTCGGACGCGGTACCGAACCACCCAGTGCTCATGCGCGGCCTGCACGGCTTCGCCGACTGGGTCAATCAGCGCGCACTGGACGACACCGGCGTGACCGCCGAGACGCCGGTTCCGGTAGGCGGAGAAATGCGCCTTGCCGAGGACGGTACGCCGAGCGGACTGTTCATCAACCGCGCCGTCGAGATCGTTCGTAGTCGCATGCCGGAACCGACCGACGAGGAATTGCGGAGTCTCGCGCTACTGGGTCTCGAACGCATGGCAGCCGACGGTTACGTGGCCGTTCACGACGCAGGGCTGGGCCGTCATGAGATGGCTGTACTCGAGCAGATGGAAGCAGCCGGCGATCTGCCTATTCGGGTCTACGCGATGCTCTCGCTGCGCGATGAGGAACTCATTCGCGAGTGGATTGCGCGTGGCCCCGACGAAGACACGGATAGCATGCTCGTCACGCGCAGCGTCAAGGCCTACTACGACGGCGCGCTCGGCTCTCGCGGCGCCCGTCTGCTCTACGACTACAGCGACATGCCCGGCCATCGCGGCATCAGCGGTGACGGCTACGGCTTCGATGAGTCGCTCATGGCTGACGCGATGTCGGCCGGATTCCAGATCGCCATCCACGCGATCGGCGATGCCGGCAACCGCGAAGCGCTCGATATCCTCGAGCGGATTATGGCCGAAAACCCGTCTACCAGCGGGCTGCGACACCGGATCGAGCACGCGCAGGTGCTTCATCCGGACGACATTCCGCGGCTCGCGGAACTCGGCATCATCGCGTCGATGGAGCCGCCACACGCCATGGAAGACAAGGCCTGGGCCGAGGACCGCCTGGGTCCCGAGCGTATTCTCGGTGCCTATGCCTGGCGCTCATTGCGCGAGGCCGGAACACACCTGACCTTCAATTCGGACAATCCTGGCTCGGACCACGACATCTTCTATGGTCTGCACTCGGCGATTGCCCGTCAGGATCGGAATCTGCAGCCGGAAGGCGGCTGGTACGCACATGAAGCCGTCAACGCCGAAGAAGCGGTTCGCGGCTACACGTCCTGGTCCGCGTATGCGAGCTTTAGTGACGATGAAACCGGTGTGATCGCGCCCGGCCGCTGGGCGGATTTGACCGTCATTGACGTCGATCCCTTCGTACTCGCGGACGATTCGCCCGCCGACCTCCTGAACGGCCGGATCGTAATGACCATCGTCGCGGGCGAACTCGTGCATGACGCGACGGACATGGAATAGGGTTCGAGTTCGGAGTATTGAACTCGCCAATATTGTCGGTGTAGGCGCACGCAAGTTAGCGACCGCCCCTCGCGAAAAACAGGCACTTATCGGTAGGGCATCTCTCTCCTTTAGGTTTCGCACGGCGTTCTGTGAATCCCATCACGGCACTTTCTGTGACGTAGGTCCAGTATTCGAGGCCTCCCCTCATTCATTGCCGCAAAGGAGTATGCGCATGAGCCATCCCTACGATCTGGGTGACAAAAAGCACACGTCCATTCTGGGACCGACGCTTAAGTTCAAAGGCGAGCTGACGGCCAACGAAGACCTGGTGATTCAGGGACAAATCGAAGGCTCCATCAAACATACCTCCAGCCTCACGATCGGCGAGGAAGGCAAGGTCAAAGCCGACGTCGTCGCGGAGCACATCTCCATCGAGGGTCAGGTCGACGGCGATCTCGAGGGCCGCAACGCCGTCGTCGTCAAGGACTCGGCCAACGTCACCGGGAATATCTTCAGCCCCGTCGTCACGCTGCACGAAGGTGCGAAGTTCAACGGACGCATCGATATGTCCGGCGACGCGAAGCCGCAGGAGGAAGAGCCGCCGAAGTCTGCGAAGAAGGACGAGGGCAAGAAACCCACCGAGCAGAAAGTGGAAGCTTCGAACGAGGAAGCCGCCAACGACGAAGCAAGCGACAAGAAGCCTGCCGCGCAGAAGCATGCCGCTGGCTCCTCGTCCTGACTAAGGAGAAAGACGATGAGTGACACGGAGATTCTGGCCAAGCCCAATTTCGAGGGCGATGGCAAGCTGACGGACTCACAAGTGATTGCACTGACCGACGCGCCGTCTTCGGTGGCGCGCCGGGAACGGTCTGCTCCCGCGCCCAGCGGCGATCAGCCGGTCTCGGTCATTGGCGAGTCGCTGCACTTCAAGGGCGAGCTGTCCGCTGGCGAAGACCTCATCATCGAGGGCATCGTCGAAGGTCAGATCAATCAGGGCAAGTGCTGCCTGACGCTGAAGCCGAAAGGCACGATCCTCGCCAACGTCAACGCGACCAAAATCTTCATCGAAGGCAAGGTCGAGGGCGACCTGCATGCCACCGTGAGCGTGACCGTCCGCAAGTCGGGCGTCGTTGCGGGAAACATCGTTGCACCGACCGTGGGCCTCGAGGAAGGCGCCACGTTCAATGGCTCCATCGAAATGCGGAGCCCGTCGAAGTAACTGACGCCGGAGCAAGGATCGTTCCGGCGTTAGTCGAAGCATAACCAAATAACTCCTGGTGATGCGGCGCCCCGAGTCCCGAAAGGGATCCGGGGCGTTTTACGTTTGACGGGGACTCACAACCGCACCGGCGATTGTCGGGCTCGCGTAAACTCATGCCGATGTGGAATCACACTGGACATAAACGGCCGGACTTTGCGATCGACCCGGGACCGGGCCAGGAGTCGGTGTGGGACTATCCGCGCCCTCCGATCGCGAAGCGTGATGCGCGGACTGTCGAAGTCCGCCATGGCGACGCAATCATCTGCACCACGAACCGTTCGTTCCGGATCATGGAGACGGCGAGCCCGCCGACCTTCTACATTCCGCCCGAGAACATCGACGCGAACTTGCTGATCGCGGCGCAGGGCAGCTCAGTATGTGAGTGGAAAGGCGCAGCGCAGTACTGGGCGCTCGCTGCCGAGCCCAATTTACCTGTCGGTTGGAGCTACCCGCGGCCGCGCGCTCGATTCGACATGATAAAAGACCACTTCTCCTTCTATCCGGGCCGGATCGAATGCCTGGTCGACGGTGAACGAGTTCGCCCGCAGCCAGGGCGCTTCTACGGCGGCTGGATCACCAATGACGTCGTCGGACCGTTCAAAGGAGAACCCGGCAGCGGCCACTGGTAAGCTCTTCCGAATACCCGGGGGGCTTGCAATGAACTTCTCACGCTGGAAAGACATCGCCGAACTCATCGGTCTTGTCGCAATCATCGCCTCACTGATCTTCGTCGGTCTGCAGCTCAAACAGAGTCAGCAGATTGCGCTTGCGACGCAATACCAGGCTCGCGCCGAAGCAACGCATCAACTCACGTTGGCGCATATTGAGGCCGGCTATGTTTCGCCGGTTCCGGCGCTGCGCGCCGGACTGAGTGAGAACGTTTCCGCGGCAGACATCAACACCCTGCTGTGGTTGTGGATTCAACTCGACAATCACTACTACCAGTATCAGGCCGGTTTCCTGGACGAGCAGGCGTGGCAGGCGCAATGGCGAAACACGGTAGAGACGTACCACATGTGTGAATTGCGCTTCGTCTACGACTGGCGGAAGAACGGGCTCAGGCGCGAATTCGTCGAACTCGTCGAGTCGTTGGATGACCCCTGCATCGCCGTGGCGAACTAGAGTCGGTGCCTGGGCCTACTCGGCTTCGGGACACCCATCGGGTTCGACAGTGAAACTCCAATTCGCGATCTTCCATTCGCCGTCCGACTTCGCGAGTTCCATCGCAGTGATTCCGCAGTGAGAAAGCTCACCGTCAATCCGGAACTCGTATAACCCCCAGATGACGGCCAGGGGGCCATGTACAAGGACGCTCGGCTCACCGATCCACGTCTCGACGAGATCGACCCCGTCGGGTTCCATTCCGGCGAGCCGCTGTTCGAATGTAACGATCTGGCCGGTCATCGCAGGGGTATCGGATTCGGCCACTGGGCGGAAGGCCAGGATATTGCCGTCGGGGGAATACAAGACGTCGGACCAGTCGTCCAGTTTCTGCGACCGAACCGCATCGAATGCCGCCTGAGCGGCCGACATCACCGCGGCGCGTTCGTTGTCGTCGGCGTTAGCATGCGGCGTCAACGCCAGGACTGTGAGCAAGGTAATCATTCGCATTCTTGATTCTCCACTGCGTTCGGCCTTTAGATCATAGACGCCTCGATGCGTTCGCGCCGATCCTGCGGGATTCAAGCGACGCGCCGACGCTGCTAAGCTTCGGCACTCGCGCACAATGCGCACCCGATCAACCATTGAGGACTGCCATCGTGAGAATCCTGTTCGCCGCCCTGCTCTGCACCATCTGCCTGCCAGCTCATGCCGGCGATATCGATGCCAAGGTCGAAGCTGCGCTGGCTGCCGAATCCAGACCGGAGGCCGATCGCGACCGCGACCGGAATCGTCGACCGCTCGAATCGCTGAACTTCTTCGGACTCGAAGACGACATGCGCGTCCTCGAACTCATCCCTGGTGGCGGTTGGTACACTCGCGTGCTCGCGCCCACGCTCGCCGAGAACGGTCAGCTGTACGTCGCGATCGGCACGCGTCGCGTCGAGGAAGGCGCGCTGACCGAACCCGGCTTCGAAGACGTTATCGTTCTCGACACAGACGCGAATCTGCGCCGGCCCGAGGGCAGCCGCTTCTACGCACTCGACGAATTCGACTTCGGCGTTTCCGATCTCGACATGGTTCTGACGTTCCGCAACGTACATAACTTCGACGCCGACGCGCGGAACATCATGAACAGCGCGGTCTTCGAGTCGCTGAAGCCCGGAGGCCTGTACGGTGTCGTCGACCATACGCGCCGGCACATGGAGCCGCTAAACGACGAGAATCGCCGCCGCATCGACCCGGTGCTGGTCGTCAAGGAGATGCTCGACATCGGCTTCGAGTTCGTCGGCTTTACCGATCTGCACTATCGCGCCGACGACGAACTGGAGTACGAGGTCGGCCGACGCTCGGTGTCCGGCAACACGGATCGTTTCACGTTCCTGTTCCGCAAACCGGAGTAAGGACTTAAGCTGACTCGCATGGGCCTGCTCGACAAATTCGAACGCTATTCGCTGACCTTTGGACCGACGCCTGTAGAGTTCCTGCCTCGGCTGACGGAGGCGTT
>CALZMR010000045.1 GCA_945788575.1 uncultured Woeseiaceae bacterium
CGAGGCGCTCGCGCGAGTATTGCGCACCATCAGAGCCACGACCGAGTCGACAACGACTGCGGAAGGCGATCCGCTGCCGCCGTTAATGCCGCAATAGGCGTGGCCGATACGCTGCCTTCGTCGCCCGCTGTTCTTCGATAATTCCATCGGCTACCAGTGCCCCGAATTGGGCATCGACGCCCAGGGCTCCGCTGCGGGCAATGCGTCGCCCTTCTGCAGCAGCTCGATCGAGATGTTGTCGGGGGAGCGCACGAATGCCATGCGCCCGTCGCGCGGCGGACGGCTGATGGTCACACCACCGTCCATGAGCTGCTGACAAAGCGCGTAGATGTCATCGACCTGGTAGGCCAGGTGGCCGAAGTTGCGGCCTTCGCCGTACTCCTCCGGATCCCAGTTATGCGTGAGCTCGACCTGAGCTTCCTCGTCGCCGGGTGCCGCGAGGAAGATCAGCGTGAAGCGGCCCTGCTCCGAATCGTGGCGGCGCAGTTCGACGAGTCCGAGTTTGTTGCAGTAGAAATCCAGGGAGGCATCGACGTCGGATACGCGAATCATCGTGTGCAGATATTTCATTGCCGGTTGAACTCATTCGATTAACGGGATGACAATGGTCAAACATCCAAAGCGGGCAGGCAAGAGTGCAGGACGTACGCGCCATCACGATCGATCTCGACGATACCCTATGGGCGATCGGACCTGTGATCGCGCGTGCCGAGAAACGGCTCGGCGACTGGTATCGTGAGCACTATCCGCGGATTCCGGAGCATTTCACTCACGAGGCCGCGCTCGAACTGCGCATGCGGGTCTTCGAGGAACACGCCGACCGGATTCACGATCTCACCTTCATTCGCTGCGAGGTGATTCGACGCATGGGTGAGGCGGTCGGCTATTCCAGTCTCGACGTCGAGGCAGCGTTTGCCGTCTTCGACGAGGCCCGCAACGACCTCGAATTGTTCCCGGACGTCCGGCCTGCGCTGCAGTCGCTCCGTGCCCGCTACACGCTCGTTGCCGTAACCAACGGCAATGCCAGTCTCGAGAAGGTCGGTATAGATGACCTGTTCGACGGCTGCGTGACGGCACGGTCGGTGGGCGCCGCAAAGCCGGCGCCGCGCATTTTCGACGCCGCAGTCGAGGCCGGTGGGGCGCGACGCGAGCAGACGCTGCACATCGGCGATCATCCTGAGATGGATGTCGACGGCGCTCGACGTTCCGGGCTGCGCTCAGTATGGGTGAATCGCCACGGCTGGAAATGGCCCGCCCAACTGCGTGAACCGGACGGTGTGGTCAACGACCTGCACGAGCTCGACAGTCTGCTTGGCGGCGAGGCTTAGGCATGCAGCCGGTTCATACTCCGCTGATCCTCTATATTCCGGGCCTGCTGCCCAAGCCGAAGCCCGAGGCGCATCGCGACGCCTTGTTTCGCTGTCTGGAAGCCGGCGTACGGCAGGTCGATCCCGAGCTGGCAGCCGAGATCGTCGAGACACCGCACAGCTTCGACCTCGTCTCCTGGAACTACGACTTCTATCGTGATTACCGTGATTTTGCGATCGACAGGCAAGCCATCGAGGACGTCATACGCCACCCTGTCGCCAGTCCCGGTGACCGGCGTGAGGCGGGTTCGTGGAAGCGCCGCGCGACGCTCTCCCTGCATCGACTCGGCGACCTGATGCCGTTCCTGATTCCCTATCTCGCCAGCGAGAAGACAGACGTGCATATTCGTGACCTGTCCCGCTACCAGAGGAATCGCAATGGCATCGGCGATCACGTCCGCGAAATGCTAAAGCTGCCGTTGCGAGCCGCGACCGAGGCGCATCGTCCCGTCTTGCTCCTGGCCCACAGCATGGGCTCCGTGATCTCCTGGGACAGTCTCTGGGAAATGACGCACGAACACGGCGATCACGTGGTCGTCGATACGCTCGTCTCGATGGGCAGTCCGCTCGGGCAGAACTACCTTCGAAAGCGCATCAAAGGCAACGATCGCGCAGGCGCCGAGCGATATCCGCACAACGTGATTCGATGGCTGAACGTTACTGCCGTCGGCGACATGACCGCTGTCGATCCGCGGCTCGGCGACGACTATGCGGAGATGCTTCGGCTGGGCCTGGTCGAATCCATCGTCGACCTCGATATGTACAACGCATTCCACCTCGACGGTCTGTTGAACACGCACGCCGAGTACGGCTACCTCGCCAACGAGGTCATCGGTCGTATCGTTGCAGAGTGGTGGCAGCGGAACGCGCGTCCGACGACGTCGGACGCGCGCTCATGACTCGCTAGGATGCTGGCTCGAGTGCGGGCCGAATGACAATGTCGATACGGCGATTCCGCTCGCGCCCGGCCGCCGTCTCGTTGCTCGCGACAGGCCGAGTCTCGCCGTAGCCCGTCGCGATGAGCCGGTACGTCGGGATGCGCATCGCGTTGATCATGTACTGCTGAACGCTTTCCGCGCGCTGCTGCGATAGCTGCTGATTGAAGTCGTCGCCGCCGTGAGCGTCGGTGTGACCCTCTATCGTCAGCTCGCTGCGGGGAAATACGTCGATAGCGTTCTCTACCTTGCCGAGCAGCTCGAAGTTCTGCGGCCGGATCTGCGACTCGCCGCTCCCGAATGTCAGGCCGACGAGACGAAGGATGATCGTGTCGCCCTGGCGGAAAACGCGCGCCTCGTCCGGCGTGAACATCTGTTCGATCTGCGCGAACTGTTCGCGGACTCGGTTCTGCGCCTCGAGCCGGGACACGAGCGCGGCCCGTTCGGCCGTCGCACCGCCAAGCCGTTCGTCGAGTGCCATGAGCTCTTCTTCGAGATCCGCCAATCGAATCTGGTCTTCGGAAGCCTCCTGCTCGAGCCGCTGCAGCGTGTTCCGCAGGTTATCGACATAGGCGACGAGTTCGGCCGAGAGATTATCCGGACCGGCTTCCATGGCCGGAGAAATATCCGCTGCGTCCGCGACAGCGGCGAGCGGCTGCTCCCAGGCGAGGACGAGTTCCTCGGCCGTCATGTCACGTTCGCGAACGCGCAGCACGATCTCGGCGAGGTAGATGGCGTGTTTGGCCTCGTAGTTGGCCCGCATCGCGAGGCTTCGAGGAAGATCGGTGTCGTAGCGGTTCTCGTTCAGTTCGCGCTCGGCGTCGGCGAGAAGCTGCTTGGCGCGGCCCAGCGTGATCGGCGCGTAACGTCCGACACGGGCGCGGTCTGCCTCGGCGAGCAGCCGGCGAGTCTCACTCAGGTATTGGTCCTTGATCGCGTCGAGTTCCGCATCTCGATACAGCGTGGTCGCCTCGATCTCGCGACGCTGTGCGCCCCGAAGGTCGCCACGCTCCAACAGGCGAATCGCGTCGGCGAAGGTGCGCTGCGCTTCCGCCCAGAGTTCGGGCGCGAGCTCCGGCGCACGCGCGTTGGCGGCGTCCTGGCGGCTCTTCATGACCTGCGCCAGCGCGGTCGACGCGAGCTGCGCGGCCTCGGCGGCGGTCCGGAAATGGTTGGCCGCTTCAGCGGCGTTGCTGCGAACGGTCTCAATGTTGCGGCCGCGGGCGAGCGCCTCTTCCGCGTCTTCGTACTCGGCGACGCCCCTGGCGTAGCTCCGCGGCGCGAGCAACTCGGCATCGGCGGCGTCAGCCGCGGCCCGAGCTTCGTCGGCCTCGCGGAAGAACGTCTGTCGAAGTTCGTCCTGTGCGAAGGCGCCGCCTGCTGCGAGTAGCGCCGTGACGATCATGAGCCCTTTGAGCCCCCGAAAAAGCCTCGGTGTAGCGATCATGGTTCGGTCCTTAAGTGTTCGATGTTGCCGGATCCTGAAGACAGGTATCGGCAGCGGATATTACATAGTCCGGGCGTACAAAACTGTGCGCGGCGCCCGAATTTGCACCCAAGCATCCGGGATAAGGCACTGATTCTACGCTTGCAAGGCGCGCTAAAGAAGGCTGAGATGCGGTTGGATGCTGCGATGCAGCAGAGTGGGGTTCAGCCCTGACAAACGCTGATGTCTGCCGTCTGGACTCGAGAATCCGGATTTTTGTGAAGTGGCTCGCAGTCATGCACCCCGACGAAAGGTAGTGTTTGTCCCATGTCCGCTAAGTACTACACGCAGTTTGTACTCACCGATGCGAGTTATCGTGGCGGTAACGAGTTCAGCGGCGTGATCGAATTGAGTCAGCCGATGGACAGCGAAACCGATCGGCGCGATATCGAAGCAGTACTGGCACGAAATTTTGATCTGAACCGTAATGACGTTCGCCTGGTCAGCTGGTCCAGATTGCACTAGACACTTCTGGCATTTGAGATTCCCCCTGACTCTCCCGGCTTCGGCCGGGATTTTTTTGCCTGAATCAGGCCTCTGGCCCTCCGCGGCGATGACCCGGTTTGCATTCCGGCGATGTGCCCCAACGTCCCGGCCTGTGAGAGAATGCGCGTCCACCAACGCACGGCCAGGCTATGAATAGCAGCGGTAAAGAGCTGAAAGGCATTCCAATTGTCGAGAAAGGCGTCGAAAGCGGTGCAAAGTACCGCACTGATGCCGGGTTCTCGGCGATCAAGAACGGCATCAAGCAGCGCGCCGATACGGAGTCCGCGCCGCGCGGACAAAAGCCGAAGTGGCTGCGCGCGAAAATGCCCAGCGGCACCGGCTTCTCGAGCACGCGAAACATCGTGCACGAGCATCGCCTGAGCACCGTCTGCGAGGAATCGATGTGCCCGAATATCGGCGAATGCTGGAACGCCGGCACGGCCACGATCATGGTGCTCGGCTCCGTCTGCACACGCGCTTGCCGATTCTGCGCCGTCGACACCGGTAATCCGCGGGGCTGGCTGGACGCCGAAGAACCCCTGAATACCGGCAAGGCCGTCCAGCTCATGGGCCTCAAATACGTCGTCATCACGTCGGTGGACCGTGACGACCTGCCTGACGGCGGCGCGGACCATTACGCGCAGTGCGTTCGCGCGATCAAGCGTCTGAATCCGGAGACGGCCGTCGAAGCACTGACGCCCGACTTCAACGGCGTACGCGAACATGTCGAATTGGTGGTCGATTCGGGGCTCGAAGTATTCGCACAGAATGTCGAAACCGTCCGGCGGCTGACGCATCCGGTTCGCGATCCGAGGGCGTCCTACGAGCAGACGATCGACGTGCTGCGGCACGCGAAGAGACATCGCCCCGACGTACTGACGAAGACCAGCCTGATGCTCGGACTCGGCGAGAACGACGCCGAAATACTCTCGACGATGGACGATCTTCGCGAGGCCGGGGTCGACATCCTGACGTTGGGCCAGTATCTGCGGCCGACGCCGAATCATCTTCCGGTCGAGCGCTACGTGTCGCCGGAGCAGTTCGATAACTATCGCAATGAAGGGCTCGAGCGTGGCTTCGTTGAAGTTGTCGCCGGTCCCATGGTCCGCTCGAGCTATCGCGCCGAGCAGGTCCTCCAGAAGAACAACGTCGGCATCGCCGTCTAAACACCGGTAGCTTTCTATGAGCGAGTTTTTCCTCGAATACGGTCTCTTTTTGCTCAAGGCAATCACGATTGTCATCGCGATCGTGGCGGTCATCGGAGTCGCGGCGGCCGCGGGACGCCGTGGCGCGCACGAGGGTCTGGAGGTTGAGAATCTCAACAAGCGGTACCGCGATCTTGCCCACGCGCTGAAGAAGGCGATTCTCAAGAAGGCTGAACGCAAGCAATCCGAGAAGGCCGAGAAAGCGCGGGCCAAGGCTGAAGGGAAAGAAGAGACGAGCCGGCCTAAGACGTTCGTCATCGATTTCAAAGGCGACCTGCGCGCGAGCGCCGTGCCCTCTCTACGCGAAGAGGTCAGCGCGTTACTGAACGTCGCCACGCCGGAAGACGAAGTCGTCGTTCGGCTCGAGAATCACGGCGGCATGGTGCACGAGCACGGCCTCGCGGCATCGCAGCTCGTAAGGCTGAGGCAGGCGGGCATTCAATTGACTGTCTGTGTCGACAAAGTCGCAGCCAGCGGCGGCTATCTAATGGCTTGTGTCGCGAATCGCATTTGTGCGGCGCCGTTCGCGATACTCGGATCGATCGGTGTACTCGCCCAGATTCCCAATTTCCGCCGCGCACTGGATTCGCACGGCGTCGACTTCGAGCAGATCACGGCCGGCAAATACAAGCGCACGGTAACGATGTTTGGTGAGAACACCGACGAGGACCGCGCCAAGCTCAAAGAAGAACTCGAGGAAGTGCACGCCTTGTTCAAGGAAGCGGTTGCCGAGTACCGGCCGGATCTGGATCTCGACAAAGTCGCGACCGGCGAGCACTGGTTGGGCACGCGAGCCCTGGAACTCGGCCTCGCCGACGAGATTCGTACGTCCGACGAGCTGTTGCGAGAACGTGCCGAAGAGCGCGACCTGTATTTGCTGAGCTACAAGATCAAGCGGCCGATCCGAAACCGGCTGATGTCCGGCGTGGACAGTGCCCTGGAGCGCGTATCCGATGCACGCTGGCGCCGAGGCGTCGAGTCGCGCCTGCCGCGCTGAGCGGCGGAACCGGGCAGGCTGCCGCCGGTCGAATACACAATACGGCGATTTGCCGAACGCTATAATGCCCCCCTGATGCGGGAGGAATCATGCTGAAGCGACACACATATCTTGTAATGTCATTGCTGGTGACGGCACTGTTTGTCACGGCGTGCTCGTCGTCGCCCACCGGGCGCAGCCAGGTCGTGTTCCGTTCCGACGACGCGCTTGCGGCCGAATCGGCACGCCAGTTCGCGGAGATGCGGGCGTCGATCCCGCTCGAGACAGACCGTGTGACGATCGACTACGTTCACTGCGTGACGACCGCGATCGTCGCCGAACTCGAACCCGAGTACCGCGATCTCGATTGGGATATGGCGATTTTCGATCACGAGGCCGTCAACGCCTTCGCGATGCCCGGCGGCAAGATCGGTGTGATGACCGGAATTCTCGATGCGGCGGATACGCCGGACCGGCTCGCCGCCGTGATCGGTCATGAGATCGCCCACGTCACGGCACGCCACGCCAACGAGCGCGCGTCGCGCTCACCGGCAGCGAACATCGGCGTCCAGGTCGTCGCGGTTCTGCTCGGCGGCGGTAACCGGGGCGCGACCTACACCGCCTACGAGGCACTCAATGCCGGTGCGACACTGGGCATCATGCTGCCGTTCAACCGCGGCCAGGAATCCGAGGCCGATGTCATCGGTCTGGAATACATGGCTCGGGCGGGATTCGATCCGCGCGAGTCCGTGAATCTCTGGCAGAACATGTCGGCGGAGACCGGCGGCAACGATCCCGCCGAGTTCCTGTCCACGCACCCGTCAGACGAACGACGCATCGACAGTCTCGTATCCGAGTTCGGTAAGACGCTTGCGATCATGAACGAGGCGCGTGCCAACGGCCGCAATCCCGATTGCCAGATGTAGTGACGGCCGAAGCGTCGTTCAAAGATCACTTCTCCGAACTCTCGGATCTCTACGCGCAGTACCGGCCGCGTTATCCCGACGATATGTTCGCCTGGTTCGCTGAGATCAGCGATCCGCGAGGGCGAGCCTGGGACTGCGCTACCGGTAACGGACAGGTGGCCATCTCACTGGCCGATCACTTCGACGACGTGGTCGCGACCGATGCCAGCGAGCAACAGATCGCGGCAGCGATCGCACATCCCGGTGTGAGTTACTCGGTCGCGCCCGCCGAAGCCTCCGGGCTCGAGGATGCGTCCTGCAATCTCGTCACCGTGGGTCAGGCACTTCACTGGTTCGACAAGCAGGCGTTCGCGGAGGAAGCCCGTCGCGTCGCGGCGCCGAACGCCGTCCTCGCCGTATGGTTTTACGAACTTTGCTCGGTATCGGCCGATTGCGATGCGATCATTGACGGCCTTTACTCGGGCATTCTCTGCGGCTTCTGGCCGGAAGAGCGGAGCTATATCGAAGACGGCTACAGCAGCATCGATCTGCCCGGCGCCGAACTGAATGCACCGGAGTTCGAGATGAGCGCGGACTGGCAGGTCGATGATATGCTCGGCTACCTGAGATCGTGGTCGGCCTGCAAACGCTATCAGACCACGCACAGTGAGGAGCCGGTAGCGAAGATCGAAATGCTACTGAAGGAAGCCTGGGGCAACGACACGCGCCGTGTTGAGTGGCCGCTTACTATCCGCGTAACCCGCTTATGAATCGTCAAAGACTTTCAGTTCGTTTCACGATGCTCGCTGCGGCCGTTGCCGTGTCCGGCTGCACCGCGCTCGAGGATTTGTTGCGTGAGCCTGGGCCGATGCAGGAGCGGGTCGTGCCGATCGAGGAAAGCACGGTCGAAGCGGCCATCGACGCGAATCGATTTATACTCGGGTCGTCCGAACAGTCGGTCGTCGGCGAACCGCAGGTCGTGCTGACTCGCGAATCGGATGCGCTGCCGGACTTCGCGCGCGAGTACGGACTCGGTTACGACGAACTCCTGGCGGCCAACCCGGACGTCGATATCTGGCTTCCCGGCGAAAACACGCCGGTGCTGCTTCCCACGCAGTTCGTACTGCCCGACGTTCCGCGCGAAGGCATCGTTCTGAATATCGCGTCGAAGCGCCTTTTCTATTTCCCGGAAGACGGTGTCGTAAGAGATCCGGAGACCGGTGAACTGCTGTCACAGATCGTCCTGACGTATCCGATCGGTATCGGCCGCGTGGGCTGGGAGACGCCACTCGGCGTGACCGAGGTGACGTCCAAGGCGGTGGACCCGCACTGGTGGGTGCCGCTGTCGGTGCGCCAGGAGCATGCTGCGATGGGCGACCCGCTGCCGAGCGTCGTGCCGCCCGGTCCTGACAACCCGCTCGGATCGCGCGTACTCAAGCTCGGCATGCCCGGCTATCTGATCCACGGCACCAATCAGCCTAACGGCGTGGGCATGCGCGTCAGCCACGGCTGCGTACGTCTGTACCCGGAGAACATCGAGTTTCTGTACGAACTCATCGACGTCGGCGTGCCCGTGAGGATTGTCAACGAACCGTTCCTGCTCGGGCAGCGAGACGGCGAGTGGTATTTCGAAGGTCACGAGCCGCTCGAGGACGACGCCGTCGATCCGTCAGAGCGGCTCGATGCATTGCTTGCCGCCGTGGCCGACGAGATGCCGGTGCCGCTGCAGGATCACGTGCGCGCACTCGCGAGCGAGCCATCCGGCGTGCCGATCCGTATCGCCGAGTACGATTCCCTGGAAGTCGTCGCACGCCTGCGTCGGATCGAGAACACCATTGAACCGGACCCCGAAGCGCCAACGCGCGAAGAGATTCGGGAGATGCTGGACGAAGTCGTGGCGGATGCGGAAGCCGATGACGAGATCGGCGCCGACGCCAGCCCCCCTTGATCGTTCAGGCGGGCTTCTGACAGAGTTCCGCGCTGGCCAGGCCTCAGTCGAAGTAGCGCGCGAACTCGCGTGGGATGACGCTAAAGTCCGGTTGCAACTCGTCGTCGACGCGCAGCGGCCGAGAGTTGTAGGTATTCCAGAACAGAACGGACCCTCCGTAGCCATTTGCCAGATCCTGTAGCAATGCGCGCATCGCCTTGCCGGTGTAGGTGCTTTCCAGCGCGAGTCCGAGCTCCTCGCGTGCGGTCGCGATCGCGAGTTCGGTTTCCGGGTTGCTCACGCTGTAGCCGTCGCCGAAGCAATCGTCGCGGCAGATAAGTCGTGCGCGACTCGCGATGTCCTCCGGAATCTCGGAGTCCAGCCTGTTCAGAAGCTGGGCGGTCTTGTGCATGAGACGCGTTGCCGCGGCCGGATTCGCGTATGTCTCGTCCGTCACTCGAACGGCATGCGTCTCGGCGTCCAGCCCGGCCAGCGCAAGACCCAGCGCGATCCCGACTGCCGTGCCCATCGTGCCGAACGCGACGTAGACGCGCGCGGGTGCCTCACATTCGCCGGCCTCGATCTGCGCGGCGAGCTCGAGGCCAGCATTGACGAATCCCACCGTGCCGAGCCACGAGCTGCCGCCGAGCGGTATCGCCTGCACGCCACGGCCCTGCAGGCATTCGCGCATTGTCGCGACACGGTTTGCACGGCTGCCGGACAGGGCGACGATCTCGGTACCGACGGTCTGATGGATTCGCAACGCGCGTCCGAGACCCGGCTTGGGCGTCTGGTGGGAGAGCAGGCAGGTGCAGTCGAAGCCGGCATCGATTGCACATAATGCAGTTGCGACGGCGTGATTGGAGCCGACCGCGCCGAACGTCGCGACGCGCCGCGCTCCCCTCTGCCGGGCCCGGTGGAGCAGATACTCGAGCTTGCGGATCTTGTTGCCGCCGTAGTGTGCCCCGGTGACGTCATCGTGCTTTATTGCTATTTCGCGCGGGGTGGACAGGGAATCGACGCGGCCGACCGTTACCGGCGTCGGCAGATCGGCGATCGGCAGGCGCCCGATTGCCGAGTCGAGACGCGGGTATGCAAGGCCCAATCGATTGCTCATAAGGACGATAGAGTAGCGGCTTTGAGGGTCGACGTGAAAGCGCGGATAGCTTCTCACTTCGGCACTGATTAGAATGCGGCAACGCCGATCTGACGCTCACGGAGAACGACTTGTCAGACGCAGTTGATCGTGGCATCACGGTCACTGAAATCGCGGCGATGGATCAGCCCATCGACGTGACACCGGAAACCACGGCCGCCTTTGTCGGCCGTGCTCTTCGCGGCCCCCTGAACATTCCCGTTTTACTACACAACTTCGGCGAATTCCGGCGTCGGTTCGGTGATAGCTGGTCGCGTTCCAGCCTGGGCCCGGCCGTAAAGCATTTCTTCGAGCACGGCGGTAAGAGTCTCTGGGTGGTACGCGTCGCGAACAACGCGCGCGGCGCGCTCCTGTGCCTTCCTGCCAATGGCTCGGCACTGGTACTGCGGGCGCTGGAGCCTGGATCGACCGAGCGGGTCCGGGCGGCCGTCGACTACGACGGTATCGCCGAGGACGATGACGAGCTGTTCAATCTGACGCTTCAGCGCCTGGATCCGATAGATGGCAGGGTTCTCGATCAGGAACTGTTTCGGCGAATCAGCTATCGCGAGGATTCTGTTTCGTTCGTCGCCAACGCGCTGCGGACGTCGTCGATGGTTCGGGTCGAGCCACCGTTTCCGACGCATCGTCCAGACGCTACGACGAGTCCGGATAGCCGCTACGAACTCACGTGGCTCGATCACGTTCAGGATGGCGCCGACGGTACCGAACTCTCCGACTACGATCTCATTGGGTCGCGTCACGATCGGACCGGATTGTTCGCCCTGGACCAGGTTGATCGTTTCGATCTCCTGTATCTCCCGCCGCCCGGCAAGCACAGCGATACCGGGCCTGCCGCGCTGCTGGTTGCAGAGCAATACTGCCGTGAACGCGGCGCGATGCTGATCGTCGATCCGCGCGCCGATTGGGAATCCGTTGACGCCGCGATCGCAGGAGTACGCTCACTGGGCCTCGCAAGCCCGAACATGCTGAGCTACTACCCTCGCGCGATTCATCGCGACGACCCGGAAACGGAGCGCGCGGTCGGCGCCGCGATCGCCGGTCTCCTCTGCAAGCTGGACCGAAATCACGGGCCGTGGTCCGAGCTGGGGCACGGCAGTTCGACATTCGTCCGCGGATTGAGGCCGGCAGTCGAACTCGACGACTACGAAATGGCGGCACTCGCGCGCGAAGGCCTCAATGCCGTCACCGATGCGTCTGCGGGGCGGTCCCGCCTGCAGGCGTCGATGACGATGGCGCGCGGCAGCGAATCGCATCGCTTGTTCACATCGCTACCGGTTCGCAGGCTGGTTCTGCGCGTCGTGGAGACGATCGACCGTGCGACCCGATGGGCGGTGTTCGAACAGCAAGACGCGAGGCTGGCCGACAGAGTGCGTGCTCGGATACACGCTTACATGTGTGCTCTGGCCGATCTGGGTGCGTTCGAAAACGACCGCTTCCTCGTGCAGTGTGAGGTGAGTCCCGGTTTGCCCGAGCGCGGTATTACGGTGCTATTGAGTTTCGATCCACGCGGAGTGGGCGAAACCGTCGCGCTCACGTTGCATCAGAGCACCACCGGCTTCCGGGTGGCGAGCACCGCCTTCGGTTTCGCGACCGAAGACTGCGCCTGATTCAGCTCTGATCCTTTCGCCTGCGCGACCGAAGCATCGCGAAGATGCCGACGACGGCACCGATCAATGCGCCGATGAGCCCGCGTTCCAGCACCTTGCCCCAGTCCATACCGCGCCTCTCGGGTGAAGCCTCAGGCCGGTTGGTCTCGTCTGCGTCGTAGGTCGTGGCTACACTTACTGGTTCCGCGTTTGCCTCGAAGATCTGAGCAAGCCAGTTCGAGGTGAACTCCCGCGTCCACTCGAGATCGCCCTCCGCGCCATAGACGTAGACGAACAGTATCTTTTCGCGCACGTGCACAAAGGCGGTGGTCGCCGCGACAACGGTATTGCCCATGTCCTCGCCACCGACCGCGGCGCCGTAATTGACGTACTGCGAATACGCCATCGCATTCTCGGTTTCGAGGTGTACGGCCAGCGGCACAATTTCGCCGATCGACAGTTCGAGATCCTCGCCGATCGCCTCGCTCACGGACTGGCTGGCGTCGCTCGCAATCTCTGGCAGTTCCTGCCGGACGGACTCGAAGATCTCGTCCAGCTGATCTCTCAGGATGCCGCGGAACTCCGCAAAGGTCTGGGTCGAGAATGTCTGGCGGGCGGTCTGTCTCTCGGACTCGATAACCATATACCGCTCGTAGACCGCGTCCTCTCCGCGCAGAATCGATTCTGTGATCTCGGTCGGCAGGATGATCATGTAGCGCTCGTTGGACGGCACGACATACGAGTACATGGCCTCATAGACCGGCGACATCTCCGGCGTCAGCTCAGAGTAGCCGGGAGGCAGAGGAATCTCGATCGCTCGTCCGCTGACGTCGATCTCGACGGCACGGGCTGCGCACGCGACCAGCAGCAGAATGGGGACGGCCGTCCGAAACAATGCTCTCATTGCGGTCTTCCTTGTGAGGGTGGGCGTCTGCCGGGGCTTACCATAACCCGAGACTACCGGAGCGCACGGTGGCGAATCGACAAAAACAGTACAAATCACCCGCCAACCTGGGCGAGACTCGAAGGCGAGCCTGTCATATAAGCGTCCTCGACGTGCCACCAAGCTTTC
>CALZMR010000046.1 GCA_945788575.1 uncultured Woeseiaceae bacterium
GAACACATCATCACGGCGCCGTGCGAAAAGGGAATCTCGTCCGGAAGCGGTATGGCGTTTCTCTCGGGCACGACAATGTATTCCGCATAGCCGCCATCGACATCCTTGCCGATCATCGCGACTTCGGGACAGAACTGTCCGATTCCCTTCCGGCAGAACGAACACTCGCCGCAGGTAGAAAGATAATGCAGACATACGCGCTGACCGATCCGATCGGCCGACACACCGTCGCCAACGGTGTCGATAACGCCAGCGACTTCATGGCCCGGGGTGAGTGGCAGCGCCCCGGTCGCGCCCACACCCGCTCGGTAATGTGCATCCGAGTGGCAAATACCCGCTGCCTTCACGGCGACCAGAACCTCATCGGCGCCGGGCTCGGGCCTGCCGATCTCCTGAAGCTCGAGGGCTTCGCACAGTGCGGTTATTCGAATAGCCTTCACGACGAATCCTGATGTGCATCGAATCGCCGGTGGGCCAGCAACGGACCGGGTCTCGTCGCAGCCGGGCCGGCGCGAAGCGCTTAACTCGACCGTAAGTTACTACGCTTCGCGACCAGCAGCACAGGTTTCGTCGTAGCCGGCGGCTACTGCGGTTTTTCGATGCAGATCGACTGCTCGCGATACTGCTCGCAGAACGCATCGAATACGTCGCGCACATCGATCTCCTGCGCAGCCTCTAGCCCAGGAGACTCGACGATCAGGGTATCGACTCTTGTGGGTAGCTGCATCGTGCCGATCAACGTGCGCGATTCAAGCTCGACGATCCCGACTTCTTCCTGAGCGTTGACCCGCTGATCGGCTACAGACATCGTCGCGATTCTATTGCCGTTACTCAGCGCGGTGACCGATATTGAATCGCCCTCCGCCTGCGTCGTCGCGGAGACCGCGGCGATCTGTGTCTCGTAGGATCTGACGGTGCCGCCCTCGATGTTCAGCGTCACGATAAGGCCGGGCAATGTCTGGGCAATGACCTCGGCGTTGTCGGCGCGTGGGTCGACGGGACGCGGCTCCGTGGTCTGCTCGGTCTTCACGCCAGGGCCATCTGAGGCTGTAGCGCATGCGACCAGCAGCATCGAGATGCCGATGACTGAAATTCGTTTTGGGTTCAACATGGTTCTCACCCCTCAATAGCAGCTGCCGGAGCCGCAGTCGATGAATCGATCGATTACACACTCAGCGCTGTTATTCCGAAAATTGGAGTTGTCGTTACGATCCTTCATGGTCTCCAGGCCGCCACCTGAGTTGCGCCAGGTACCTGTGCTGCCTATTTCCACACAGTCGTTCGGATCAGCACCAGCCCCGGGCGCGGCTGCCTGACATTCGGCTTCGTCGGGGAAGACATTCTTGCAGGGGCCCGGCGACCAGTTACCGCCGCCATCGTATTCGTCTCCCTGTGCGAACAGGAAGTGCCCCGACTCGTGGACGAAGATCCAATCCGGATCGCCGGCGTTGGCCCAGACGCTACCAGACCCTCCGTGCGCTATTGACGCACAGTCGCGGAAGTCGGTCTCGTGCACGATGGCCTCACCGTCCATTTCAGCCGCGATCGGCGTAACCGATGCATTGAACGTCCGCGTACAGCCGTTGGCATCCGCGCCGAACGGTGCGGCCCACATATTCACGTTGTTCCGATACAGCGTGTACATCGATGCAAACGGCTGACCGCTGTTGAAGTAGCTGCCGAGGATGATGGTCTGGATGTCGTCGGTAAAATCCGTGAATCGACCAGAGTAGTCGGCGTCCGGGAAGAATCCGACGTCGATCTTTGCAGCAAACGGCTCGCCGCGCTGCCACCACACCGGTCTGGCAATGAACGCAGTGGGCGGATAACCGCCGGCGTAGGTTATTTCTGTCGTACTTCGCGAGCTTCCGGAGCCGGGTGTCGCCGTCGCTCGATAGGTCACCATCGATTGATTGCCCAGGCTTTGCGCATAGCTACAAGTGGCGCTGCTGGGATTGCCTGCGAAATTGCAGGTGTGGGTAATGGTCGATGCATTGCGCCGGCACGGAATAATCGCCGGCGGGCCGCCGAGCTCTGTGCAATCGGTCATCTCGCCGGTCGTGACTTCGATGTCGATGCGCTGGATGCCGTTGCGCGAGTTGCTGGCATTCGCCGTAATTGTGCTGTTGTGAGTAACCGCACGGTACAGCGGATCATGTATTGCCGACACACTGGTCGCGCAACCGCTCACCAGGGCTGTCGCGGTAAGTATCGCCACCGCGCAAAGCCGCCGTGCGGTTGCTGCCGAAGCGATGCGAAAAAGGATCGGTCCAGAAGCGCTCATGGTCACCTCCTGATGATCGGGCTGGTTGTTGAATCGGCGCTGGGATGGATGTTTCGTCCACGCCACGCGCGCGAGCGTCGCCGGGTACTATTAAGAGCGCAGTCCGTCGGGAAACTGCCTCACGCTCATACGAGGGCGTAAATTCTCGCTCGTGCGGTACCATTCTCCGCACCGAACTTAACGGACATCAACCATTGACCGGCCGACCTATCAGAATCGCAACACCGCTGGTAATCGGCACGATTGCATCGCCCGGATCAGGCCGCGCATCACCGGCGTATCACCACCATCGTCTGCAGCCGTTATATAACCGTGCTGTCTGTCGTCACACGTCGTTCCGAGAATCACGAACGAGCTTCGAAGATCGGCGGGAACCTGCGCGCCGGGCTGGTCGGCGCGGGCGTGTTGTTGGCAACAGCGCTCATTTTTTCGATCACTGACGGCCTCGGACTGACAAGCGAAGACGAAGAATCCGCGGGCAGATCCATCCTCATTTTGCTGCCGGCCATCGTGGCCGTCCTGATCGAATTGCTCGGCGCCAGGCTGGAGCACGAGGCGCAGAAGGAACCGGACGATGGCCAATAGCGGGCCGACAACAAGCTAGCCTCGGTCGAATACTTCTACTGTTCAGAAAGATAGAACAGAGCTTCTTCTGCGACGAACAGCACCGGGCTCTCGAGCCGGTATCTCGATACGCACCCATCGATCACGCCGTGGCGCCCCGGAACCCGGTCGCGTATTGGCGTAGAATACGGCCAAGCCAAAGTAAGGAATAAGAAAAATGGCAGCACCACGCGGCGAATTCAGCAGCAAACTCGGATTCATCATGGCGGCCGCAGGTTCCGCGGTCGGTCTCGGCAACATCTGGGGATTCCCGAAAGAAGTCGCCAGTAACGGCGGCGCGGCGTTCCTGATTATCTACCTCGCCATGGCTTTTCTCATCGCCTATCCGGCGCTCATGGCCGAACTCATCATCGGTCGGCACGCGAAAGCGAACCCGGTCGAAGCTTTAAAGGTGATCGCCAATAGCGACACCAGTCGAACCGTCGGCGTGGTCACCGGCTTCGCCGGCATTTCCACCGCCTGCCTGATCCTGAGCTTCTACGCCATCATCGCCGGATGGATGGCGTCGAATATCCTGGCATCGTTATCGGACATGGTGGGGATGGCCGGACTCTCGACCTGGTTCGCATCAGACAGTATCGAACGCAGCCTCCTGTTCACTGCCGTATTCATGGCATTGACGATCTCTATCATCACCGCCGGCGTCAAAGACGGCATCGAGAAGTGGTGTTCGAGGTTGATGCCTTCGTTGCTGGTTATCCTCGCCTTGCTGATCGTCTACGTAATGACACTCGACGGCGCCATGGACGGCGTCAAAGCCTATTTGTTGCCGGACTTCAGTCGGGTAATGAGCCCCGACCTCTATATCAGTGCAATGGGGCAGGCGTTCTTCTCGCTGTCGCTTGGCGTCGGCACGATGCTCATCTACGGATCGTATATCCCTGACGAAGGCAATCTCGTCTCACTCGGCCGAGCGGTCACGATCGTCGATATAAGCATCGCATTCATCGCCGGCCTGCTCATCATTCCAGCCATGTACGTTGCGCTGAATAATGGCGTGCAGATCTACGACGCCAACGGCGCGCTGCTCGCAGAGGACAGCCTGATCTTCGTCGTTTTGCCGGAGTTATTCGCCTCGATGGGCGGCGCTGGCACATTCGCGTCACTGGCATTCTTTGTGCTGATGTCACTCGCAGCACTGACGTCGACGATCTCGATCCTCGAAGTTCCAGTCGCGTACACGACGGAGAACCACAAAGTCGGCCGCAAGCCCGCGACCGTCATCATCGGCGTCGCGATCTTCCTGCTCAGCACCGTGCTGATCTATAACTTCGAAGTGCTCTTTGGCCTCATCGTCAGTGTCGCAACACAGTACGGCGAGCCACTCGTTGGACTGATGATGTGCATCTTCGCCGGCTGGATATTCCATCGGAACGAATTGCTCAAGGAGATCCAGAAAGGACATGACGGCGCCGAGCACGGTCTCTTCTGGAAGATTTGGCCGAACTATGTGCGATTCATAGTACCGGCTGCGATCCTGATCATCTTCAGCAGGAAGTTTTTCGCCTAGTACCGCAGCCCTCGTGCAGCGGAGCTCGTGTTACGGAAGCAGTTCCTCGAACACGCAGAAGAACACTGCGCGTGATCAGGCGTTCGTACGAGTAAGGTCTGTAAGTAGCAACGGATTCTGTGGGCGATGCTCGGCAAGGATATCCTTGACCGTATCGCCCTGTGACAAGAGTGTCAGTTCTCTCTCGGTGATTCCGAACATCTGCAGGAATTGCAGCTGCCCATGTGGATTGTCGATGGCTCCCAACTCAGGATCCAGGTCGAAGGTCAGGCCGACCAACGCAGTGTCGACATCAGTGCGAATGGGTCCGTTCGCCGGAATGTAGTGACCAGGCTCGAACCACATCTTCGAACTAAAGACATATCGAGCAAGGTTCTGTATCACAGCTACTGCCCACAGCGGATCGTCGATGTCATCAGAGAAAGGAACAACACGCATGGTTAGTTCGAAACCCCAGCGACTATGCTCAGCGCCAACCGATTCCTCGTCGTAGTAGAGGGAAGAGAATCCGTAGGTAACCAGGTGCGTGTAATCCTGGCCCTCGTAAGAGGCCTGATAGAGACTGACTCCGTCGATCGGGTCCTTGCCGCCGACCGCGTAGTGCGGAACGGCCGCGATATGCTGCGGCTCCTGGTTCGGATAGATGCCCTGGACAGCCTTGTCGATCGACTCCCAGCGAGGTGCCGAATTTTCACGGCGGTATAGCCTGCGATATTCCTCTATGTCCATGTGGCCCCGATTAGTTGAAGATTGAGTACTGCTGCTCGACGCGCCGCTGATGGCCTCAGCGCTCACCCGGCCGGTAGCGCTCCGTCGCCCGCGCCTCGACGTCTTCGCGGTAGAATGCGACCTCTTTCCACTCATGGCTGGTATACAGCTCAACCTGATCCGTGAAGTGCGGCGAGCTCGGATCGTTACTTTGCCCGCCCACGAGCACGGTACGTGCGCGAACACGATCGCCGAATTCAACCACCGCTGCGAAGCTGTTGCCGTTCACACCGTAGAGCTTCTTCGTACCCTCCTGACGGCGCGAGCCGAAATCGGCCAATGCGCCCCAGTCGCTGTTGCCCAGGTCAACGGGAGTACTCGGCTGACTGTCATCGAACTGAAGATCGATATCTCCCGAGAGCCGCTGAAAACGGTTCACTTCGCTCCACGGAATATTCCACGTCCCGAAGTCCGCTTCGAGCATCGCGACGGTGTCCGCAAAGATAGAAACCTGTTCGTCAGGCGGTGACTCGGTGCCGTAGAAGTTCACCTTTTCCATGAAGCTCATGCCTTCGGGCGCGGTGTTCTGCTCGAGGTACATGCGGGCGTAGAAGTGTGCAAGCGTCATTGCGACGGAGTCGCCGCTGACCCTCATATCCCATGACTGCAAGACCTCCATGGCCTGCGCCAACTCCGCATCGATCATGTCGAATTGCTGAAACGACTCGGCGAGCCCCGGTATGAGTTTCTCGAAGCCCGGCAAGTACGGATCGTGCGCGAGCTCCATCAGGCCTTCGAGCGTCAGATCCTCTATGCCGGTCAATACTCGAACGGCGTGGATGCCGCGGAAATTTTCGTCGTCGGGCGCCATGTAGACCGGGTAGTCCTCACGCCTCGGACTGTACTCGCCGGCCGAGGTGAATGGCGTTGCATTGGTGTTCTGTATCCAGCCGTTCGGCGGGTTCGCGACGGTGACGATCTCGTCGACGGTATGCAGGCCCTGCCAGTCGGTCGCCGGATCGCTGCCATCGACGGGTTGAGAAAAATCGAACTGCGGATCGCGTCGCGGCACGAAGTTTCCGTGGAAGTAAGCGATATTGCCCGAGCTGTCCGCGAACACCGTGTTGTTCGACGAGTTCGAGCGGATGTCCATCATCTCGCGGAACTCGTCGTAGTTGGATTGCCTGGTGCGCGTGTACGACTGGGTCAGCGCGCTGACTGGTTCCCAATTGATGCGCGTCGCAACCCATTCACCGCCGACCTCATGCGTGATCGGACCGTGGTGGGTGCGATACAGGGTGAAGGTCCGTTCGCCAAAACCTTCCCCGTCCTTGTAGCGAAGACTGACGTCATAGGACTCGACGGGGCGTATCTCGTCGCCGTAGCGGTAGACGAGTTCGTCTTCCACTTCACTGACGTCCTCGATGAACTCGTCAATGAAATCGACGTAGGTCGAGGTGTGCATCCAGCCTGTGTGCTCATTGAACCCCTGATAGATGAAGAACTGACCCCACGTGACGGCGCCGTAAGCGTTGAGACCATCCTCGCTGACGACCTGCATCTCCCCGCGGAAGTAGAACGAGGTGTGCGGATTGATCAGCAACATCGCATTGCCGGACGCGGTGAGCTCACCCGAAATTGCGAAGCCGTTCGACGCGTTTACGGCCTCGGTAAAAGCCGACGCCGGAACCGGCACTTCGGCCGCGATCTGCTGGCCATAGAACTCCGCAATGCCGTCCAGCGGAATCTGCTCGATGTCACCGCCGATCGAGCCCTCGAAAAAGAACATCGGCATCCACGGCTCGAAGCGTGTGAGCAAAGCAGGCTCGACCTCCGGGTGCGTGGCAAGGTAGTAGTTGAGGCCGTCGGCAAATGCGATGCACAACTCCTTCAACCAGTCGGGCGCTGATTCGTACTCGGCTCTGGCCTCTTCCTCCGTCATATAGAGGTTGGCCCGGACGTCACTGAAGATGGCAGCCTCGCCGTCGACTTCGGCCAGCCGCCCGGTCGCCCAGATGTAGTTGCGCTCGACTCGCGGGAAGTCGTCCTCGGCCTGGGCGTACAACATGCCGAACACGACGTCGGCATCGGTTTCACCGTAGATATGTGGCACGCCAAAGTCGTCACGGACAATCTCTACGCGCTCGGCAATCGCCGCGAGACGTCGGAGCTCCTGGTCGCCCGATGAACACGCGGAAACGATGAGGATTAGGGCGGCCAGAGTGGCGACGCGCTTGAGTTGAGTCATGGGACTGCCCGTGCATTATTCCGGCCGTAAGTATTACACGGAAGGCCGTTGCGGCAGGTATGCCGAACTCTTGAATCAATGCATGCTCGCATGAGATCGGATCGGTCTTCGGACTTTGAGGGGGAAGCGATGGATATTCGACCGGCACCGACCATGGGCACCGAAGTCAGCCGCTGGCGCACGACGAAACAAGCTGCTACCGGCACGATGGCGGTCGGCGGCGTTGGCGTATCGATTGCACAAACGGCGACGGGACAGACAACGTTGGCGCTGGCAACCGGTGCGGCGGCCGCGTCCGCAACCGGAATCGGTCTGGTTGCCGCGGCGGGCGCGCTCGCGCTGGGGACCAGCGTTCTTGCGGCTCGTTCGGCGCACAAGTCCCGCATTCATCGGAACAATCTCGCGCAGATCTACGAACGGCGAGACGCGTATGCCTGCGGACCGGTCGAGATGGGCGGCGAGGTCAATCGTTTCCATCACCAGGTCGTGGCCAACGAAGTGCTGCCCTACATCATCTCCAAGAAGGGCTCCAAGTATCATCGCAAGGTCGTATCAGCCGTTCCGGTTCTGGGCGGCCTCGAATCGGCGCGGGCGGGTGCCAAGAGTCTTTACAAACGGGCCCGCGGCACGCGCGGCGTGAATCGACGAAATGCCACACACTGGCTCGGCTGGCATCTCATCACACACAACTGTGGCATGAGCCAGGCGATAGTCTCGGACCTTTATAGTTTCGAGGAAATGCTCTGGCTGCAGAGCCTGAACCTCAAGGAACTGATTCCGCTGCTCGAGGAGAAGATGAGGTCGACCTGAGGCGCGGCAGCAAGTGCTCGGCAACTGGTGGATGGTTCCCGGTCTTCGCGATCGATCCAGCCGCTAGTCTTGCTCCAACGGAACGATGAGCGCGTAGGATTCGTCGGCAAGGCCTACGAGCACGCTCATGCCGCTCTCATCCACTCTTAGGACACCGTACTTCGCATCGGCGTAAGTTTCAGCCTGCCCCTCTTCGAAATTGAAAGTCTCCGCACCGAGGCCAGGATCTCCGAAGGAACCGGACCTGTTGAATCGCAGCCGAACCTCGCTGGGCACCAGCGGCCTGCCGTCATCTGGGCGTGCATACGTTGCGATGCCATTGGCATCGACGGACATTACGAATGTCCCCCTGCTCGGCAGAGTCTCCCTGGATGATTCTTCGGGAAATGCGGTCGTCGAGTACCGCAGCAACATGTAGTCGCCCTGAATCAGGGAGCGAGGATCGACCGGCCGAAGCTCCAGCAGAATTTGCCGTCCGGTGTCCACGACCTGCTGGTGCACCCGGATGCTGTGGTTTGCCACACCGAGTGCGAGCACCAGACCCGCAATGACAAGGATGATACGGGCGATCTTCATGCGGGCTCCTCCGCTGGTGCACTGCGCTGCATGAACCACCACGCGACTATGAAGACGACGCCGACAGCAAACATCACGCCGGACTTCGTCAGCAGCGTCGCCTGCATGTCGTAGTAGAAGCGCCAGATGTAGAGAATCTGCAGCAGGACGCCGAGCAGCGCCAACGGACGAGAACCCAGAGTGAATGCGAGCATT
Organism: uncultured Woeseiaceae bacterium; assembly: GCA_945788575.1. GTDB lineage: Bacteria > Pseudomonadota > Gammaproteobacteria > Steroidobacterales > Woeseiaceae > UBA1847. Next base: position 8,956 of record CALZMR010000046.1, read on the forward strand.
ACAATAACAAGCGACGCCGAACCGCCCGGGGGCAGAAGCAAACCTACGGCGACGGCCGCCGCCGCGAAAATGCTCAGCCTGTATCGCGCGGCTTCGTCTGTCACGCGCTGCCAATGAATGTAGGCGAGCCAGAGAAATACGGCGACGTACAGAATCCTCGCGAACCAGCCGCCCGGGGTGCCTACTCCCCACATCCGCACGTTTATGTCGTAGAAGATGCCGAACAGAGGCATCGATATCAGCAAGACGGTGGCCGCTGGCTGAACGTTACGCCTCGACGGCTGTAGCATCAGGAAGACAGCGACCGGACCGACAAGCGCGGCGATGTCGAGGTAATACGGCACCTCTTCGGCAACCAATGTGGTGATGAACAGGAAGGCGGTCAGCAGCGCGGCAAGGAACTGCAGCGACCGGTGGTGCGTCGCGAAGATGATGACCATGGTGAGAACGGCGCTTACGGCTGTTGCGGCCCAGACCTCTTTCGTTTCCATACCGACGCCGGCAGTGATCATTGCGGTACCGGCTGCGGCAACGGCGATGCCCAACTGGGTCACATAGGCCTGCCGCTCGAAACTCCGAAGCCACAGCAGTGCCGAGCCCAGGAATGCGGCGCCCATTACTGCGAGAGAGTACTCTGCTTCTATCTCGAGAAAGGCAAGGATCACGCCGCCCAGGACTATCGCGACGATCGCGGTGACCCAGGCCCCGAACCCGACAATGATCCTCGCATACCAGGGCATGCTCAGCGCGGAATCGGACTCCGCTCGGTCCTTGCGGATGACCTCGACGGCGGTCATTTGGTCGATGCCAAGAGCCTCACACAATTGCCGGAGATCAGCCATCGCCGCTCCCTCGCGGAAGTCGCACGCCCGCGATGGCGAGGAACCTGAGGGTCCCCGTAGTGAGAGCCGCGCACCACAGCAGCAGCAGCAAGAGACTGAAGATCGTCGTTAGCAGGTCGACGTCGCCAAACCCGATGGTTTCACCGATCAGGCGACCGCCGGCGGCCATCAGGAACAAGGCGGCGAAACCCGCACAGACTGCAACGACGGCGAAATCCGGCAGAACGCGGGCATAGACGAAGGTCAGCAAGACCAGCAGGCCCAGGAACAGTGCGGTCGAACCCGCAGTGCCATCCCAATCGAGGACGTACGCCACTGCCAGGCAGAATACGATCAGCACCGCGAAGAATGCGAGGACGGTCCTGGTCCACGCTGCGTCCAGCCAGCTCATGCCGGCAAGTACCGCGCCTTCGCGCATGCCCAATACAGCGGCGAGTACGGCGCTGATCAGACATTGGAGTTCCACCGGGCTAAGCACACCACCGGACACCAGCACCTGATAGCCATACAGATTGCCCGCGAAGTACGCCACGATCAGCCAGACGAACCAATGAGCCGCGTTTCGGGAGGCCAGCGCAAACGGAAAGGTGAGTAGTGTCCAGGTGGCGAACAACTCCCAGGCATCGGCACCGGTTTGATAGACCTGACTGATGACGGCCAGCAGAACACCCACCAGAACTGTCGTCGAGATCAGGAAGGACTTGCCGGCCGGCTTGTCCGGATTCAGGATGAGTGCGAGTACAGCGGTAATCACGATGCCGCTTTGCAGGATCGCGAACTTCGCGAAATCGGACAGGCTGTCCCAGTTATAGGCGAAGAAGAAGATTATCCCGGCGAGTGCGTGACCGACGCCGAGCGCGAGCAGTGCTCGCAGACTCCATCGAGTCCAGAATTCCCGGTCGCGACAAAGGTAAACGGCGTCGAGATACTTGCTGCGAGGAATCACGTCTTCGCGACGAAGCGCTCTGACTTCGTTCAGGCCGACCGAATCTGGTTGTTCCTCACTCATCATTAACGATTAGAAGCTACATCGCGCGGTCACAATGCGCTTTGTACCTACGAAGTCTACTCCCCTTGGTCGCCGGCAGACTCTTTGGATAACTCCTTGCGAGCAGACGCACCGGTTTCGATCAGCTCGATATGGCAGTGAAGCCGGGAAATGTGTGCGTAGATCGGTTCGCGAGTGATATGTGACGATGCGATCAGAACGCTGTGTGCGCCCGCGGCGAGCTCATCGAGACGCGCGGCGTTTCGTTCTGACAACTCCTCGAACGCGAGCGCCAGATCGGCCTGTTCTGCAAGCTCCACGATGGTCCGGCGGATCCGCGCGACGGATTCACTATATATTTGGTCCGCGCGTTGCCGTGTGAAGTCGGCGACGGCGCCCAGCCGAGAGATTTCCCGCGTGAAGGGCAGGCTCGCCGCCCGATGCCAGCGATCATTCGAGACGAACAAAGCAATCAACTCTGCATCCCGGTGGCGCCGGTTCAGTGCCGCTTGCCACAGTTCGGCAACCGGACTTGCTTCGGTCACGGCGATCAGAATGCGCGCACGTTCGTCACTGGTCTTCATGGCCGCCTTCGCGATCTGAGAAGTGTTTACGCGCATCCGCGTAAGCAACGAGCTGCTCCTCCGCCCTGTCGTTAACAGAGCCCTTCGGGAATCCTCCCTTCTTGTCGCGTGCGCCCGCATCAACGCCGGTCAGTAGCGTCAGAGCCTCGTCGACATCGCTCACTGCATACACGCTGAATTGCCCCTCCTTCACCGCATCGACGACGTCCTCTCGCAGCATCAAATGCTTCACATTGTCGGCCGGGATAACGACACCATGCGAACCGTCGAGCGCTCTGGCCTTGCAGGCGTCGAAGAATCCCTCGATCTTCTCGTTGATACCACCCACTACCTGGATCCGGCCGAGCTGATTCACGGAACCGGTCACAGCGATATTCTGACGAATTGGGATGCGCGATAGCGAGGACACGAGCGCGCAGAACTCGGCGACGGATGCGCTGTCGCCCTCGACGCCGCCATAGGTCTGCTCAAAGACGACGCTGCCATGCATTGACAGCGGTGTGTCCGGGGCATAGCGCGACGTCAGCGCGGACGACAAGATCATCATGCCCTTCGAGTGAATTGCACCGCCGAGCTCAACCTCACGCTCGATGTCAACGAGCTCGCCGCTACCGATCCGTGTGGTCGCCGTGATCCGGACCGGATGCCCGAAGCGAACCTCACCCAGCTCGACGACCGACAGGCCATTGACCTGACCGACGCACTCGCCGTCCGTGTCGATCAGCAGTAGGTTGCGTGCAATCGCTTCGGATAGCTTGTTCTGTACACGGCTGAGACGCTGTCGACGCTCCTCGATTGCCCGCGATACGTCTTCCCGGCCGACCAGTTCCGCGGCGCGTCGCCGAGCCCAGTAGTCGGATTGCATCAGGAGATCGTCCAGAGAGCGCATATGCATGGACAGGCGCTCACTGTCTTCGATGATACGGGCGCGTTGCTCGATGACACGCTGCATTGCGTCGCGATCGAACGGGGTCAGTTCTCGGTCACGGATGCGATCGGCAACCAGCCGCACGTAGTGACCAATGTTCTCTTCGGTTCGCTCGAGATCATCATCTAGGTCGGCAGCAACCCGGAACAGCTCCCCGAACTCGGGATCGAATTCGGTAAGGAGATAGTAGAGCCAGCGTTCCCCAACAAGAATGATCTTGATGTCGAGGGGGATCGATTCCGGCCGCAGCGTGGTCGTGCTCACGAATCCGTACACATCACCGGGCGACTCGATCCGAACATGTCGTGCAAACAACGACTGCTTCAGGGCCTCCCAGACGAATGGTCGGGAGAGGACCCGATGCATGTCGAGAATCAGATAGCCGCCATTCGCCCTGTGCAGGGCGCCACAACGGATCATGCGGAAGTCGGTGATGAGCGCGCCCATCTCGGCGCGATGCTCGACCTTTCCGATTATGTTCTGGTAACTCGGGTTTGTCTCGTAGATGACCGGCGCATTGCCCTCGGGCCGATTGCGCACGAACGGGTTGACCTCGTAGCGCCCGAACGCCTGGCTCGAGTCCCGACTCAGGAATGCCAGCGGCGATGGCTCCGACTCTCGGAAGTCGTCGGCGTTCTCGACGAGGTCCCGCTGTACTTCGTCGAGGTAGCGCGCGACGTCGCCAAACGCACTGTACTTTTTCTTAAGCTCCTTTAGCAGGACGCCCACCGAGTGCTCCGTGACGCCACGACTCAGCTCTTTGACGCGCTCCCGATGCCGCTTGCGTATCGCTGGCAGTCGATCGACGTGCTGCTGTACATGCTCATGCAGTTGCTCGATGGACGCCTGGATGCTGCGCTGTTCCTTCTCGGGTAGTTTCGCGAAATCCGCATCGTCCAGTACCTTGCCATCGCGGATCGGCGCCAGGACGAAGCCCGTGGGCGTATGCAGGAGGCCTATGCCTTCGTCGGCGGCACGCTTCTCCAGCCGCGTCCACCCTTCTTCGACAGCTTCCTGCGTGGCGCCCTCGATGGCTTTGAGCTGATTCCGATAGTCGTCGCCTTCGAACGCCGCCGGGATCGCAAGGCGCATCTCCTCGATCAACTCGGACATATCGTCGCGGAACGTGCCGCCCTGGCCAGCGGGAAGAGAGAGCGCGCGAGGGGTCTCCGGATCGTTGAAATTGTGCACGTAGCACCAGTCGTCAGGTGCATCCAGCAGCGAGGCGCGCTCCTCGGCAAGCTCCGTCGCCAGACCGTGGCGATGGCTGCCCGGCGGCCCGAGAACGAATACGTTGTAGCCTTCCTGTTCGATCTGGATACCGAAGCGAAGCGCATCGACAGCTCGATCCTGGCCGAGGTTCGTGTCGCCCGCGCCGATCTCGTCGCTGCGCTCAAACTTGAGCGTCGCGACATCTGAGCTCCTGCGCAGCGCGTCATCGGGTACGCGGAGCCGGTCGACGAAGGACTCGATCATGGTCCGCCACCTGTCGGGGTCTACCCTTCAAACTACTCGCCCACCACCGAAAGTCACTAAGGATTAGCCGCAGACAATCTAGTCGGAAATCCGCCGACGGTCATCGAACCGGGACCTCGATACCGGCATAATTCGCTGCCTATGAGTGATCTCATGCCGTACAAGCAGTCAGCAGTCAGCCTCCGCCCCGCCAACCCGGACGGCAAAGGCGCGAACGGTTTCATGCTGGACTGGTACCTGACCGAGCCACGCGGCGTCGTGGCCAAGCCCCGACGTCAGGTGCTGGCAGAGTTCTTCACCTCGATGCTCGCGCTGTCCGCCAACTTCAAATACAAGCCGGCCGAAGGCGTATCGAACTACCTGTATCTTGTTGACGGGGACTGGTTGCTCAGCCTCATCGCTCCCCACGAATGGACTGAAGAGCGGCGCAAGGGTTTCGTCGGCACCTGCGTGCTGCAACAAGACATGACGTGGACGATTGACCCGTCAGAGCGGCTCTTCGAGGACGGCCCGATCGCCGATGCCGTGAGCCGCTTCTTCGACGCCTTCGCCGAGAAGATGAACACGGACGCGACGCTCGAGGAAATACTTCCGTTCTGTGTTTACAAGATGCCCTACTACCAGCGGCTGTATGCCAACGCACTGAGCCGCTCGATCCGGGCGGCCGTGATCCTCGGTGATCAGACGGACATACCGGCACGTGATTGGCAGCTGCGATTGACGACGCTCGACCTGTCTCGGATCTTGCACAAGAACTGAACGGGAACGCCGCGACCAGGCGTTCCGACGAGCCCCTGCCCTTGAGTTGGCCTGGCCGCCATCGCATCGCGAAATCGAATGCCTCGCGAGGAGATGCTGCGCCCCGCATCCACCGGCCTGCATACGTCTAAGTCCGAATTGACTCGGATGAAACCTTCTTCTAGACTCGTTCCACTTTAGACCCTGTCTAATTACACAATAATCGGAGAAGAGCATCTTGAACCGAGGATTTCCGCCGGCGCTGCCGGCCACACTTGGTTCTTGTCAGCCCGGACCTGCGCAGAGGATCGGCCGCTGCGGGTCCGGCGGGAAACGCCCGCAGCTCCGATTGCGTTTACCACCGATACGCTGCATTTCGCGGCGGAAGGGGAACACATCCAATGCGTAAACAAGCCTTAACGTTAATCACCGCCTTCGCGGTCACGATGGTGGCGTCGAGCCCCGCTCTCTCCGAGGGCATGGCGCGATCGAACCAGTTCTGGTGGCCCGAGCAGATCGACCTTTCGCCTCTGCGCCAGCAGGGCGCCGAGTCCAACCCGATGGGCGCAGACTTCAACTACGCCGAAGCGTTCGCGACGCTCGACCTCGACGAAGTCAAAGCCGACATCGAAGAGGTCCTGACGACCTCGCAGGACTGGTGGCCGGCGGACTACGGTCACTACGGCGGGCTGTTCATCCGCATGGCGTGGCACAGCGCCGGCACCTACCGCATCAGTGACGGCCGCGGTGGCGCCTCCTCCGGCACGCAGCGCTTCGCGCCGCTCAACAGCTGGCCTGACAACGCCAACCTCGACAAGGCGCGCCGGCTGCTGTGGCCGATCAAGCAGAAGTACGGCCGCAAGATCTCGTGGGCCGATCTGATGATCCTCGCCGGGAACTGCGCCCTGGAGTCGATGGGATTCGAGACCTTCGGCTTCGCCGGCGGGCGCGAGGACGTCTGGGAGCCGGAGGAGGACATCGACTGGGGGACCGAGACCGAGTGGCTCGGAGACCGGCGCTACAGCGGCGACCGGGTGCTCGAGAACCCGTACGGCGCGGTGCAGATGGGCCTGATCTACGTCAATCCGGAGGGGCCGAACGGCGAGCCGGACCCGGTCGCCTCGGG
>CALZMR010000047.1 GCA_945788575.1 uncultured Woeseiaceae bacterium
GGTTACGGCGCTGACGCGCTGCGGATGATTCCTCAGCGACGAGATCAATCCACCGCTGACAGGATCTGACATAGATAGGGCCCCGCAATGCGGGTGCGGGCCCGGCCTCGCTGCTACTCGACCCGCATATCGATTGATGGCGCTCAGCCAGTGACGTCCAGGCGGCGCGGTGGCTCCAGAGGGTCGTCGCCCGGCGCGAACCGCTTGAGGTTGCCTGCGCGCCGCGCGCGAAGTCGATTGCGTGAAATATCGTCGACGCGATGCCACGAGTCCACGCTGGCTTCGCCGGGAGAGACCGCGAGCCGCGCGCGATTTACGCGAGGAGCGCCGCCTTACTCCTGCGCAGGCAATCGATCGCCGCCTCGCCCCGGCGAAGCGACAGTGCGACGAGCAGCGCATCGAACAGCGTCAACTGCATGAGACGTGAATTCATCGGTGGGTAGACGCTGGCATCTTCACGCGTGGGCAGATCGAATACGACTTCCGCGGCAGCAGCCAGTCTCGACCCGGGAGAGGTTATCGCAATAACGTTCGCGCCGTTGTCGGCGGCCGACTCGGCGGCGCGGCACAAGTCCGGCCTCGAGCCACTGTGAGAGGCAAGTACCAGCACGTCACCCGGCGAAGTAACCGCGGCGAACTGCAGGATGCTCGGAGCGTCAGTCAGCGTCGTGCAAGGGATGCCGAGCCGGAAGAACTTGTGACAGGCATCGCTTGCGACATGGCCCGATCCGCCAAGCCCGGCAAATGCGATCTGTCTGGCGCCGTTCATGAGATCGACGGCCTCGTCGACGGGCAGCGACCACAACTGCGCGCGGAGATCCATGAGCGATTGGATCGAAGCCTCGACGACTTTGTCTATTGCGTCCGGCGTACTGTCGTCGATGCTGACATCGCGATGTACGTAGCTGAGTTGGCGGCTCAAGGATTCGGTCAGCCGGATCGTGAATTCCCGGAACCCACTAAGACCGACACTCCGGCAAAACCGGATCACGGTCGGTTCGCTGGTCTCACTTGCCCGCGCAACTTCGGCCACGGTAGCGTCGGCCGCCTGCCGCGGATGCGCGAGTACCCAGCCAGCCACCCTGCTTTCGGCACGGCTAAGACGGTCGATCGACTGCTGAATTCGGTCCAACATGTAATAAAACTACAACAATTAGAGCCTAAGAATACGAATATTCTGCACTATTCTGAGCATCTTGTAGTAAAATTTCACGTCCTGGGAGGGTTCACATGGCAAATTTCGTACCCGTCGACGTGTTCGATCTGGTGATATTCGGTGGCACGGGCGACCTTGCGATGCGCAAGTTGTTGCCGGCGCTGTACCACCGCGATGGCGATGGCCAGTTTCTGGCAGACAGCCGCATTATCGCGGCGAGCCGCAGCGAACTCAGCCGCGACGACTACCTCGCGCGCGTGGAAACCGCGCTGAGACAGAACCTCCACGACGACGAATTCAACGATGCGCAGTGGCAGACCTTCCGCGAGCGCATTCACTACGTCCCATGCGACGTACAGGTACATGACTCGTGGCATTCGCTGACCGAACTACTCGCCGGTGCGGAAGGCCGCGTGCGAGTCGCCTATCTCGCCACGGCGCCCAGCCTTTTCGGTGTGATCAGCGCGGGACTCAAACACAACGGTCTGATAACGCCAACCAGTCGCATCGTATTGGAGAAACCGCTGGGCCACGACTACGACTCGGCCTGCGAAATCAACAATGCGGTGGGCGAGTGCTTTGCCGAGAACCAGATCTACCGAATCGATCACTACCTCGGTAAGGAGACCGTTCAGAATCTGCTCGCGCTTCGATTCGCGAACTCGCTGTTCGAGCCGCTCTGGCGCCGTGGCGCGGTCGACCACGTGCAGATTACTGTTGCCGAGGATCTGGGGGTCGGAGGCCGCGTCGAGTACTTCGACAAGATAGGCGCGCTCCGGGACATGGTCCAGAATCACATACTGCAGCTTGTCTGCCTCGTTGCGATGGAAGCGCCATCGAGCCTGCATCATGATTCGGTGCGCGACGAGAAGATCAAAGTGTTGCGCGCACTGCGGCCCATGTCGCCGGAACAGATCCGCTCAAACACAGTACGGGGCCAGTACGCCGCAGGTGCGATCGACGGCAATGCGGTTACGGGCTATCTCGAGGAATTGGACGACGGCAATAGCACGACCGAAACCTTCGTCGCGATCAAACTCGAGATCGACAACTGGCGTTGGTCCAACGTGCCCTTTTACGTACGGACCGGCAAGCGGCTGCCAGAGAAACACTCGGAGATCGTCGTCGAGTTCCAGGATGTACCGCACTCGATATTCCCCGAACAGCGGTTCGCACTGCAGCCCAACCGTCTAACCATCCGACTTCAACCCGACGAAGGCGTAAAACTCTCGGTCATGGCGAAGGAGCCGGGCCCCGGCGGCTTCGACCTGCGCCCGGTGTCGCTGGACCTGAGCTTCGAGGAGACCTTCGGTATTCGCTACCCCGATGCCTATGAGCGTCTGCTTATGGAAGTGCTGCGCGGCAACCCTGCTTTGTTCATGCGTCGTGACGAAGTAGAGGCGGCCTGGCATTGGATCGACTCGATTATTGCGGGCTGGCAATCGGCCAAGCAGAAGGTCGAGTCGTATGTCGCCGGCTCATGGGGGCCGCCGGGCTCCTCGTCGATGCTCGACCGCGACGGCCGCGCGTGGCAGCCCGAGGCCTGAACATGATGCACGAATTCGACGATCGACAAGCCGCGTCTGAGGCGGCCGCGGAATTCATCGCGGCGGCTTTGGAGCGGCGACTCGAAACCGATGGCCAGGCGGCCATCGTCGTCAGCGGCGGCACGACGCCGGTGGCGACCTTCGACTGCCTGTCTCACCTGCCATTGGCCTGGGCCTCTGTTTCGGTCGCGCCGAGCGACGAGCGCTGGGTGCCGCCACGACACGACGACAGCAACGACAAGCTCGTTCGCGAGAGATTGCTGGTGGACAGAGCGGCGGCAGCAACGTTCGTGCCGCTGTACGCCGACGGCGTATCCGTCGAGGAACACGTCCCCGAATTGGAACGACGTCTTGCGGCCTTGCCCGCACCATTCGCCTGCTCGCTGCTCGGCATGGGTGCGGACGGGCACTTCGCATCACTGTTTCCCGATGCCGAATCGCTTGCGGCCGGCCTCGATCGTGATTCCGGCGCGCGATGCATTCCGGTGCATACGGCGGCAAGCCCACATCCGCGCATGTCACTGACGCTGCCCGCATTGCTGAATAGCGACTCGATCGTGCTTCTCGTCTTCGGCGCCGACAAGAAAGCGGTCCTCGAGCAAGCGCGAACAGACAACAACGCCTACCCCGTTTCCCGACTGCTGCGACAGGACGAAACGCCGGTCGATATTTTCTGGGCGCCCTGACCCACTGAGGATTCTTTGAAATGCACGAAATCGTCGACAAAGTGACAGCAAGAATCGCTGAACGAAGCCGCGATAGCCGCGCCGCCTACCTGGCGCGCATCGACAAAGCCGCGCACGGAGGGCCGTCGCGCGCGCAGACCTCTTGCAGCAACCTCGCGCACGCGATGGCTGCAATGGCGCCAATCGAAAAGAAGGCGATTGCCGGACGCTCGGTACCCAATATCGGCATTGTCAATTCGTACAACGACATGCTGAGCGCCCACAAGCCATTCGAGGATTATCCTGATCAGATTCGCCGATCAGATTCGTGCCGCCGCGGCGAAGTACGGTGCGGTTGCACAGGTTGCCGGCGGCGTACCCGCCATGTGTGACGGCGTGACCCAGGGTCAGGACGGCATGGACCTGTCGATGTTCAGCCGCGATGTTATCGCGCTCTCCACGGCGGTTTCGCTTTCGCATGACGTCTTCGATGCCATCGTCTGCCTCGGAACCTGCGACAAGATCGTGCCGGGTCTTCTCATCGGGGCGCTGGCCTTCGGGCACTTGCCGATGGTGTTCGCGCCGGCGGGGCCGATGGTGTCCGGGCTGTCCAACAAGGAGAAGGCGCGCGTTCGCGAGCAGTTCGCCGCAGGCGAGGTCGAGCGAGAAGACCTGCTTGCCTCGGAGTCCGCAGCCTACCATTCGCCGGGTACGTGCACGTTCTATGGCACCGCGAACAGCAACCAGATGCTGATGGAGATCATGGGTCTGCAGCTACCGGGTGGCTCGTTCGTGAATCCCGGAACACCGCTTCGGCACCACCTGACCGACGACGCCGTCCGGCGTGTGGTCGACATGTGCGGCGACGGCGACAGGCCGGTCGTCGGTCGGATTGTGGACGAGAAAGCCGTCGTCAATGCGATCGTCGGACTGCTCGCCACTGGCGGATCTACGAACCATACGATCCATCTGATTGCGATTGCGAAGGCCGCCGGCATCAGGATCGACTGGAATGACTTCTCAGAACTATCAACCGCGGTGCCGCTGCTCGCCAGGGTCTATCCGAACGGTACGGCGGACGTTAACCACTTTCACGCGGCGGGAGGACTCGGCTTCGTGATCCGGGAACTTCTGGATGCCGGACTGCTGCATGAAGACGTGACGACAATGCTTGGTAAAGGGCTGAGCCAGTATTGCCGTGAGCCGTTCATCGAGGGTGACGGACTGTCCTGGCGGGACTGCCGCAGCGAATCCCTGGACGAGGAAATCCTCGCGCCGGTGTCCAGGCCGTTCGACCCCGAGGGCGGGCTGCGGCTCGTGGATGGCACGATTGGCCGTGCCATTGTTAAGGTCTCGGCAGTATCGGAAGAGCACCACGCGATCAAAGCGCCGGCGAAGACCTTCGCATCTCAGGAAGACTTCAAGCATGCGTTCAACGAAGGCAAACTCGAGACAGACTTCGTTGCGGTGCTGGCCGGTCAGGGGCCTTCCGCGAATGGGATGCCGGAGTTGCACAAGCTCACGCCGTATCTCGGCGTACTGCAGAATCGCGGCTTCAAGGTCGCGTTGCTGACGGACGGACGTATGTCGGGTGCATCCGGCAAAGTGCTCGCTGCGATTCAAGTGACACCCGAAGCGCTGCGCGGCGGTGCCATCGGTCGAATCCGCGACGACGACATTATCACCATCGATTCCGAAGCGGGGGTGCTCGAGATACAGCCGCTGGACGATATGTCCGAACGCGAAGCATTCGAAGCGACAACCGCCACGGCCGGCGTCGGTCGTGAGCTATTCGAAGTCTTCCGACGGCAATGCTCGAGCGCCGAAGAGGGCGCGAGCTTCTTCATGGAGGCACAATGATGAGCGCCGAAGGGATGTTGGCGGGAATGCGCGTTGTGCCAGTCGTTGTCGTCGAAGACGCTGCTTCGGCAGTGACGCTGGCAGAGACCTTGCTCGCCGCGGGACTGCCGGCGATCGAGGTGACCCTGCGCACACCGAAGGCAATTGAAGCCATTGCCGCCATCTCAGCGGAGGTGCCCGAAATGTTGGTCGGCGCCGGCAGCCTGCGCGACACCGCTCAGATCACGGCGAGCCTGCACGCGGGCGCGCGATTCGGCGTGAGCCCGGGCTCGACGCCGGCACTGCTCGCGGCTGCTGAACAGCAAGGTTTGGCCTTCATACCGGGAGCGGCCACACCGAGCGAATCGCTCGAACTCCTCGAGCGCGGCTATACGCTGCAGAAGCTGTTTCCGGCCGAAATCTCCGGCGGCACGCGTTACTTGTCAGCCGTGGGCGGACCGATCCCGGAAGTGCGCTTCATGCCTACTGGCGGCGTCACGCCAGCGAACGCGCCGGACTATCTGGCCCTCGCGAACGTGGCTTGTGTAGGCGGCACCTGGGTCGCTCCGTCGGCGCTGCTGGCCGAGAGACGATTTGACGACATCGCCGCGCTGGCGAGGGCTGCCGCCGAACTCTGAGTCTGGCTTTTCGCGGCCGGCGGCTACGACGCCGCCCGCAGCGATTTCAGGCCGAGCAGAACGGCGGCCACGATCATAAAGCTGCCCCCCGCGCGTTCGATCCAAACCCGCGCCGAACCCCGGAATCGCGACGAAATCCAATGAGCACCGGCGCCGTAGGCTGAGAGAAACATCCCGTCGATCACAATATAGGTCAGCGACAAAGCTGCGAGCTGCAACGCGAACGGCTCATCCCGATGGATGAACTGCGGGAACAGCGCCGCGAAGAAGACAACGGCTTTAGGATTCGCAGCGGAGGTCACGAACCCCTGCAGCCAAAGCGTTCGAAGCGAGGCCGGGGCGAATCGCGCTGAGCCGTTCGCGCCGCGCCCGGCACGCAGGAACAATCGCAGACCCAGAAAGACGAGATAGGCAACCCCGAGCCACTTTACGATTGCGAGCGCGCCGCCTGCCGTCGCCAGTATCGCGGCAAGCCCCAGACCTGCGGCCAGCATCTGCAAGAGATTTGCCGTCAGATCACCGGCGGCCGTCGCCAACGACCGCTTAAAGCCGTGACTGGCGCTGTTAGAGAGCATCAGGAGATGGCTCGGACCCGGCGTAATCATGAACACCAATACCGTCAGGGTATACAGCTTCCAGGTATCCAACGGCATCGCGATCTCGGCACGGCTTGCTGGAAGGCACCCTATCAGATGTCGAGAACCAGCGTATGTGGGGCTTAATGCCCTGATTCTGTACGTTTTTCCGCCGAAACGCCGGAATTGTGGAGTCGGTCATGTTCCATAATCCCACTGTCGGACATACTCGGCTGGTTTCGAGAATGAAGCCCGCTCCCCTGGGAGCAAGCGTGACGGGAGATGACGATCGATGGGCGGTTCGATATTGGACATCGCAATCTATGCTGCCGCTGCTCTGCTGGTAGGCGGCGGCGTCGGCTGGCTGCTGCGCGGTGCCGTGGCAACGCGCCGGATTTCGGTGATCGAGGACAGCTGGCAGGGACGGCTCGACGACGCGACGCGGCACCGCGACCACCTCGCAACCGAGAACCAGTCCCTGCGCACACGCCTCGAGGATCAGGAAGCGGCGCTGCAGCAGCATAAGAGCGCCTACAAGCGCTCGCGTACGGAACTCCAGTCCGCGGAGGAACGCGAGAAGCGTTTGTCAAAGGACATCTTTACGCTCAGAAACGAGCGAGAAGAATTTAAGACCAAGCTCGGCACGATCCAGCAAGCGCTGGTCAAGGTCCGCCAGCAGGCCGCCGACCTCCAGAACGAATTCATCAAGTCGCGTGAGTTCTATACCGCCGAACTCCGCAAATCGTTCGAGAAACGTCAATACGTCGAAGCGAAACTCCAGGACGCGAAACAGGAGCACGAGTCGTTCTCGACTCTGTTGCAGTCGTCGCGATCCGAACACGAGTCCGTGAACAGGATGCTGGCCTCCGCACAGGCGCGACTGACTGAACTCGATAAGCTCGAGCAAAACGTCATCCGGCTCGAAGCCGAGAACGCGCAGATCACTCATGACGCGAGACTGGCGCAGCAGGAGGCCGACGTGCTCCGCCGGGACGTCGCGGAAATGGAAGAACTGAAGGTGCAAAACAAGGAGCTGGCGCACTGCCTGGAATCAATGGAGAGCAGCCGTCGCCAATACGAGAACGACGCAAAACGGTATCGCGACCAGGCGGGCGAGAACGAAAAACGCTCCGAGACGCTTCGCATACGGCTGGACGAGGTCGAGCAGAACTTCGCGGAAATCGAGAAACAGCAGCGTGACGCATTAAAGCAGGCGCGCAACGCGGCAATGGTCGAAGCCTCCAACGACGACACGGGTCCGATACAGGAACTCGACAATCTGCAGGAGATCGTAGGCATCGGCAAAGTCTTCGAGAGAAGCCTGCACGACCTCGGCATATACAGCTTCCGTCAAATCGCATCCTTTGGGCCCGCGGACATCGCTCGGGTCAATCAGGAACTCAAAGAGTGCCGGGGCCGTATGGAGCAGGACGACTGGATAGGTCAGGCTAAGGAACTGCTGTTCAAGAAATACGGTAGCCGCGTGTAGTGATTTCGCGGGACGGGCCTCGGCGATCAGCGAGTACGTCGCCGATACATAAAGTGAGCCCCGAGCAGTAATAGTCCAATCACTCCTGCAACGCTGTTCAGCGGAGCGAACGCGAACGCCAGCCACTGGCCTTCCACTTCGAACAACGTCGTACTAAGCGTCTCGGCGAGGGCGGTCGCCGAATTCTGCAAAGGCGATGACAGCAGCAACTCGAGAATCAGCAATAGAGCAACTGCACCGAAGCGGCCGATCAGCGCATTGCGCCTGTGCCGTCGGATTCTGAACATGACTGCGTCGGTGTAGTCGTCGTCAACGAGATCCTGTTCCGAATGTGCGAACAGCGCTTCGAGTCTCGGGTCGCGTTCGTCACTCATCATCCTGCTCCTCGTTCGCCGGTTCGACGTACGCCGCGAGCAATTCCCGCAGGCGTTCGCTTCCACGGCGTATATGCGATTTGACCGTGCCCAGTTTGAGTCCGGTGAGCGCCGCGATCTCGTCGTGCGTCATCTGCTCGTAGTACGACAGCACGATGCAGAGACTCACCGGACCGGGCAGTGTAGACAATGCTCTATCGAGATCGATGGCCACGTTGGGCTTGTCCGTGGATGCAAGGGAGACGTGATCATCTTTACTGGCCCCTCGCAGCGGGTCGTTCCTGCGCCGATACTGTAGCCACTCGTTCACGGCGATTTGCTTGAGCCAGCTGCCGAAGCGGCTCACGTCGTTGAGCTGGCGAATCTTCCGCCAGGCCTGCAGAAAGACCTGTTGCGACAAATCGTCTGCCTGACTGGCATTGCCGCAACAACGGCGCATGAGATTCCTCACCCAGGACTGACGACGGCGAACGAGTTCCGCAAACGCGTCGCGGTCGCCTCTCGAGGCCAGGCTGACGATTAGCGCTTCCGGACCTTCGGCGTAATGGCCGGTAGCCACCGACATCAAAAACTTCGATTCTTCTGACCTTGCTGATCGTCACGATTCCAGCGCTCCACCATCTTGCCTGCCGTGAGGAGACCGATGCCGACGAGGCCGACGAGCAGCCCGACACCGAGCAGAACACCGAACAACCCGTCCTCCAGCTTGTTGAGGAAGTACCCCAGTATCACCAGTCCGGGCGCGACGCTGAGCGTAATGATTCCGCCGATCTTGTAGTCGCGATCCGGATGCTCGTTTTCGCTTGTCGATCTGAGCATCCGGTCGATCAACTCGGCATCCACACTCTGCCCGCTCTCGACGACGCGTCGCAGTGTCTCTTGTTGCGTCTCACGCTTCCTCGCATCGAACCAAATACCCGCGACGACGACCGCGGCAAGGAACAACCAGAAACCGATCGCTGCTACACCCGTTGCTAGATCCATGACTCACTCTCCGGATTTCTTCGATTCATACTACAACAGATGCGAATCTGTGCGCCGTAGATGCACTTTGAGGAGTTATTTTTTGGCGCTGGGGCCAATTAGTGACGCGGCCTAGTAGCGGAACGTATACATCACTTTGAGGTTGAGCTCGCTCTGCGTGGATGAGAGTCGGTTGGACGGACTGACGTCGGCGCCGTGATTAAGCACGAACAGCATTTCCTGGCCAGCTTCGGGCACGTAACGGACGCGGCTGTTGATCGCGAATGCTTCGGCCGTGTTGTCGTACTGGAGCAGATTGCTCCACGACCAGCGGGAATTGAACGCGAAGTCGGAACGCAGGCTGGCGAGGTGAGCGGTGAAGTCGCCATCCGGCAGTTCCACGACGTTTTCAGTAAAGCTCAATCCGAGGAAGAAGTGCGCCGATTGCCGCCACTGCAGTTCGACGAACTTCTCGAGACGATCCCCGCCGAAGAAGCCGCCATCCTGAATCGACAGTACAACCCTCAGCGGCCGCTGCATGCCCGTCGCAATCTCGGCCCGGTAGCGGTCGAACCGGTAGTTGCCTGCCGGGACGTCTAGCCGGCCGAACAGCTCGAAGTCATCGCGCACATTCTCCTCGTTCCGCTCCCACTCGACGAACAGGAAGTCGTCGCGGTGCGAATACAGACTGATCGGCCGAATGCGGGTCCAGTCCGACAGGATCTCGCCGTCCATGTCCGTCGTACGCGAAAAGTCGATTCGGTGATTGATCGCGCGCCAGCGCCCAGTCTCGGGCCGAGTCCGGTAGCGCATTCCTCCGTTGTAGCGGCGTATGCCGGTTCGATTGATGAATCCGAGCGCCGGATTGAAATTCTCCTCGACAATCTGGGTCCCAATGTATGCCGAGAGGACATCGCTGGGAATCTCCAGATCGATGCCGTATGCGCGGTCGTCGCCGGACAGTCCCTCCGTCCGGCTCTGTTGCGCCCAGAAATTTCCGGTGAATATCTCGCCGAAAGGTCCGTCGCTGTCGCGATACAGAAAGTCCACGCCGACGACGGAGTTAGAAGCATTGGAGTTCGGGTCGCCGTGCGTCGCGATGAATCCGATCGCCGACTCGTCGAGAACGTTCTTCGAGCCGCGAGCGACAAACAGATCCTGAGCATCAACCACGCCATGACCTTCCTGCCGAATCGCCAGCGTGCCTACGTTGAAGTCGCCAATCCGGCCGGTGAGCTTGACGCCGCCGTCGATGCCGACAGCTTCCCCGTCGCTGGAAAGCCCGATGCGGCGCGAGAAGAACGGCCGGCCATTCGTGCCGATGTTGCCGAACTCGAAAATACCGGCGTCCTGCAGGAAGAAATCGCGCTTCTCCGGAAAGAACAGCGAAAACCTGTCGAGCGCGACTTGTTGTTCGTCGACTTCGGCAGTCGAAAAATCGGTATTCAGTGTGAATGTGGCACTCAGTGACAGCGTGATGCGATAGCGAACATCCAACGACGGCTCGAGGTCGAGTTTGTCGTCGCCCTGACCAAGATCACGTCGTTGGCTGATGCTGAATGACGGTACGACATCGAGGCCAAGCCCCTGCTCGATCTCATCGATGCCACTTATCTCGCCGCCATAGGCGGGCCAATCCTGCCGCTCATGCGACGACCACATATTGTATTCCTGCTTGCGAACGATGCCGCGGCCGAAATTGATCCCCCACGTATCCGATTCGGGCGAAAACGAAATCGACTTGAACGGAATTGCGATCTCAGTCGCCCAGCCATGATCGTGAACCGCGGATTCGGCATGCCAGATCGCCGACCACTCTTCGATGAAGCTGGAGTTGTTCTCTCGGAGCGCCTCACGGCGAACGCCGTTGGCGTTCACCTGGAAAAAGTAATCGTTGCGCCCGGTATTGAAGCTGTCGATCGTCACCCAGAAGCGATCGTCCGAGAAAAAGAGCCGCCCCTGGATCAGCTGGCTGGCGAGGATTTCTTCAGGGTGGCTGTCGTGAAGGTCCGCCGCGATATAGAGATTCTCGTCATCGTAGGCGACGCGAACCACGGTGGCCTCGGTCGGTGATGCACCGTCAGTCGGAGACGTCTGATGGAAGTCGTCGACGACTACCGCATTGCTCCAGACGGCATCGTCCAGTCGGCCGTCGATTACGGGTGCAGTCTCCGCTCTCGATATCTCGAAGGACTTTCGCTCACCGTGTTCCGTATACGCCGACCAACCGTCGGCGGCGAACAACAGGAGCGTGACTGCCGCCAGCGCTCGGACCGTGACTCTCATGACATTTCCCCGGGAACATCGTTGCGATGTCCATTAGAGGGGACTACCGGGTCAGTGGTTTAGCGACTTTCGATCAGGCGTGCGTCGGATGCGATGAAGCGTTCAGATCGCGCTCAGACTCGCGCGCCGAGCCTTTCGAGGTTGCCCTTGTACTTGCGACTCAGCTTGAGTTCTCTGTCACGGCCGAGGTTCAGGAAGTACTCACCGTTGCGGTGCGGCCGCATCGAAGTCACGCGATGGCGGTTTACGATCGTAGAGCGATGCACGCGCACGAAGGTCTCCGGATTCAGCAGCTCCTCCATGTGCTTCATCGTTCCACGGAGTACGTAGGTATCGCCGGCGGCATGCACGCACATATAGTCACCGGCCGCATCCACCCAGTCGATCGCCTCGACGTCGACCAGCGACGTCTCGCCGCCGTCACGAATCGCCAGGCGGCGCGGATAGCTCTGACCGCGCCCGTCCGCCTCGGCCAGCGCGTCCTCGAGCGACAATTCCCGCCCGGTGAGCTCGCAGACGAACTTGAGCAGCCTGTCGCGGTGCTCGTTCGAGGCTTTCTCGTCGTTGACGCGGCGAACACGCTCGACTGCCTCGGCGAGACGGTCGTCATTGATCGGCTTGAGCAGATAGTCCAACGCGTTCGCTTCGAAGGCCTTGAGCGCGAATTCGTCGTAGGCCGTAACGAAGATGATCGCCGGCATGTCGCTGCCGGACAGGTGGCGCAACACGTCGAATCCGTCCATCCCCGGCATCTGTACGTCGAGAAATACGATGTCGGGCCTTCTCGCGCGTATCGCTTCGAGCGCTTCCCTGCCGTTGCGGCATTGACCGCATACGGACAGGCCGTCGAAACTTTTCAGCCGAATCTCGAGCCCTCGGCGAGCCAGTTCCTCGTCGTCAACGATGAGCGCTTCAAGCATCATCGACCTCGTAGGGTAGATTGATCGTGACCGTGAGCCCGGTCGGCTCATTCGGTGCGAGCGTGAACGCCTGTTTGTCGCCATACAGCTGCTGCAGGCGTTCGCGAGTGTTCTTGAGGCCCACGCCACTCGACTTCTGTCCGCTGTCACCGTTGCCGAGGCCGGGGCCTGTATCGGACAACTTGAGCATCAGCGTGTCCTGCTGGACGCGAGCCGAGATTCTCAGCGTTCCGCCCTCTTCGCTCGGCGATATCGCGTACTTGATCGCGTTCTCGATGATCGGTTGCAGGATCAAACTCGGCACGAGCGCCGCCTGCGCCTTGTCTTCGATCGACTTGTCGACGATCAGCCTGTCGCCGAAGCGCACCTTTTCGATCTCGAGATATAGATCGAGCGCGTCGAGTTCCGATCCCAGCGTCACCCGGCTCATCGGGTCGTTGTCGAGCGTGTAGCGCAGGAAATCGCTCAGGCGACTAACCGCCTCGTTGGCGGTCTTGTTGGCCCCGTCGAGGATCAGCGTCGAGATCGCATTCAGTGTGTTGAACAGGAAGTGCGGGTTTAATTGGTAGCGCAGCATCTTCAGCTGAGCCTGATGCGCCGCCGATGTGGCCTTGAGCGTCTGTTCCGTCTGCTCCTGAAGCTGTTGGTAGTAGCGGATACCGAAATACAAACCGCTCCAGCACAGCAGAATGTAAAACGAGCCAGTGACGCCGCCGACGTAATCCGCCCAGTGCTCCGGCCGCCAGCCGTCCTTGACCCAGTCCCAGTAAAGCGAGTTCTCGAGCCACGTCCAGCCCAGAGCAAAGACGTAGGACATGCCGAGCGCACCGATCACCAGTGGCAGCATTGAGCGGGACCAGAGACGCCGATAGAAGAGTCGCATCGGCACGGTCAGCAGAAGTCCCGTCACGGCGGTGACGAGAATCACCTGGACGTAGGACTCCGGCTTCTCGTGGGCGAGCGCACCCAGCCAGGCGGCCAGCGTATAGCCTGTCCAGCCTGCTATGTTCAGTACCCAGAACAGGGTACCGCGATCACGAAATAATCGGTCGACGTTCATCGCTGCATTTTCGGCGCACGAACGGCCGATTATAGACGTGCTGCGAAATCGATCTGCACGCCTCGTCCCGGGTCAGGCACGTCTGGTCGCGCCGTTGGCGTCGGAACGCGCCACGATCGCTCGTACCGTGCCGCGAAACAGATAAGTGTGGAACGGCAGCGTGATGTACCAGTAAAGGAGCCCCCAGACCCCGGCCGGATGCCAATAGGCGTTGGCGGATACCCTGTGTATATCGCCTGATTCGTCGACGCAGAACTCCAGAACACCTGAGCCCGGCGCTTTCATCTCCATGAGCAGCGTCAGTCGCTCGCCGGGCTCGAGCGCGATGACTCTCCAGCCATCGACAACGTCGCCGACCCGCAGCTCGCTCGGATGCCGGCGCGGCCGGCGGAAGCTCGGCCCGCCCAGCAGCCAATCGATTGCGCGACGACACCACCAAAGCGGGCGCGCAAAGAAGAAGTCGCCTCGGTTGCCGAAGCGGCACACCGTAGCCCAAACGGCGGCCGCGGGAGCGTTCGTCTCCGCGGCATCCCCCGCCTGCTTTGCGTAGTAGCTGTACTCGGGACGGAAATTTCGGCATGCAATGGAGCCTTCGACCCAACGTGCCGGTAGCGCATGCTTTTGGTCTGCATCCATCGAATCGGCGATGGCCTCATCGAAGCTCTTCAACGACTGAGGTACGAGGTCGCGGATACGATGGTCGGTCGCGACGACATCCTGCGACAGTCCGTCAATCAGGGCTCTCGCGATGTTGGTCGGCACCGACGTAACGAACCTGAGCCAGTACGATGACAGTCGCGGCGTCAATACCGGGACCGGTATCACGAGCGGTCGTTTGCCAACAAGCGTGCCATAGCGACGCATGATCTCGAGGTAGCTGAGTTCATCCGGCCCGGCGACGTCATATGTCTCACCGGCTGCATCCTCGAGCAGCGCCACCGAAGCCATGTAATACAAGAGGTTGTCGAGCGCAATCGGCGTGGATCGAGATGAAACCCAGCGCGGCGTAATCATCAATGGCAAGTAGTTCACCAAGTCGCGGATCACCTCCCAGGCGGCCGAACCCGGACCGATGATGATGCCGGCCCGCAGCTCCGTGACCGGTACACGTCCGGCTCGCAACACGTCGCCGGTCTCGATTCGCGAACGCAGATGCTTCGAGCTCGGCTCCACTGGCGCCAAGGCCCCGAGATAGACGATCCGCCGCACGCCTTGTCTCGCTGCAGCATCCGCGAAGTTCTTCGCCGCGCGCAAATCGACATCGGGAAACTTGCGGCCCGACGCCATGGAGTGCACGAGATAGTAGGCCGTATCGATGCCGTCCAATGCCCGATCCAGCGACGCGACATCCAGCGCATCCGACTCGCAGAGTTGCGCGCCCTGCCAGCCGCGTCCCTCGAGTACCTCGATGTTTCTCGACGTCGCGCGGACGCGCCGGCCCGAAGACAACAGATATTCGGTCAGATTAGTACCGATGTAGCCGCTGGCACCGAATACCAAGTCGAGACCGGGTTGCCCGTCTTTTTCAATAGCAGTTGGCGACACTTCCATGCGTTCATTCTAAATGAGGGGGACGGAGCCTGGTCCAATCGCCTATCCTATATGGTGTGGCTGACCGAGTGCGTATTGAGATTCGAGAAGCATGCGCAGGCGACGGCGCCAATCTGACGGCGTTGCAGACACGCTGCCCGCAGGGCACGTCGATCATAATGCGGATCGTCAACATCCCGGACTTTTTCAGCCGCGCTCGTCTCTATGCGCGCAGCAAGGTCTTCGTCGCACTCCGTGACGACGAGATCGTCGGTTCCGCCGCGTGCGCGCTCCGAGAGGGCGTGGTCGATGGCAAGCCCGCACCGGTCGGGTACCTGTTCCAACTGTTCGTTGCGCCGGAAGCGCGTCGATCTGGCCTGGCAGGACAGCTGTGCCGCAGGCGCGAGGAGTACCTCGAGGAACGCGGTGCCGTGCTCTCGTATACGCTGATCATGGAAGGCAACAAACCCTCGATTCGCTATATCGAAGCTCAGGGCTACGAGCACCGGCGCCGATTGCGGGTCTCCTGTCTGTATGTGCACGAGAAACTAGATGTTGAAACGGATGCCCGCATCCGTACCGCGTCTGCGGCCGATCTCTCCGCAGTCGCGGAACTCCTGAACACCACATGGGCCGGACATGAATTGCGAGAGCCCGTATCCGCCGACTCTCTCGCTGCTGTAATCGGCCGTATACCGGGTTACGAGCTCGACAATCTGCTCGTCGCCGAGCGCGACAGCACCATGACCGCCTGCGCCGGCTATTGGCAGTGGGACAAATTCATGGACATCACCGTCGAGTCGCTCAGCGCACGCATGAAGCTCGATGCGCTGCGCATCAAGGCCGAGCGCCTGTTACACCCCATGCCCGACTCGCTGAAGCCCGGTCAGCGAGTGCGGCAGATGATGTTAACGCCGATGGCGTTCACTGACCCGAACGACCTGGCCGCACTCGTACGGACCATCGGCAACATCGGCGTCGACGTGCGTGCGGACGTCATGTACGCGCTATCTGAGGCCGACAGCCCCTTGGTTAACACTCTTGCCGACTACATTCACGCCGATTCCGACGTCCACGTGTACATCAAACCCTTCAGCCGGGACATCCGTCAGGATAGTCCGATCATCGTCCCAGGCACGGACCTATAGAGCGCTCAGCATTCGCCCTCGTGGTCAATCGATGCCTGCGCCGCATCCGCCTCACATCGATTGCCATACGTCCGCCCATCGCAGCCGCAGACCGGGCGATACTCCCTGGTGCAAATCTCAGGCACCCGCGCACAGGCTCCGGCGCCGTCGGCGATCCCGCAGGAGTTCACCGGCAGCTTGCAGAACAGCCCGTCCGCGCACGCGATCCCAGCTATCGTGCCGCAAGTCTCGCCCTCTCCTGCGACGGCGATAACCGTATCGACGGTGTCATCGGCAGTCTCTTCGACGGCCTCGTCGGGGGCTTGGGCCGCGGCATCATCGGCATCGCTGTCATTGCCGCTGCATGCGACGATCGTGAACAGGCAAATGCTCGTGCACAGGACTCGCGTCATGGCTGTCATATCAACTCCCGTTGTCAGACGCGGCAATCGGTGCGCGTCCTGGCGGCGAATGAACTCCCGATAAGTATAGAGATGGTGGCCTGGAAGTGCCGCAACGCTATGGCAACCA
>CALZMR010000048.1 GCA_945788575.1 uncultured Woeseiaceae bacterium
CTTCGCGCGAAATCGGAGTTACTAAAACACAAGATGCGTGGTCTTATCGCAGAACTCAGGCGGCGCGCCGTATTTCGTACGGCGGGCCTCTACGTCGGCATCGTCTGGATTGTCATCGAAGGCGCCAGCGTCATGCTTCCGGTATTCGGCGCACCGGATTCCGCACTCCGCTTGCTGATCATCCTGGCGTTCGTCGGGTTCCCGGTCACTCTCGTTCTTGCCTGGGTGTTCGACATCACCGAGCGCGGGATCGAACTCGAAAAGCCTGCCACCGAAACCGTTGTCATACCACTGGGGCGGCGGCGAATGGACTTCGCTGTAATCGGCATCCTGTTCGTCGCCCTGACCTTCTCCGTGTACCTGAACTTCCAGCGGGAAGGCGGTGACGCCGAAGAGACAATCGATCCGGTCTCGGTGCTGATCGCCAACTTCGTGAACACGACAGGCGAGGCCTTATTCGACAACACGCTCGAACAGGCCATGCAGATCGGCCTCGAAGGAGCGCCGTTTATCAGCGCCTACAACCGCGACTCGGCACTGCGCGTAGCCTCGGCGATGCAGCAGGCCGACCAGGTGCTCGACGAGGCGACCGCAAGGCTGGTATCGGTACGTGAGGGCATAACACTCGTCCTCGCCGGGGGCATCGAGGAAGACAACGGCGGATACTCTCTCTTCGTGCGCGCCATCGATCCAACAGAAGGCGAGGTGCTCGCCTCGGCCGAAGTCGAAGCGAGGGACAAGCTCGAGGTCCTCTCCGCCATCGGGACACTGGCGAGCGACATCCGGGAAGGTCTGGGCGACCGCACCCTCGATCGCGACAGTCTCGAGGTGGTCGAAACCTTCACGGCAAGAAACCTCGAGGCCGCGCAGGCGTACGCACAGGGCCAGTCGCTGCAGTACCGGGGCCGCTACGAAGACGCGATGGAGCACTACCGCCGCGCCATTGAGCACGACCCGAATTTGGGCCGTGCGCATTCAGGCCTTGCGCTCAGCGCCTTCTCGCTGGGTCAGACCGACGTTTCCGAACATCACTGGGAGCGGGCGCTCGCAACTCTGGACACGATGACCGAGCGAGAACGGCTGCGGACGTTGGGTCTGTACTACTCGATCGTGACCCGCAACTATGAGAAAGCCATAGAGGCCTACGAGACATTGGTCGACCGGTATCCCGCCGACGACGCGGCGCACAACGGATTAGCCGTCCAGTACTTTTTCGCGTTGCAGTTCGACAATGCGCTCGAGCAAGGCGGACGTCTGCTCGAAATCTATCCCAACAACGTCATGGGACGCTCGAACTACGCGCTATACGCGATGTACGCCAGCGAATTTGACCGGGCATTCGAGCAAGCGAATCAGGTCCGTGAGATTGACGAGACCTATTTCAAAGCCTGGTTGCCGATCGCGATGACGGCACTCAGCGAAGGCGATCTCGAAACCGCGAGAGCGGCCTACGGAAGCATGGCCGCGGCAAATCCTCGCGGCGAGATGACGTCAGCGCTCGGATTGGCGGACATATCGCTTTTCGCCGGCGACACCGCCGTAGCGCGGGAGCATCTTCAGGTGGGCATTGACGCCGCCAGAGAGGCTCAAAGTCAGTACTATTTGGCGACGCATCTCATCGTATTCGCCGAAGCCGAACTACTCAGTGGCGATACAGACGCCGCGATACAGACCATTGACGAGGCCCTGGCGACATCCGAGGGTCTGTCTCGTCTGGTACCTGCTTCGCTGATGTTTATCCAGACCGGCCAAATTGAGCGCGCCCGGGAAATCGGGGATAGCCTATCGGACGACCTGCAGCCGCAGAATCGAGCCTACGGTCAGCTGATCGAGGGATTGATCGCGCTTGAAGCAGGTGACTCGGTAAGCGCCATCAACATTATCTCGGGCGGTATCCAACTGGCGGACTTGTGGCTGCTGCGCTTCCACCTCGGTCGCGCTTACCTCGAGGCCGGCTACGCGGCCGAGGCGCTGGACGAGCTCTCGGCCGCCAGCGAACGCATCGGTGAAGCGACGTCTGTTTTCCTCGACGACCTGCCAACCTGGCGCTATACGGTCGAACTACCCTATTGGCTCGGCCGGGCCCAGCAGGAACTGGGCATGACGGCACCGTCGCGCCAGAATTACGCCCTGTTCATTGCCCGGCGACACGGCGACCATCCGCTGGCGGAGGATGCCCGCCAGCGGCTGCAGACAGCACCCTGACTATCTGAACGTTATCGGCGGCGAGCCCTGCTCCTGGCCGGTCGCGCCGCTGCGAACGATCGCGCAGTACGGCAAGTCGCGGGAGTAGACCGAGTTGTCCTGGACCTGCCAGTTGAACTCCCAGGTGCCATTCTTATAGCGGAACCCACTGGTGCCCGGATCGCCTGCGACCTGGAAGACTATCGCACCCGTCAAACATTCCTCGATGCGCAGCATTTGCATATCGGCCGAGCTATCAGTCGGTTGGTCATTTTCACCGAGCCAGGCCCATGACAGCGGATTGGAGCTGCCGAGCCTCGGATCAATCTTCTTCGGCGTAATGCCGGTGAAGCCGGCGTAGCCGACTATCACGGTTCGGGTCACCTCACTTCGATTGCCGGAAGTATCGGTGGCGCTGATCACGACCGTGTACGAGCCGAACGTCTCGGTATCGACGGCGCTTGCGTCGATGGTGATCAGGTCATTGGCGACGGCCCCGTTGTCGGTCGCGGTGGCACCGGGATCGGTGTAAGGACCAGAGCCCTGTGCGACGGCAATCTCCGCGTCGCCTGTCAACGTAATCACCGGCGCCGTCTGGTCGACGATCGTGACGGAGAAGGACACGCTGTCCGTATTGCCTTGCGTGTCAGTCGCCGTGCAGTTGACCGTCGTCGTACCGGCCGGGAACGCGTACTCGAACACATAGGGCGGCGGAACCGAGATAAGCGTCCCGACATTACAGGTCACAGACAGGTTGGGATCGGCATCGTCTATGTCGCCGGACCACTGCAGCTCGAACGTGCTCAGATCATCTGCAAGAACGAAGGGCGCGGTCTCATTGAACGTCGGCGGATCGAAATCGCTGAGATCCGGGGCGCTGGTATCGATGACCTGCACGGTTCGGGTCACTACCGTCGCCGAATTGCCGCTCGCATCGACCGCGCTGTATATCACCTCGTATGTACCAACTACGCCTGTATTGACGGCGGAGGCGTCCACCATCAGTGCTACCGCCGGGTCGCCCACATCGGCGACCACCGCGCCGGGATCGACGAAGGCGTTCCCGGCTTCGACGATAAACGGATTGGCACCGATCAGCGCGATGACCGGCGGTGTCGTATCGACGACCTGGACGGTTCTCGTCACGGTTGTCGCAGCATTGCCCGATGCATCTGTGGCGTCGTACGTGACCAGATAGTTGCCAACGACTCCCGAGTTTACGGCCGAAGCATCGATGACCAGCGCGACCGCAGGATCGGCGACGTCAGCGACCGTAGCACCGGGATCGACGAAGGGCTGCCCCACTTCGACGACGAACGGGTTGGCACCATTGAGCGTAATCACCGGCGGCGTCGTGTCGACGACCTGGACGGTTCTCGTCGCCGTTGCCGCCGGATTCCCCGATGCGTCGACGGCATCGTAAGTAACCAAGTAGCTACCTGGGATAGCCGTATTGACGGCCGAATCGTCAACAACCAGCGTGACAGACGGGTCTGCGATATCCACAACCTGGGCGCCCGGATCGACGAATGCTTGCCCCGTTTCAACGATGAACGGATTGTCGCCGATGAGCGTGATCACAGGTGGCGTCGTGTCCCGGACGTCGACATCGAAGCCGGCGCTCGACACATTGCCGCTGCTGTCCGTCGCGGTGCAGGCGACTGGCGTCACGCCGAGGCCAAATAGTGAACCCGACGCGGGAGCGCAGCTCACGACGGGTGCGGCATCGCCCAGGTCTGTCACCACTGGCAGCGGGAAGCTAACAACCGCACCGCTTGGGCCGGCAGCCTCGGCCACGACGGCGGGCAAGGGATCGTCGACGAAAACCGGCGGCGTACTGTCAGCGACAGTGACGTTGAACGTTGCCGTATCGGTGTTGCCGCTATCGTCGGCCGCCGTGCAGGTGACCGTCGTCGTCGGCCCCGGCGGAGCGAACGGGAAAGCGGCGCCCGGAGCAGGATCGCATGTAACGTCGACAAGCGGGTCGATGCCGTTGGCATCCGTCGCAGTCGGAGTCGTGAACGACACCGTGGCTCCACCAGGACCCGTAACCTCTGCAATGACATCTGCCGGCACGCTAGCCGGATCGATGGTTGGTGGGTCTGTGTCGACGACGCTGACGAACAGGCTCACTGTGCTCACTACACCCGAATCGGTCACAGCCGTGCAGAGGACATTTGTCGGCCCGGCCGGCGCATTGAAGATGTCGAGGCCGGCCGTCGAACCCAGCGGGGGCGCACAACTCACCGGTACTGAGTCGAAACCGCGGAAGGCGACGACGAGATCGGCCGGAATTACGGCACCTGCGGAACTGGTTGGCGGCAGCGATACGACGTCGCCGTTATTGAAGTTAAATACCGCCGGCTCGCGATTGTTGACAATCTGCTCGCGGGCATCGACAAGCTGTGTCTCGCCGGTATTGGCCGCCTGCGAGGTGAAGGCGTAAGAGATGATGTTGTTCGGGAGACGTTCCGCCAGCGTCTCCATCGCATCACGCCGGCCTATGAATCGAATCGTATTCTGCAGTATGTCGTTCGCTGCAATGAAATAGGTCAGCTCGCCAAGACGGTTATCGTTGATGTCCGGAATCTGCAACGTGAACAGGTTCGGATTGTTGGCCACAGATACGATCCGATTCTCAGTGATAATCTGCGGGTCGCAGAACTGAACATCCTGGATCTGCTTGTCTTGCCAGGCGATCAGCTGGGCGACAATCTGCCCGCTCGCAAGCAGGTCGAGGACCACTTCGTCGGCTACCGCGAAGTCCACCGTATACGGCGTCAGCGTGTTGCCGACATTCTGGATGCCGAAGGTGACGTCTAACTTGACGACAGTGCCATCGGGCTCTCGCGCACTTGCCGGTATCCCAGGATTCGGAATCTCGGGATTGTCGAGCGTATCCGCGTCCGCGAGCGTCGCGTTGTACTGATCCGGGTTGTACAAGTCCGGATTGTACTGGTCCGGGTTGAACTGATCCGGGTTATAGAGATCCGGATTGTACTGATCGGGGTTGTATTGGTCCGGGTTGAATTGATCAGGGTTGTACTGATCGGGGTTGTACTGATCGGGATTGTAGAGATCCGGATTGTACTGATCGGGGTTGTACTGATCGGGGTTGTACTGATCAGGGTTGTACTGGTCCGGCACGAACACCGCGGGATTGTGGCGCTCGAAGTCGTTGACTGTGAAATCGGGGTTCAGCAAGGGTCCCGCCTCGACCGCACCATTGATCGTTACTGCATTGACCAATTCGCCGGTCGCGTCATCAAATACGTTGACCGTGACCGGATTGACGCTCAGCTGCGACACCACGAACAGGGCAACCGTTACGCTGGACTGGGGACCGACGGGCTCGAATTCGACCTCGTCCGGCGGCGTAGTCGCGAAGTCCGATGCGGTCGGGTCGAACGGAAGCTGATCCCAGGACGCACGCGCGACCTCAGGGAACCCGATCGGCTGGTTGGCGATCTCCAGTCGAAATACCCGGTCGATATCACTCGCGTTCTCAGCAATGATCGTGTACGTCCGCTGGATCGTGCCTAGCGTCTTGGTCGGGTTGAGCGAGAAAGCAGAGACGCGGTCCTCGATCAGTGCGCCATAGATGTCGGCATCCTTCGTACGGTTATTCAGCGCCGTGAATATTGCGCCCGCGCCGGGATTCGGCGTCGGCGTACAGACGATTGCGCCGGGGTTCGAATCTTCGACCGACTCGGCGCTAAGACTCTCTTCATTATCATCGGGCGAAGTGGCCGACGGCGGCTCATCGCCCTCCTCCGTGACCATCGCCGGCATCGGCGTACGGGTGTATGGCACCTGGTCTTCGATATTCGCCGTATAGATCTGGCCGCGCATATTGCGAGCGTCGGTCCATGCCAGCCAGAACTGCGGGCTCGCAGTCGGATTCAGCGGATCGGGCGAATTGTTGGATTGCCAAAACGTGCCCAGTTCGGGTTGAGCCGGATCGAACACCAGCCGCAGTCGAACAGACGTAAGCCAGCTGTAGTCGCTCATAAAGGGCACGGTGTTGTCCCGGTACGCCTTGATATTGAATGGATTGGACTCGCGCTCGACGACCTCGCCGCCGACCAGACCCAACCGATATCGGGACGCAAGCACCGGTGGGTTGTCGATCACAACGGGCGATCCTGAGTCGATGCGAAGTTCCGCCGTATACATATCGGCCGTGCGACGGAACTGGATGACATCGATGCCGTTGCCAGTCGGGAAATTGAAATCCGCGAACAACGGTATGGTTTCGAAGGCGTTCAGTGCCGCGAGCGAGACAGGGTCACCCCGATCAAGCAGGAAATTGCGGGTCCTCTCGCTGTCACGGCGAGTGTCCCACCAGGCGGCCTGACACTGGCCCAACGAGCACTCAACGACGGGCATGAACTGGAAGCCGTGCATCGCATTCGGCGCAATCTGTACCGGCGTTCCCCACTGCTTGCCCGTGGGATCACTGACGATCGCCATGATTCTGCTATCCGAAGGCTCGGTCAGATCGGTAAGGCAGCCACCATCGGAGCTGCGGCGACGCTCCGAGTAGGCCAGCACGAATTGGTTGCCGTCGCTGCTGGTCCACGGGAAGCCGTTCGTGCGCGACGCCGCCGCCGTACTATTGGCCGTTGATGGCAAGGTTGGCACATCGTAAGCGCAAAGATCCGGCACGATCTCAAACGATCTGCGGACATGCCTGCCACGATTCTGCGAGATGGCGCCCAGAATCGCATCACCTTCATCACCGAAGGCGAAGCGACGGAAAGCATAGAGTACCGTGTCACCGATGGCGGAAATGTTGACGCCCTGGTTCAAGGGCGACCGAACGCGACACCCATTGTTATCTTCGTCGGTGCATCCATCGACATTGTCCCAGTACTTTCGTTGGACAATCTCGACAGGCGTGCTCCAGTTCGCGCCATAGTCATCGCTGTAGGTCGAGAGAATGCGAATCGAATCGGCGGACGGGTCACCCACAGCGAATGCTACGATGATCCTGCCCTTGGGCCACTCCCGGGTGATGGTCTCGACTGTTCCGTCGGGCCGCTCAACATCGGCAGTGACGGTGACCGTTCCAGGGTTGTCTTCGTCGAGGAGGTAGATCGCGTAAGGCTTGTCCGCGAATTCGGCCCCGGTCGCGGCGTACACCTGATCCAGCGTCGTTTTCGACAAATGACGTACGCCGGACTCGATGTTGCTCTCCGGCAGCAGCGCCATGTAGATGCCGCCATTGACGCCGCCCCCGGTAGCCCTGTCGGCGGCGAGGAATACGGTCCCGCACCCGCCAGGCCAGCAGAGCATGATCGGGTCGGCGGCAAATCCGAGGCCGAGGCTGGTCGCGGGATCCAGGTTGCTGCCGGGGAGGTACCGGTTGAAGAACGTTCGTCCGCTGTCCTGCGACTCCGAAAATCGAATCCACGTATCGCCGATCAGACCATCGGAACCGCCGCTAGCATTCCAGGCACACACGAAATTGCGCAGCAGGATCGGATTGATGCCACAACTGGCCTCGTTATCCTGCATGGCCGGGATGCCCCGGTAGGCACCTTGTTGCGTGACGCCGATGACATTCGAGTTCTGCTCGACCGCACTGTCGGCAAGAGCCGGACCAGCAACGACGAATGAAGCTGAAAGCAGCAAGGCTGCGATTGGATTACCGAATCGATTGAACACTCAGACGCCCCCTGGTTGGGCGTGGTAAACCATTGACGGTTCAGCCACTTGTTATTGTTGGTTGTTCGCGTTGCGCCACCATTATGGGTTAAATGATGTCGGCGGGGAAAGCGTCCGGAATTTCGCTCGGCGGCACGAATTGACATATTCTCTTCCGCGGCTGTCTGGCCCCATATGTGGTCGGGACGGACGAGAAAAGGACGGTTTCAGTGCAGTCCTGCCCCGTCCCGATTCCAGGATCACGTCAACACTTATTATCGAAACGAAACCGTAATCATGACTAAGCAACCACATCGCGCGATGTCCCTGAAAAGCCTGCTGGCATGGTGCCTGCTCATGCCCGCGGTATGCGCGGCCGGTGACAGAGTCTCAGTATCCGGCGGTGTCCTCGAGGGGACGACCAGCGCCGATTCGTCAATCCGCATTTTCAAGGGCGTACCCTTCGCCGCACCACCCGTCGGCGACCTGCGGTGGCGCGCACCGCAGCCAGTCCCCGAGTGGGAAGGGGCTCGTCGGGCGGATTACTGGGGCACTCGCTGCATGCAGGGCGACATGTTCGGCGGTCCGCTGATCACACGCGACACGACGATGGGTGAGGATTGTCTCTACCTCAACGTGTGGACCCCGGCCGAATCGGCCGACGAGAACCACCCGGTTCTGGTGGTCTTCCACGGCGGCGGCTTCGCCGCCGGCTCGTCGTCGGAGCCCCGCACAGACGGTGAGTGGTTTGCGCGACAAGGCATCGTTGTCGTCGCGGTCAACTATCGGCTTAGTGTCTTCGGTTTCCTGGCGCACCCCGAGCTGTCAGCCGAGTCTGACGGCCGTGGTTCGGGAAACTACGGCATGCTCGATCAGGTCGCGGCGCTGGAGTGGGTGCGCGACAATGTCTCCGCCTTCGGCGGCGATCCGGACAATGTGACCATTAACGGAGAGTCCGCGGGCTCGATGTCCGTCAGCGCGCATATGGCATCGCCGCTGTCACAGCATCTCTTCCACAAGGCCATCGGTCAGAGCGGCGCCTTTTTCGCGAGTCCGTCCGACAGCATGGGCGCAACCTCACTTCTCGACAGAGAGCGCGCTGGCGTTGATCTTGTCGTGTCTTTCGGCGCCGATTCGATCGCCGATCTTCGGGACGTTTCAGCTGACATCATGCTCGCGGCTGTCATGGATAAGGGCGGCTGGGACTATCCGCCGGGCATCGACGGATACTTCATGCCGACGAACGTATCCGAGATTTACGGAGTCGGAGAACAGGCCGATATTCCATTGCTCGCCGGCTGGACTGCGTCGGAGCTCGGCATGGTAATCGCGCTGAGCCCGGAACAGCCCACCGCCGAGACCAATGCCGCTGAGATACAGACGCAGTTCGGCCCCAATGCAGAAAGGATCATGGCCGTCTACCCCGCAGCCGACAACGCCGAGGCAGCGCAGTCGGCTGCCGACCTCATCAGCGATCTGTTCGCGGGTTTCTCGACATGGAAGTGGATAGAGGTCCACGCTGAGACAAGCGATGCATCGGTCTACCGCTATCGCTTCGATCGGGTAAGGCCCGACGACCCGGAAAGCGTCCACGGCGCGATCCACGCCGACGATATCGAATACTCGTTCAACACACTGGACTCGAAGAACGAGAACTGGCATCCCGAGGACTACGACGTGGCCATGATCATGGCAACCGCGTTCGCCAACTTCGTCAAAACCGGCGACCCGAACGGCGGCGTCGTTCCGGACTGGCCCGAGTTCGGCGAATCGCGGCAAGTTATGTATTTCGACACCGAAAGCGGAAGCGGGCCCGAAGAGCACCGTGACCGCTATGAAGTGCTCGATGGACTCGTGAGCGACTGAGCCGCCGTCGATGCTTCAATAGACGAAGGGGCCGAAAGGCCCCTTCTTGCCGTCAGCGCACGCTATTTCGCCCGCAGCTTCGCGTTCGCCGCAGCCAGCCGGGCAACCGGTATACGCGGCCCCGAGCAGGACACGTAGTCGAGGCCGACCTCGTGACAGAAGCTGATCGTCGTCGGATGGCCGCCCTGTTCACCGCAAATACCGATCTTCAGGTCCTCTCGCTGTTCCCGGCCGTTGGTCACGGCCATTTTTATCAGCCGGCCGACACCCTTGATATCCAGCACTTCGAAAGGATTGTCCTGCAGGATCCCGGACGCGTTGTATAAAGGCAGGAACTTGTTCTCGGCGTCTTCCCTCGAGAACGAGAAGACGGCCTGCGTGAGGTCGTTG
Organism: uncultured Woeseiaceae bacterium; assembly: GCA_945788575.1. Taxonomy (GTDB): domain Bacteria; phylum Pseudomonadota; class Gammaproteobacteria; order Steroidobacterales; family Woeseiaceae; genus UBA1847. The sequence continues at coordinate 10,090 of CALZMR010000048.1, forward strand.
GTCCCGAACGAGAAGAATTCCGCGCTAGCGGCCAGGTGCCAGGCACGGGTGCAGGCCCGGACCGTCTCGATCATCGTGCCGAATTTGAACTGCACTTCCTGACCCGTGTCCTTCTCCAGCGCCTCGATGACCCGATCGGTCGTCGCCCGTACGTGACCGAGCTCCTGAGAGGTGATGACCTGCGGCACCATGATCTCCGGACATACCTTGATGCCGTTCTTGCCGCAGTCTGCCGCTGCCTCGAGGATCGCCCGTATCTGCATCTCGTAGATCTCCGGATACGTGATGCCGAGTCGAACGCCACGGTGGCCGAGCATCGGATTCGTCTCCTGCAGTTCGCGTACCTTCTGCAGCATCCTCTGCTTCTTAATGAGCGCATCGTTGACATGCTCCTCATTGAGTTCCGTGAACGCTTCAGGCAACGGCGGCGCATCGGACATCGATGACAACGCGGTCTGACGTCCCCTGACGACGTCGCGATAGAGCTCCAGCCGCCCGATCTGTTCGACGAGATCGTTCTCCGTCGGCAGGAACTCATGCATTGGCGGATCGAGGAGCCGAACGGTGACCGGATCCGGCGACATCACCGTGAATATCTTGATGAAGTCCGCGCGCTGGATAGGCAGCAGCCTGTCGAGAGCAGCCTTGCGTTCCTCTTCCGTGCTCGCGAGGATCATGTCGATGACGATCGGAAGCCGGTCGCTGGCGTTGAACATGCGCTCGGTTCGGCACAGGCCGATGCCCATTGCCCCGTACTCGCGTGCCCTGCGCGCCGCTTCCGGCGTATCCGCGTTCGCCATGACTTTGAGGTCAGCGATCTCGTCAGCCCATGACAGCAGTTCGATGAGACTGTCCGAGAAATGCGGCGGCAGCGTCGGGATCGTACCGATGTATACCTCACCGGTTGCGCCATCGAGCGTGATCACGTCGCCTTCATGGATGATGTGTTCGCCCACGATGGCCCGGCGCATCTCGACATCGACGATGATGCCTTCGGCGCCTGCGACGCAGGGCTTGCCCATGCCGCGCGCGACGACGGCGGCATGCGAAGTCTTACCGCCGCGGCTTGTCAGAATTCCTTCCGACGCGAAGAAACCGTGGATATCCTCGGGGCGCGTCTCCTCGCGCACCAGAATCACCTGCTCGCCTTCCCCGCCAAGCAGCTCGGCGCGATCCGCGTCAAAGACGCACTTGCCGGATGCCGCACCGGGTGACGCCGGCAGGCCGGTTACGACAGGTTTCTCCGTGCTCTCGGGATCGAGGCGCGGATGAAGTAACTGCTCCAGCAGCTCGGGGTCGATCCTTAGCAGGGCCTGCTCCCGGGTGATCAGGTTTTCGCGGTACATTTCGACCGACGACTTGACCATGGCCACCGCGTTCATCTTGCCGTTGCGGGTCTGCAGGCAATACAGCGTGCCGTTCTCGATCGTAAACTCGTAGTCCTGGACTTCCTTGTAGTGCGTCTCCAGCTTGTTCCGAAGTTCGACGAGCTGCTTGTAGAGATCGGGCATCTCCTGATCCATCTCCAGCAGCGGCTTCGGCGTGCGGATGCCGGCAACGACATCTTCGCCCTGAGCGTTGGTCAGGTATTCGCCGAACATCTCATTGTCCCCGGTCCCCGGATTGCGCGTGAATCCGACGCCGGTGGCGCAGTCGTCACCGCGGTTGCCGAACACCATCGTGCAGATGTTGACGGCGGTGCCGTTCGCCATGTCCGGCGTGATCTTGAACTCACGGCGATAGTCGACGGCACGTTTGCCCATCCAGGAGCGGAATACCGCCTCGACCGCCCGCTCGAGCTGTACGAAAACGTCCTGCGGGAATTCTTCGCCGGTCTCGCGGCGGACGACGTCGAGGAACCTGGCCGAGATCTCTTTGAGGTGGTCGACCTCGAGTCCGACGTCCGCTTTAACGCCTGCCTGCTTCTTTACCGCCTCGAAGATCGGGTCGAACTTCTCGTCGGGGACTCCGAGCGCGACTTTTCCGAACAACTGGATGAACCGACGGTACGCGTCATATGCGAATCTCTCGTCCCCGGTCTGCTCGATCAGGCCAGCGAGTGTTTCGTCGTTGAGGCCCAGGTTCAGGATCGTATCCATCATGCCGGGCATCGACATCGCCGACCCGGACCGCACCGACACCAGCAACGGACTCTCGCCGCTGCCGAAGGTCTTGCCGGTGGCCTCCTCGAGGCCGCCGATCTCCTCACGAACGGCCGACATCAGGCCCTCGGGCAGCTGGTTGTTGCCCAGATAGTCGAGACAGGCCTCGGTCGTGATGACAAAGCCGGGCGGCACATTGAGCCCGAATTGGGTCATTTCGCAGAGATTGGCGCCCTTGCCGCCAAGGAGCTGCTTGTCTTTGCCGTCGCCTTCGGCGAATGAGTAGGTGTATTTCTTATCCATTGTGGACGGACTCAGTTTCTGTTGGGGAGTGTTCATAGCCAGATAGTGTCGGCACCCGTACGGCATTACCATTGCGGTATGCCACTACAGGTGGCTGCCGCATCCCGAAAGGCCGCCATGTCGATCCTGGACAAACTTATTCTGCTGACAATCGTCGTTGCGATGGTCGCCGTGTGGGGGCTTTGGCGGTTCGCGCGCCATCTGTTTCCGTCAGCCAGCAGGCTTCGAATAGCGGCCATGCTCGTTGTCGTCATACTCGCGACAGGACTTGTCGTCTGGGCAACAGATACGCCGCAGGAGCAGCCGACAGTTGTCCATTTGATCGGGTATCCGGCGGACGCCGATGCCTTTCACTCGAGATTTCCGGAGCTCACGATAGTTCAGCCGGACGCTCCGCCGACACTAGTCGCATTGGAAGATTTCCTCGAAGCCAGTGAGGACACGAACGGACAGGACGACTTTGTGGTCAGCTACGTAACGGTACCAGGCCCGCCGATCACGGCCTCGCAGTAGCAAACCACGGGACCGGCGCGCATCGCGTTTTTCCGTGCCATGGTGCCCGTCTTCACGATCGACATGTGTCTTCTCGAAGACGAATCTCTAATGATCGCGATTGCGGAATTGCTTACTTACTCGGATTGGAATTTCGGGTTGGCGGAGTATCCAGAGAATCCATCCTCTGCGTGGGTGCTGGAGCCGTGCGGCGGGCATGGAAACCAGCGAAGCATGTGGACGCTGGCCGCAGAATCACGCTGCGACGATTTGGGCGCCGCTTGAAGCGGTGCCAGTCGTGGAATTCGCAAAACTATCAAGCCAAACGCAGTGGGATTTCGTTTATCCGCCCAACTGCTGACGAACTCCGTCAATCGCATCGGCATGCTCGGCCAGCGTGTGTGAGGTGCCATCATGACCAGCAAGTCCGAGACGCTGCAATAGCGGAAGATGGCAGGCATCCAATGGCGTCCCTGATGCGTCATGCTGCGATATCAGTCTTGCAGCCGACAGCACCTCCGTCAACGACGCGGATTCCTGTAGCTCCGGATTGGTATCGAGCTGCGCCTCCAAAGCGTTAACGATGTCCGCGGACATGTTCCAGCTCTCAGCGATCGCTTTGGCGATAGCGGGGTGCCAATCAGCCAGAATCACGTCCAGCTCGATGTAGTCCAGCCCCTCCTGCTCCTGGGCCTTCATGAAGATGTATAGCTTTCCGACCACGCTGAGCAGGCCGGTCAGAAGCGCCTCGTCTGCGTTGAGCTTCGTGAAATGCTTCGCGATCACATAGCATCTCGAGGCGAGTTCCACACTTTCGGCCCAAATGTCCTTAAGAGCCGCCCGTAATTCGTTAGAGAGTCCGTCGTTACGCTGGGCCTGACGTATTGCAAACGCAACAGCGGCACTTTGGACCAGCTTGTTACCGATCCGAACTACAGCCTGGCGAACTTCGACGATTTCTGAGACGCCGCGAACCGCTGCGGAGTTAGACAACTGGAGAACGCGCGCGGCCAACGCCGGATCGGAACTGATGACCCGAATGATCTCTTCAATATTCACTTCTTTCGCTTGAAACACCTGCTGAATGCGTATGACAGAATCCGGGAACATCGGGAGTTCAAGATTGTCATTATTCAGGTCTTTAGCCAGTTGCTGCACAAATCCGGCAGCAATTTGCATTGCTTCTGCGGTCACGGTGCCGTTCTCCACGAAGGCCTGTAGTCAACAGTGTGTGGATCGGCAGAATTCTGTAAATCTTTAGGGTAGGTCTGAGGGAGACCAGCCGGACGTCTGCCGCCGCGCAGTGCGCGGACGACTAATCGCTTCGCCATCCAGCTATGTCGAGCGGAGCTGTTGCTCCCTACCCCTCCTCGAGGCGCACTTAATTGACCATGCGTGCGCGGCTCTGTATCACTGTCGCATGCCGCACTGCCAAAACTGCCAATCGGAGCTCGACGGCGCGTACTGCTCGACATGCGGGCAACACGACGTCGACCTCGAGCAACCCATCTGGAGCCTGATTGGGTCTGTCGTCAGGGAGACGTTCGAACTCGACGGACGAGCCGCGCAGACCATCAAGACGCTATTCCGTAATCCTGGATTGTTGACCGCCGAGTTCCTGGCTGGACGTCGCCAGATGTATACGCCGCCGCTTCGGCTCTATCTCGTCTTCAGTATCTCGTTCTTTCTGCTGGTTGCCTGGCTCGCTTCGAGCGGCATTCTGCTCGAACCCGGTGAGGACCCGGTCTTTGACGCCGCTGTACAAGCGCGGTTTTTGTCGGACGATCTACCGACCTTGATGTTCGTTCTACTGCCTGCGTTCGCGTTACTGATGAAGGTCGTGTACTGGAAGCGGCTGTATTTCGACCACTTGATCTTCTCGGTGCATGTGCACTGCGCGGCCTATGTCGCGCTTGCGATAATGCTGCCGCTCGAGGTTTTAGCTAGTCGAAATATCCTTCTGCTGCTCCTGCAACTGGTTGTGTTTGTCTGCTTCCTGGCTCACTTTGCCATCGCCGTGAGACGCGTTTATCGATCGGGATGGGTCTCGGCCGCATTGCGGTCCACGCTGGTTCTGCTTGCTTATATGATTGTTGTGTCGGTCGTGATCGAGAACACCAGCAGCTTCGCGATCATTTCGGACTAGGTGGTAACAGGGCCTTGTTCGATGACCAAACTCCACAGGGCGCCCGCTCTTTCAGCCTGTGTAGCAGCATTCAGCGTCCATTTTCCGTATCGCGGAATTCAGCGAAACGATAGGTTTTCCTAACCCTACCTGGCGCCCAACAGTCAGGCCGAGGTTGGAACTACGACGCTGAAGATAGGAAGGGTCAGCGTCCTACTCTCGTTTCAAGATATAAACGCCGTGCGCTCCAAAAGAAAAACCGCCGCGATCCGAAGATCGCGGCGGCTGCTCTGCACGTCATCTCGATTCGCTAGTCATCCAGAGCAGTTTCCTTTGTGCCCTCGCTCCTGTGTCCGAACAGGTCTGCGATGCGCAGATTAATGGCAACGCCGTGGCGATCCAGCACGGAGCCCAGCACGATCGCGCAGGCACCGCCAACAGCAGATCGAATCCGAAAATAACACTCGCAAACAGGGTGACAACGCCAGCGACCAACGTCATTCGGTTACGAATCGCCAGTCCGGTCATTAGTATCAGCAAGCCTGCGATCAGGCACATGAACGCCGTCATCGTACTCGGGCCGATTGCGAGCCCGAATATGAAGCTCAAAGATACGAACAGGCTGACCGTCATGCCGGCAAACTTCGACAACTGACGACTTTCGGTACGCCGCAGGAGGTCGAGTGCCGGTAACGCAAAGGCGATCGAGAAGACCGGGGCCATCCATGCCCATGCGAGATGCGGCTCGAACGCGCTGACCAGCGCCGTAGCGAATACCAGCGCAATCGGCAGTGAAATCACATCCAGCATTGTCGCAATGCGCTGACTTCGATCCGGAAAAATCGAGGCCTGACGGGCGGCCAGGAATGCCGCCAGCGACAGCATGGCGATCAACAAACTGTCGATCTGGTAGAAATACATGCTGCGGAACAGGATGATTCCGGCCGGAATAAACAGCGTTGCCAAGGCGAACTTCCCTTCCGCCGTTTTCAGCGCCCTGTCCTTCCCGATCAGGTTCCTGACGACATACAACGCGTACACGATGCCAAGCAATGCGACTGAACCTGCTGCGAGAGAGCTGCGAATCGGCAGCAACAGCATCACGTTGAGCGCAAAGAAGTTCAACGACAGTGTCTTTGCTGAATGACGCGCCATGATCGCGAAACAAAAGACCGTCACTGGTAGCAACACGACCATGGCACCGGCGAGCGTAATGCCGGTGCTTGCGACATTTTCGATCTGCCAGGTTGCGTACCCGGGATACGTTGTAAGCGCCCCGTCCCATTGGAATACCGAGTACAGAAGCGCACCCAGAATCGTAAAGATTGCCGGCACGGAGACCAGCGCGAGCCCGAAGAACAGGCGCGCACCCTTGGTTTCCTTTAGCCCATGGCTCATAGCGAAGCCGGCGGCGGTGAGTAATCCCGTTTGTGCGAGCAGCATCAGGTAACGACTAATGTCGTTACCGTTGTTCCACCCTTGCAAAAGGAACACCGACATGGATGCCAGCAAGACACTCGCACCAAGGATGCGCAAAGCCTCCGAGACCGTTGCGAAATCGCGAATCGAGTTCATGATGCGCTCGACGTCAAATCGCGATGTCGATGGTACGAACTCCGGGCCGACCACCCTTTCAAAATTTTGAGATACAGAAGTATTCATGAAGAATCCTCCCTGTCGCTGTTGATCAGCTCGTCCAGTTCGGCGCGAAGTTCCTCCGCGTCTTCTTCTGCGAGAAAGGCCGAATCGAGCGGATCGGTCGACGTGTTGGCCCCCAGGAGAATCTCGGTTTCGCCGAGATTGATCTCCCAGCGATCGAACGTATCTTCGACCTCGCCGTAGGACACACCCTCGATGTTGTGGATAGAGCGCATGGCCTCCACGACCGACTGCCGCGAGCGCATCATGTTGCGCTGATGGGCAACTTCGCCAATGCGCGCTTCGATCTTCTTCACCTGCTCGGCGATTCGGTTCTCGAGCTCTTCGTGCTTCTCGATGGAATCCTTCAGGTGCCCGAGTTGCGTAACGCATTCCCGGCGCCGGCGCAGGCACTCGAGCGCTTTCGCCTCGTCCTTGGCGGCGATATTTTTCGCACGTTCGGTCCAGCGGGACTCCGCAATCTGCAGCGCCTGGTAGCGGTTCTTCAGCGCGTGGCCGTCCTTGCGGACACGTTCCAGTCGCACCCGCGAACGGGCCGCGGCCTGCTGCGTGTCACGGAGCGCAGCGTTAACAATGGCGTCGTGGTTCTCGACCTTGCTGACAGCACGGTCGACCGACGATGAAATCGTTGCTGAAATTCTTCGAATCAGACTCATGATGACTCCTCTAGCGAATGTTTAGTACGGAATCGAGCCTAGAATCAGGTATAGTTATTAGCAACTGTTATCTGATTAGTTAGCTATTTCACACTCTTGGTATAAGTTTTTGATACCTTTTGGAGCACTATGACAACATCGGCACGAATCATCGACACGCTCAAAAGGCAGCTGAAGGTACGGAGCATCACCTACAAGGCGCTGGCTGAACGTCTCGACCTGTCAGAGTCTGCGGTCAAGCACATGTTCTCGACGGCCAATTTCTCGCTGCGGCGCCTGGACGAAGTCTGTGCCGTCCTGGAGCTGGATATTGGCGATCTCGTCACTCTCAGCGAAACACAGGAGCAGAGGATCGAGCAGCTGTCGGCCGAGCACGAGCAGGAGATCGTGGACAAT